>JACQTO010000216.1 GCA_016210745.1 Betaproteobacteria bacterium
CACCACACCGATATTCACGTGGTCGTCGTCGACGACATTCACCTCGCGAACGGTGGGGAAAGCCCAGGCGATGTTGACGATCTGGCTGAATACGTCGTAGACATCGCCAGCAGGCCGGTCCACGAGAAAACTGTTGTCGATTGTGATCACTGATTGTTCTCTTTTCGGTTAATGAACGGGCCTTACTTGTTTTCCCACCATTTCGGGCGCTGCAGATCGTCGAGGATGACATCGGCCGCTATGACCCCCGGACCGGCGATGATGCCGCCCCCCGGATGCATGCACGCCCCGGCCATGTACAGCCCCTTGATAGGGGTCCTGTACTGGGCCAGTTCCGCCAGCGGCCTGAAATGCTCCATCTGGGCAAAGTTCATCCGCCCCATGAACACCCCGCCCTCGGCCATGTTGATGATCCGGTTGGAGATGTCCACCGGCGTTTGCGTGCCCACCCCCATGATGTTGTCCTTGGTGATGTTGGGCGCGTACTGGCGCAGCTTGGCGATGCAGCGCTCGGCATATTCGTCGTTCACATCCTCCCACTTGGCCCCCTTGATGCGGTAGGGCGCCAGCTGCCACAGAAACATCGTGTGGTAGCCCTCGGGGGCCTGCGAGGGATCAAACCAGGTCGGCACGCTCGCAGTAAAGGCCAGCTTCTCGGGCAACTTGCCCAGCCGAATTTCGGACACCAGTTCGGTATAGTCGTCCGGCGTATCGAATCCGATGTTGAGCCGGAACGAGCGGTTGATGTCATCGTTGCCCGCACCCCGCGCGGTCTTGAACTTGGGCGCCTCGCGCAGCGCCAAGTGCACACAGAACACGGAAAACTCGTCCAGCCGGAATCCCTTCACCTTGTCGACAAACCCCGGCTCCAGGTTCTCCTCGCCCACCATCTTGAGGAAGGTCTGCTTGACATCGACCGTGCTCACCACGATCGGGGCCAGGTAGTTCTTGCCTTCGGCCGTACGCACACCCACCGTCTTGCCGTCTTCGATCAGGATCTTCTCGACATGCGTGAGCGAGGTGGTCTCGCCCCCGTATCTCAGCAGCGCCCGCCACAGCGCATGCGCGGTCATGTGCGAGCCCCCCAGCGCCATCTGCGAGTGCTCCACCTGACTCACCACCAGCGGCACCACCGTGCCGATGCCGGCGTAGTCGGGCAGAATGCCCCGCGGAAACGGCAGATGGTGCAGCACCAGGGCCTTGACATGGTCGTTCTCGAACCACTCGTCGACCACTTCACGCGGACTCATGCGCATCAGCCGCAGCCATTCCATGCCTTCGGGCGAACCCTCCATGATCACGATCTGCTCCGAAGGCGGCGAAGGCGGACTGTAGAGCGCCGGAATGATCACCGTGGAACAGAACTCGCTGTAGTTCTCCACGATCTCGCGCCACTTCTTCGCGTCCTTGGCCGAAAAGCGCGCAATGCTCTCGCAGGTCTTGTCCAGATCGTTGTATATGCACAGTGCGCGACCATCGGGCAGGATCAAGCCGGCCTGTACGGGAGGAAAGTAGTAGCGGGCGTTGAACTTCTCCAGCTCCAGGTCCTGGTAGGCCGGCATGATGTTGATGGTGTCGTGGAAATACGAATGCAGATTGTGCGCAAACCCCGGAATCGTGATCTCCTCGGTGCTCAAGCCCCCCCCTGCCTCGAGGCGACGCTCCATGACGCAAACCTTCAGCCCGGCCTTGGCCAGATAGCATCCCAACACCATCCCGTTGTGCCCGGCACCGATGATCAAAGCGTCGTACTTCGCCCCTTCCATTTGCTCCTCCTTGTTTCTCTGGGTGATCTGGTTCAAAGGATTCGATACGCGTACGGCGGTTTAGTGCGTCTGGCTAGTGCTAGCGCATCTATTCAATCATGCATCGAAGGATCGGGAAATGCAAGACTGCCGGACACGCGAGCAATATGAGCATCGGAACGTGACGAGCAAGTTCCATGCGGTACTGCGGCACGCGATCTTTCCGGTTCCAGCAGCAGGATGCATTACGCATCTCGATGAAATCGCGAATTTTCTTCGAAGAAGCCCGAAATTGCCTGCACACGCGCTTGGTGCGTGCGTGCTGCCTGCATCGGGCGTATTCGTGACCCGAACTATTTCCGCGTTTCCCGGAACACTTCTCCCATGGCGTGCTGGAACCGACCTGCGCCAGGTCGGTTCCAGGACCACTTGCAGAATTTACTTTCTATTCTGCCTTCGTGAAAACGCTACCCCATCCGCGCCCCCGAGCGTACTTTCGGGATCTCTTGCACCGCGCCGCTAGTCCTTGAGGTTCTCGGGCGTCGGCCTCGCGTTCAGGGAGTATCGCTGCTTGAGCTCCTCGTTCTTGTCGATCTCCATCCGCGGCTCGTACTTGATTCCCGTCAGCCCGTACTCATCCCAGCGGCGCCCGACCAGAGCTTCCTCTTCCTTGGAAAGCACAACGACGGGCGGGAACACCTGGTTGTTCCAAGCCGGGCGCAATCCGAGATCCCAGTTGCGCGTAGCATCAATTAAACATCGCGCCCACTTGCCGGAACCGAATTTGCCCAGATCGCGCTCCTCGAAGGGAGTGCTCGGATCGAGCACCGAACCGAAATGGTTGTCGAAAATGGTTATATCACCCATCCCCGGATTGACCCGCGTGCAGAAGGCCCACTCGAGCTGGCCGTGATCGCGTATATCGATGTCTTCCTCCACAACGAATACGTTCTTGAAGGCCCAGTTGGCAAATGACATACCCCAGATCGCGGAGGCGACCTGTTTTGCCTGGTGCCGGTAGCTCTGCCGGATTTGGACGTAAATCATGAAGAACGGCCCGTCCAGGTTCATCCACACATCCGTCACCCCGGTCACTCCCGCCTGCTCCAGGTGGTTCCAGACCAGCGCCGAACTGGAAAGCGACGTGATGTAAGCATCTTCTGTGGGCCAGCCGGGTCGGATGCTCTCGCACGAACCCTGGTAAATCGGGTCGTCGCGGAAAGTGATGCAGTCTATTTTCGTGGTCGGCTTGGGTGAGGAAGCGCCGCCGTAGTAGCCACAGTGTTCGGCGAACGGCCCTTCCATCATGTAGTCCTTCGGGTCAAAGGAGATCGTCCCCTCGATCACCATCTCGGCCGATGCCGGAACCAACAGGTCGCTGGTCTCGCATTTCACGAGATCGAGCGGCTCGCCAACGATGCCGCCGTAAACGTCGTATTCGCTGACCAGACGCGGCATGGCGCTGGCGCCCAGAATCGTGAGCAGGGGGTTGCATCCGTACACATAGGCCACCTTCATCGGTTCGCGCCGCCCCTTCATTTTGGAGAAGTGCTCGCCCCATCCCTGTGACGGCGCCAACAGATTGGCGATGTGATTCTTGTCGGCATTCATGCCGCGATAGATTCCCATGTTGTAGCGCGCGCTATCCGGGTCGCGCGTGATCACGGGGCTGAACGTATTGATGAACCGGCCGCCGTCCCACGAGTGCCACTTGGGGACGGGAATGTCGAAAACGTTGATGTCCTTACCCTTGAGGATGTTCTTCTTCAGCGGGGCCTTCGATACGATTTTGGGCGGGATGCTCCTGCTGTACGCTACGCGCATCCTGATAACCAGTGTCTTCAGGTCGGAGCTTTTCGGCAGGCCGACTGCCATCTTGAAGCGGTCGTAGGACCCGACGGAATTCGTGAATAGCTTCTTGCACCAGGTCTTTTCGTGGTCCTTGATATTGCTGAACAGCAGTGCGGGGCCGTTCTTCGCGGACATGCAATGACGCGCAATCGTGGCGAGCTCGCAATCCCAATCGACCTTGGCCTTGACCTCCCGGAAATCCCCCTCGGCCTTGAGCAATTCGATCCAGTCACGCAGATCCTTTACCGCCCTCAGGTCGTATCCGCCCTTGACGGGCTTCAGATTGTTCGCTTGTTTGGCCAATTTTCTCTCCTTGAATTGTTGATGTCCGGCAAAAATCTATTCTCAGTGCGACCCCGGATCAATCGGCGGCTATTCCGGCTTGAACCCTTCCGGCGGTACGTATAGGCCCTTCTCGATCATCTCGTTGATCTTCTGCTTGAGGAACTTTTTCCGCTCGGGATACAGCGGTGGTGCGTCTTTGGTGAACAGGTTCTTCGGCCAGGAATATTTCTTGGCCGCCTCCAGATACAGCTCGCCGAATAGTTCGGTCGGTATTTGGGGAAGCAGACTGATCAAGCTCTTGGTCCGGAAAACCCGCAGTTCCTCGATATTGATGACCGCGGCCGAATACGAAATATGCGGGCTGCTGACCCGGGACATGATTTGCCCCCGGTAGTTGACGATCATGCTGTCCGACCCGGTGGCGCCTGTCCGGGATGGGATGGCTTCGTCGGTCGTGTGGAATTTCGGCCCGTTATTGGCGGCGACCATGTAGCAGGAGTTATTGAGCGCGTGGGCCCGGTTCATCACCTCCCAGACGCCGATGTTCGTATGGTGCTCCAAATCCCCTCCCCGGCAAAGAATTTCCGCGCCGTTGAGCGCGAGCATCCTGCCGGTCTCCATGAAATAGCCTTCGTAGCAGATCATGGTCCCGATTCTTCCAATCGGGGTGTCGCAGACCGGATAGAACGCATCCAGGCCGCTTCCGACTTTTTCCTTCCAGACGTCGTATACGTCACAGGGAGTTGTCGTGCTCTCCGGCGTAAAAACTCTTCCCTTGCGGTGTTTGTGAATGATATTGCCGTCCGGGTCGATGATGAAGTAAGTGTTGAAGAATCTGTCCTTGATAATCTCGGGCTCGATCACCTTGGCCTGCGCAACCAGGTATACCTTGAACTTCCTCGCGATTTCGGCCAGTTGGTCGCTCTCCGGCCCCGGCAGCGTGATGGCGATCTTGCGGCATGCTTCCACGTGGTCCATGCGGCTGTGTTCGTCGTAGAAGCCCTGAATGGCGCCTTCGGAAAGTACGACCAGCTTGGTGGGATAGAGGACGTCCCCCATGTAGAGACAACCCTCGATCTGGGGCAAGAGATTCGCCATGTTCTTCTTGATGTCGTCCCGGTTGGTGCACCCGTAGGTCTTGGACTGCACGGCAATTGCAAGATAGGGTTCGATCATTTCAAGTCTCCTTGATTTCTGCTGTCGTTTCTATAAGTGACGCATTCGAGTATGGTTCAGAGCACGGCGCCTTTTATCGGGCCAGGCAGACGGGTCAGTTGGAAACCATTTACGACGCTACAGTGGAGCATTCGGCCTTACACCGGGGCAGGTTCGGTTTTCACGTTCCGCCATCCACTGCGCAAACATCACCGAGAACAGCGCCTTGATTAAGACAGCCCCTGATAACCGTTGCCCAAATTACAGTGGGTCAAAACTAGCACCTGGGATATTGGCACCATACTGTTTGAGCTGTTCAAGTGTCAAGCGTATATCCTACGACGGACACAGATTGCAATTGCGCCAGCATCGGCGATTTCTCCGAAGGCGCACGCGGTGATGCAGCTTCCGCCCGTGATCGGTGGCTTGCTGCCGAGATCTCAAATGTACGGAATTGTATCGGGAGGCGCCGGCGATCCTGCTGGCCAAGTGGCAAAACGCCAGCACATACGAATGGGCCAACTCGCATCGCGATATCCTATAAGCGCAGGCGCCCGATCACGTCGCAACAGCAGTTAGAAGCTTAGATGGAGGATCGAGGCGGCATGGACCAGATCTGTTGCGACGCACAAGCCGCGCGGGTTCGGAGTGACGGCACCGCTTGCAGATCGGCCTTTGCTGGTGCAAACGCGTGGGCGTTGATATATTGCGACAAGCGGTAATTGCTTTTGGGGTCGCTTGTGACTCGAGAGTTAATCGAGCAGAAGCTTTTCTTATGGAGGAGACGGCCGGTTTGTTTTCCGGCCGTGCAGTTCAAGGAGACAAGCCATGTACCGAATCCTCGTCACGTTTGTGACAGCACTCGCAATTGCCGGCACCGCCGCGCCGGTCCAGGCGCAGACTTGGCCATCGCGCACCATCCGCTTGATCGTGCCCGCCGCCGCGGGCGGCACCGTGGACCTGCTGGCGCGCGCAGTGAGCGTGAAATTGGGCGATCTCCTTGGTCAGACGATGATCGTCGAAAACCGCCCCGGAGCCTCGACCAGCATCGCCGAAGAATACGTGGTGAGACAGGCGCCCGACGGTTACACGCTGTTGATGTCGGGAATCACGCTGGCGACGCAACCGTTCATGCGCGCGAACCTGCCCTACGACCCGCAAAAGGACTTCACCATGATTTCGCTCGTTGCCACCTCCGGCAACGTCATCGTGGTAAATCCCGCCGTGCCGGTGAAGACAGTGAATGACCTGATCCAACTGGCGAAGTCTTCGCCCACGCCGCTGTACTACGGTACGCCGGCATTCGGAGCAACCGGCCACCTCGCCGCCGAGATGTTCAACCAGATGGCGGGCACAAAGCTGCGGCAGGTGCCCTACAAGGGCGCGGCGCCTGCGCTGCAGGACTTGATTGGCGGGCAAATCCACATGACCTTTGACAACATTCCTGCAGCGATCAATTTCGTTCGCTCGGGCAAGATCCGCGCTGTTGCGGTCACCACGGCAAAGCGCGATCGGCAACTGCCCGATGTTCCGACCATTGCAGAGTCGGGCCTGCCCGGCTATGAGATCGTCGCCTGGTTTGGCATGGTGGCCCCGGCGAAGCTGCCGCGGGAGATCAGCGGGCGGTTGCATGCCGAGATCGTGAAGGCGCTAAAGGACCCAGTCGTCCTCGATCGACTCGCTAGGATCGGCTTCGAACCGGTAGGTTCCACTCCCGCGGAGTTCCTCGCCTACGTCAAGGCGGAGTCGGACAAGCTGGGGAAAGTAATCAAAGCGGCAGGGATGAAACCGCAGTAAGGCGGGCGGCGGCGCAAAACTCGGCTGGACATTTGGACGCGCTTCCCCAAAGCCAAAGCGCGTCCGCGTACCGGCCAACCCCTTTTGCGTCCGCATCGAAAGTTTGACCGACGCGAAGAAGGATAGGGATTGGTCCACGGGCCGATATATCGGCAGCTAAACAATCGCGGTACTGTTTGCCAGCGACAGCCACTTACGAGGAAGCAATGCAGGGAAGAACTGTTTCGAAGAAAGATGCTCCTACGCGGGCTCCCGCACAGGATTTGCGCGACTGGCTCGATAGAGTGGAGGCACTGGGCGAGCTAAAACACGTACGCAACGCTCACTGGAACCTCGAACTGGGGTGCATCTCGGAAATAAATAGTCGGCAACGCGGACCCTGCCTTCTGTTTGACGATATCGTTGACTACCCATCCGGTTTCCGGGTCGTGACCGGAACCACCGGCACTCCTGCGCGCTTGGCGGCAACACTGCGCCTGCCCACGAATCTGAGCACGCCGGAACTGGTGGGGATGCTGCGGAAGAAATCACCTGAGTGGTCGGCCCGAGCCAACGATTTTCCGCCGCAGTATGTGGACTCAGGACCCATCCTGGAAAACATCAAGACCGGCAACCAAGTCAATCTGCTCGAGTTCCCGGCACCGATGTGGAATGAAGGCGATGGCGGAAGATATATGGGCACGGGGGATGCCGTTATTACGCAGGATCCGGAGTCCGGCTGGGTCAACGTCGGCACCTACCGACTGATGGTGCACGACCAACGCACCACGGGCTTGTATTTGGCGCCCAACCATCATGGCCGCCTGCACATGGAAAAGTATTGGCAAGCCGGCAAGCCGTTCCCGGTCGTCGCTTCTGTCGGCCATGATCCGCTCTTGTTTCTGTACGCCGGCGTGGAGCTCCCCGTTGGCATGAGCGAATACAACTACATCGGCGCCGTGATGGGGGAACCGGCAAAGGTCGTCCGCGGAGAGCTGACGGGGCTGCCGATGCCGGCGGGGTCGGAAATCGTACTGGAAGGTTTTTGCCGTCCCGGCAACATCAAGAGAGATGGCCCGTTCGGCGAATTCCTTGGCTACTACTCCGCTAACGATGTACCCCAACCGGTGTTTGAAGTGGAACGCATCTACCATCGTAACAATCCCATCATCCTGGGATCTCCGCCTGGACGGCCCCCGCACGACTATGCGTATTCCAAGACGGTGATACGTTCGGCGCTCCTGCATGATGCGCTGGAAAAAGCCGGAATGACCGGCATCGTCTCCTGCTGGGCGGACGAAGTGGGAGGAGGCCGCGCGCTGCTGGTGATCTCCGTTCGACAGCAATACCAGGGTCACGGCCGGCAGGTAGGACTCATGGCTTCGCAGTGCCCCGTGGGATACTGGATGGGCCGATACGTCATTGTGGTGGACGATGACATCGACCCGTCGAATCTCACCGATGTGATGTGGGCCGTTTCAACGCGATGCGAACCGGCTCGCGATATCCAGATATTGGAGAGGCTCTTTGGCACCAAGATAGATGCGATCAATACCACCATGGATCAGGACGTGCCGTATCTCTCCCGCGCCGTCATCGATGCCTGCCGGACTTACGAGTACCGGGACGCTTTTCCGCCGGTGGCGGAAGCAAGTCCGGAGCTTCAACGGCAGATCAGGGAAAAGTGGAAAGACCTGCTGGGAACCAAGAAGTAGACCGCCGACTTAAGCTGGCGCGGGCAGACACGCGATCCATCGCCATAAGTTGATCGGCTGATGATTCGAATCTTGACCTTGTACCCATTTGCGCGGAGTTGACAGATGAATAAGGAATACGACGGCATCATCATTGGAGCCGGGCACAACGGCTTGATCCACGCCGGCTATCTGGCCAAGGCCGGCCTGAAGATACTGATTGTAGAGCGCCAGCTCGAGATCGGAGGCGGGCTCGATGCGCACGAGGGAGCGCGGGCCGGTTTCTGGCATAACGCGCACTCCGTCAACCATCGCGGCGTTGCCGATCTGATGTGGTACAAGGATCTCGGCCTTGCCGAACTGGGCCAGCAATACATCCGACTGCCGGTTTCGGTGGCCCTGCTGACCCGCGATCACAAGGCGCTCCTCTGGTACTCCACCGAGTCGGAAAAAACGGCTGCGTCCATTGCACGGTTTTCTGCCAAAGATGCCAAGACCTATCTCGAGACACAGAAGAAATTTCTCGGAATGGCGCGGGACATCTTTCTGCCCGAGGTGTACTCGCCACCCGTTCCGTTCGAGAAGAAAAAAGCAATCCTGGAGCGCAGCGAGCCGGGGCGCCAGTACCTGGAGTGGTCGAACCTGTCGATCAATCAGGCCGCGTGCAAGTTATTCGAGAACGAGGTGGTGCGCGGCATGTTCACCTTCGTCTCGGTTATCCGTGGATACGAGTCGGACTCCAAGGGACTGGGGATGTTCATTCCGGCCGCTGTTGTTGCCGGCGTCAACACGCAGATGGCCAAGGGAACGAGCCATACACTGGCCCATACCCTGCACAAGATGGTGGTCAAGTCCGGTGTCCACATCGTCGCGAGCCAGGGGGTTGAAAGGATCCACGTGGAGAACGGCCGGGCCGTCGGTGTGCGCACCGCGGATGGACGGGAATTCCGCGCCCGCAAGTTCGTCAGCAGCACCGTGAATCCCAATCAGACGTTCCTGGATATGGTTGGGCGGGAAAATCTGACGCCCCAGTTCGCCGAAAAGGTGGACAACTTCAAATATTCAAACACAGTCCCGGTGTTTACCGTGCACTTCGCGCTGAACGAGCGCATCTACTGGAAGGCCGCGGATTGGGAACCTGAGGTTGACCGTGCGTGGCTCATGATCATCGGCGTGGACGGGATGAAGGATATCGAGGGGCTTTACGAAACCTGCAATGCCCGCCGTCTTCCCCGCTCGGTAAACCTGATCGGGGCGCAGCCTGCCATGCACGATCCCACTCAGGCCCCGCCCGGGAAATGCACGGCGTTCTTCTGGCAGATAGCGCCCGGCAACCTGTGCGAGGAAGAAGGCGGCAGGGATCGATGGGACAAGATCCGCGACGAGTTCGCCGAGCGCCTGGCAAACGGCCTGAGACATTATGCCAAGAACCTCACGCCCGACAACATCGTGGCTCAGTTTGGCGTGACGCCGATCGATAATGAACGGCACCTGCCCAACATGCACGGCGGGGACGTCCAGTGTGGCGAACTGAGCGAGAATCAGATACTCGATAAACGCCCGTTTCCGGAGTGCAGCCAGTACCGCACCCCCATCAAGGGCTTGTACATTTGCGGCGCGAGCACCCATCCCGGCGGCAATATCACCGGAGCGCCTGGCTATAACGCGGCCGGAATTATCTGCCAGGATCTGAATATCGAGCCGTGGTGGAAGGCGCGGGACGCAGCAACCCATTGGGAGTCCATAGCGGCCGCAGAAGCGGGAAAGACGGGCTAGATTTCCGCGCGTCGCCGGGCTTTCCCCCCGGCAAAGCGCTGTCCGGCGGCAAGGGCGCGCCCTGTTCAGAAGTCGACCCTGCCGGAAAGTTTGAAGTCAATCAATGGAGGAGAACCGCATGAAACGTCTGATATGTCTTGCACTCGCTTTGATATTCCCGAATCTTGCCGTTGCGCAAATCGTGGGCCTCGGTACCACTCAGATCGGCGCCACCAGCCAGCTCTCCATCGGCATCGCGAAAGTGGTGTCGGACAAATCGGGCTTGCAGATGCGAACCCAGCCGATGGCCGGCGCGGCGCAATACGCGCCGCTCGTCAATGCGGGCGATATAGATTTCGGTATCTCCAATATTGTGGAACTGCATTACCTGATCGAAGGCAAGGCCATAATCGAGGGCCGCAAGAACCCGGACCTGCGTATGGCTGCGCGGCTCGTCCCCTGGTATACCGGCCTGGTGGTCAAGGGCGACAGTCCATACCGCTCGCTCAAGGACATGAAGGGGCAGCCGGTGCCGTACGGATTTACCGGCAATCCGCTGGGCCGCGTGCTCATCGACGGCTTTCTTGCCAACGCGGGTTTGAGCGCCGCTGATATCCGGCAGGTTCCTGTCCCGTCGTTTCCACGGATGTTCGACGCGTTCAAGCAGCAGCAGACCGTGGGAAGCATCGCCACCGTCGGCTCGGCGCAGTTGAAGGAGTGGGAGGTCGCCCTGGGCAGCGTGCGGTATCTGCCTTTCGACGATTCGGCCGGCGCTGTGGCGGCGCTCCATAAATTCATTCCCTTCAGCTATGTGGTCAACTATCAGCCGGGGCCTGGAACCACCGGAATCGCCGTACCGACCAAGATGGTCGTGTTCGACTACACCCTCTGGGTGAACAAGAACGTGAAGGACGATGTGGTGGCGAAAGTAACTGAAGCCCTCTTCTCCAACCCGCAGCCGCTCAAGGACTCGAGCCCGCTCTGGAAGGAGTTCGATCCGTCGCTCATGAGCAAAGCCCTTGGCGTCGACTACCATCCGGGCGCGATCCGATTTTACCGGTCCAAGGGCATGTGGCCCGGGAAAAAATAGACTCCTGCCGTTACGTCCACTATCGTGACGGGAGCTGAAAAGACCGTCAGAGTCGCCGGCGATCTCGCCGGCGGCCTGATCATCGCGGGCGCGATTTTCTGGGGCCTCGACCTGCCGACGCGGTTCGGCATCCTGGTCTACACCGAACAGTTTCTCGCCGCGGTACTCGCGCTGGTGTTCTTCATCGCCTATTCGCGCCTCGCGAAGCCGGGTCTGCTCGCATACGCGCTTGCGTTGCTCGGGCTCATCGCGGGTGCATGGCTTGCCTGGCGCTATCCGGTGCTCCAGGGGGACGTCCTTTCGCATCTTACCGAAGCGATCACGCTTTCGGTGATCCTGCTCGTGCTGCTTGTGGACGTCTGCCGGCGCACGGCAGGATTCCCGCTAACGCTGGTGTTCGCGGTCTTCTTCGCGTACGCGATGGTTGGACCTTTGTTGCCCGGATTGTGGGAATCGAAGAAGGTGTCGCTTGCCCGGTTGCTGCCTTACCTCGCTCTCGACACCTCGAGCATGGTCGGCGCCCCGCTGATGATCGCCTGCACCACGGTTCTTCTTTTCATGTTTTTCGGACGCGTGCTGCAGGCTTGCGGCGGTGCGCAGTTTTTCAACGACCTTTCGATGTCGCTTTTCGGCCGCTATCGGGGCGGGCCCGGCAAGGTGGAAGTCTGCGCCACGGCACTGTTCGGAACCATCTCGGGAAGCGCGGTGGCCAATACCATGTCGACCGGGGTCATCACCATCCCGAACATGAAGCGCTTTGGCTATCCGGCAACCATGGCCGCGGCGGTCGAGGCCGTGGGTTCGACCGGCGGCCAGATCATGCCGCCGGTGATGGGCGCGGCGGCTTTCCTCATGGCCGACACGCTCCAGGTGCGCTACGCCGAGGTCGCAATCGCCGCCATCATGCCGGCACTGCTGTATTACTTCTCGGTGTTCATGCAGGTCGACGCCGAGGCGGCGAGGCGCGGAATCGGCGGGTTCGATCCGTCAACGCTGCCGCGCATTGGGCGCGTGATGCGCGACGGCTGGCTTTTCGTCGTGCCCTTTGTGGTGATGTTCTATTGCATGGTCGGCATCAACATGGAAGCCGAGGCGTCGGTCCTCATCGGCACCGTAGCGCTGGCGCCGTTCGCGGCGTGGATGGGGTATCGCGGCGAGCGGCTCACCTGGCGCAATGCGCTTGACGCAGCGGTCCAGACCGGCCGCGAAGCGGTCGATATCGTGGTCATCTGTGCCATTGCCGGGGTCGTCATCGGGCTTCTCAACATCACCGGGCTCGCCCTCGGCATGTCGCTTT
The DNA here is from genome assembly GCA_016210745.1 of Betaproteobacteria bacterium. Taxonomy (GTDB): domain Bacteria; phylum Pseudomonadota; class Gammaproteobacteria; order Burkholderiales; family SG8-39; genus JACQTO01. The sequence goes on from JACQTO010000216.1 coordinate 12,649, forward strand.
CCCTGGTCCGAGTCGGCGAGCAGAGCCTGCCGCTGCTGCTCGTCGTAGTCGCCTTTATGTCCATCGTGCTCGGCATGGGGCTGCCGACCACCGGCGTGTATCTCCTGGTCGCCGTGCTTGCTGCACCGGCGTTGATAAAACTCGGCGTGGAGCCGATGCCAGCACACATGTTCGTGTTCATATTCGGCTGCCTTTCGATGATCACACCGCCCGTGGCGATGGCCGCTTACGCCGCCGCGCACATCGCCCAGGCGAACCCTATGCGGGTGGGATGGACGGCATGCCGGCTCGCTTGGCCCATCTTCGTGCTGCCATTCTTGTTCGTGTGGTCGCCCGCGCTGCTTTTCTACGGCGAACCCGCCAAGGTGGTGATATCCCTCATCACCACCACCGGTGCAGTTTGGCTCGGCTCGGGTGCGATCAGCGGTTTTCTCGTCCGGCCGCTGTCCGGTGCGACGCGGATCGCCGCCGCCATCGTCGCGTTCCTGATGATCCTGCCCGACAATGCGTTTGACGGCGCGGTGTGGTTCGAACTCGCTGGAGTGGCGGGCGGCGGCTTGCTGCTCGCCCGCGAAACGCGCCGCGCGGCAAGAGGACAGGCGCTAAAGGCCGGCCGACCGGCAGAGGTCTCGACCGTTAAGCGCTAAGCCTATGGTCAAGGTGCAGCACGCGGCGCCTCGAGCCTATTCGAGACGTTAATATCGAACTCAGGCCGCGTGGGGTGTGATGATCGCCTTGACGCATTTGAACGCCTCGACGTCATGCAGGGCCTGGGTCGTGTCATCGAGAGAGTAGCGTGCAGTTACGGCGCCTTCGAGCTTCAGGCGGTCGTTGTAGATCGATAGCAACCGGAGCACTTCGTGAAGGTGCCTCGGCTCCCAGAAAACCGATCCAAAGAGCTTTAGATTCTTGCGCAGGATGACGCTGGGATTGATCGGTGCCGGACCCAGGTCCGAGAACACTCCCATCAGGAGGTATTTTCCATTGGTCCTGATCAACTCCACACCTTCGGCGGCGGCAGTGGGGAACCCGGTCGCCTCGATGCAGAGATCCACCTCTCCGGCGACCTCCCTCGCCTTCTTCACCCGATCCTCCGGACGATCGAGGTGAGTAATGTCGATAGTCTGGTCAGCGCCCAGCCTGCGCGCCATCTCCAGGCGCGACTGCGGCGCGCCTATCACCGTGATCGGGTACGCGCCCCAAAGTTTTGCGATGACCACGCAGGATAGCCCGACCGGGCCTGCTCCCTGAATCAATACGCTCTTGCCGGGACCCACGCCGCCGATTATCTCGAATCCCTTGATCGCCGTGGGAAAGCCGCATCCGAAGGAAATGGCTGCCTCGGTAGGCACCGAGTCGGGGACTTTGAAAAAGAACGACTTTTCAGTCAGAAATACATACTCGGAATAGCCCCCGACCAGGTAGGGATAGTCCGAGCACGAGTAGCTTGTGCCGTAGGACTTGCGGTTGGAACAGGCCGTGGTGTCCTTCAGGATGACGCAGCCATAGCACTTGTTGCAGGGATGGCCCGCAACCCAGAATATGCGGTCGCCTTCCTCCACCGGCTCTCCCATGCTGTCCGCATTTCTGCCCGGTCCAAGCTTCTCGATGGTACCGACGCTTTCGTGCCCCAGAATCACCGGCAGCGGCAACTTCACCTGCCCCCGCCAGCAATGGGCATCGGTGCCACAGACTCCCGAGGCCACGGTCTTCACCAGAAGACAACCGTCTTTGACCTCCGGGATCGAAAATTCACGGATGCGTAAAGGCTCATTTGCCTTTTCCAGCAGTGCGACCCTTGCCTTTCCTTTCATGGCTTGTCTATCCTCCCTGACAGTTTCGGATATCTTCGAACGGGTCGATCCTTCGTGCGCCCCCGGGAATTCAATCCACTCTGATATTGCCCGCCTTGATGACCGGCGACCAGACCCGGATTTCGTTATGGATGAACGCCAGGTATTTCTCCGAACCAAGCGGCGTGGGCGCGATCGCCAGTGCCGGATCGGAGAGACGCGCCATCATCTCAGGATTGGTTAGGATGGCCATGATCTCGGTCTCCAGGCGCGTGGTGATGGCCCGCGGCGTCTTGGCAGGCGCCGATATGCCGAGATAGGACACCGCCTTCACGCCCGGGACGATTTCGTGGACCGTGGGGACATCCGGGTAGACCGGCACGCGCTTGTCGTTGGTGACCGCCAAAATCCTGACCTTCCCGGCGCGTGCCAACTCGGCCGCGCTGGCGGTCAGCACCATGTCGAGGCGTCCCCCCAGGAGGTCGCTGATCGCAGGCGACGGGCCCTTGTAGGGAACATGCACCATGTTCAGGCCCGCGGACTGCTTGAGCAGCTCGGCGGCGAGAAAGCCTGAAGTGCCGATGCCGGCCGAGGCGTAGTTGATGGCCCCCGGTTTGGCTTTTACGAGAGCCAGGAATTCCCGCAGGGACTTGATCGGAGAATCCGTCCTTACGATCATGTACTGGGGATAGACGCCGATCAGCGCGATATGGAAGAAGTCCTTCAGCGGATCGTAGGGCAGCTTGCTGTACATCAGCGGGCCGGGGGCGATCGCCGAATTGAAGGACCCCAGCAGCGTGTAGCCATCGGGGGGAGCCTTGGCCACGTAGTCGGTGCCCAGTGTCGAGCCTGCCCCCGGCTTGTTCTCGATCACCACCGGCTGCTTTAGGGCGGCAGCCAGGCGATCGCCGACCAGCCGCAGAATCACTTCGCTGGCGGCACCCGGCGCCCATGGCGTAACCAGCCTGATCGGCTGCGTCGGATAGGATTGGCCAAATACGGTACCGCATGACAACGCGAACAGGCAAAAGGCTAGAAAGGACTGGAATCGGCGCATGGAAACTCCAAGAGGTAACGGGCGCGCTGAAACTAACATGGTGGCCGTGATGCGTCAACGAACAGCCCTAATCGCACCCCGTACGCGGCATTTGACAATAGCTCGGAGCCGCATTCAGAATCGTGCATTCGTTCAACGTGGGGGAGAATTCAAATGGCGCCACCTTCTGTCCAGAAATGGTTCGAAGAGTACAAGAAGATCTGGTCCCCGCCGTTCCGGCTCGAGGACTACCTCGATCTTCACACCGAAGACGTTGTCTACCACGACATGACGATCCCGAAGGTTTTCCACGCGAAACAGGAAGTGCGCGAGTTCTACGTGCGGGTACTCGAGGCGTTTCCGAATTTCACCTCGCGGTACGACCGCTATTTTCAGCAAGGGGACGTGATCATCACGGAGGGGGCCCTTGTCGGCGACCAGACCAAGCCCTACCGCGGCAATCCGCCGTCAAACCGTCACGTGGAGTGTCCCTGGATCCAGATCCTGCATTTCCGCGGCGATAAGATCCATGAGGTTCACGACTATTACGACCGCTTGGACTTTCTTCGTCAGATGGGAATTCTGGAATTCGATTTCACCGGACAGCCGACTGCCAAGACCGGTGGAGTCTACAAGCCGGGTTCGGCCTGAGGGCCCGCGCGTCCTCCAGCAGGGGAAAGCCGCTGCGTTTCCGCATGCTACACAGCGGTTCTTCTGAGCGCAGCAACTAATGCCGCAACGCCGCGCCACAGCATCGGCAGCAGCAGGATCAGCAGCAGCAGGAACAACAGCAGCGCGCCGAGAAACACCACCGGGTAAGTGAGAGCAATCCACAGCCCGGCCGGTACCAGCAGGTCTTCGGTAAATGAGAGCGTCCAGTTCGAAAACGGCTCCGGTGACGTGTTGGCGAGCGTGCGCGTGCCGGCTTTGGCGAAATGGGCGCCGCTCGTGATGGCGCCACCGAGCAGACCTGCCGCGATGGACCAAGTATAACTGTCGGCGCCAAACACCGACGCCGCCAGCGCTGCTCCGGCTGGAATGCGGATGAAGGTATGCACCGCATCCCAGAGGGTGTCGAAGCCTGGGATCTTGTCGGCGAAAAACTCGGCCAATAACAGGAAGCCGCTAACCGACAACACCAGCGGATGAGCCAAAACGGAAAGGCGTTCCGGTAGTTCGATGAGTTCGGCGTATCCGCTCAATCCGAGCAGGAACAACACCGCGTATAAGCGGATGCCGCTGGCCCAGGCGAGCGCTGCGGCGAGGGCGATGTCGGGGAGGTGTTCGATCATGCGAGAGAGCATACAGCGATAGGCAAATCAGACCTGTGCTTTTCGCGCGTAGGGCCAAGTCTGCTGTTGACAAATTTAGCGAAGATTTGGTTTCCAAATTCGTCTCCCCCTTTTCGTCCAGTTGCAAGCAACTGGACGAAAAGGGGGGATCGATAAACGGCAAGACCAGCTTCTTTGGTTCCAGTTCGTCCGGTTTAGGATTTGCGCCATCTTGACCCAGGCTGCATTGCAATCCTCCCGGAGCACGTGCAACATGCGCTCTGCGTGGTGATCGGCGACGCGCAATCAGCACCGAACCGCAGCCGCGCCGCGTTGGCGTGCAGCGCAAACGAAGAAGAGACCGGTAACCGCCTGGCCGATGCATGCTTTGGTTTCCATTGAAGTCTTCCAGATGAAAGGAGTCGAACCATGAAACTGAAGATGCTTGCGATGCTCGTAGTTGCGAGCTTTATGCTCCCGGCGACTGCGCAGGAACTCGTGCTCGGGCTCTCCTATCCCAAGACCGGCCGATATTCGACCATCTCGGCCACGGAAGTTGCGGTGGACATCGCGGTGGCGGAGATCAATGCCGCCGGCGGTGTCAACGGCCGCAAGATCCGCCTCGACAAGTTCGACACGGCGAGCGACGCCAAGAACGCCCAGATCGCGGTTCAGCGCTTCGCCGAGGATGTCAAGGCGCTCGCCATCATCGGTCCCTACTCCAGCCAGGAAGCCCAGGTGGCATTCGCCACCAGCGAGCGCCTGGAGATCGTCCAGATCCCGAACTCCGCCACCGCGCCGGGTCTCACCAAGGAGATGAAATGGGCATGGCGGGTCATCGAGGATGAAGGCAAGCAGTTCGCGCGCCTGCTCAAGACGCTCGAGTCGAAGAAGCTGGTCAAGCAGAAGACCGCCGTGGTGATCTATCCGAGCGACGAGTTCGTCGGCAAGGCTCTTTCGGCGTGGATGCCGAAGCTCCTCGAAGCCAACGGCTGGAAGCAGGTGATTCCTCCCGAGGCCTACCTCACAGAAGCCGCCGATCTCGCGCCGCACATCACCAAGCTGAAGGGCAGGAGCCCCTCGGTGATAGCGTTCGCCGGCCTGCCAGCCGGCGCGGCCAAGGTGATGCGCGAAGTGCGCCGCCAGGGCCATCAGAGCATAATCATCGGCTCCCAGGTGATGGCCGATCCGGACGTGGTGAAACTGCTTGGCGCGGACGGCGAAGGCACGATGTACGTCTCCTGGTACTGGTGGGACGCCAACGAGCGCACCCGCGCGTTCGAGAAAAAATTCCTCGATGAGACCAAGAAGCGCGGCATCGTCAAGGCCGGCGCGCACCATGTCGATGCCTCCGCCTACGACATCGTGTACGTTCTGGCCGATGCGATGAAGCGCGCCGGCGTGACCGGCGACCCGGCAAAGCTCAAGGCGGAGCGCAATGCCATCCGCGAGGCGCTGGCGAAAACCAGCCTCGCGGGCGTGAGCGGCAACATCTGCTTCGCCCGGGACCACGACGCCGAGCTCGCCGCCTACATCATCCGCGTTAGGAACGGCAAGCGCATCCTGGTCGACTCGCACCCGTCGGACAAATGCAACTGATCGGCGACATCTCGGTCACTCGGGTAGTGGAGAGCGAAGGGTCCTTCGCGCCCATCGACTTTCTGCTGCCCGGGATCACGAGCGAACTCCTGCAGGCCAATCGCTGGCTGCGGCCCGCCTTTGTCGACGATGCGAACAACGTGGTGATGAGCTTTCACAGCTACGTGCTGCGCACCCCGCGGCATACGATCCTGGTAGATAGCTGCGTCGGCAACGAAAAAGAGCGGCCCCTGCGCCCGCAGTGGCATCGGCAGCGATTCGACTTCCTCGATAGGCTGGCGCGTGCGGGTGTGAAGCCCGAGGAAATCGACTTCGTGTTCTGCACCCACATGCATGCCGACCACGTCGGCTGGAACACCCGGCTGCGCGACGGGAACTGGGTGCCGACCTTACCCGGAGCGCGCTACCTTTTCGCGCGCCGGGAATACGAGTACTGGGAACGAATGCATCGGGAGGCGCTCGCAAAGGGCGAGGCGGTGCCGAATCACGGCTCCTTCGCCGACAGCGTTCTGCCGGTCATGGAAGCCGGGCAGGCCGTTCTGGTCGAGAGCGACCACGAGATCGAAGACGGGGTGCACCTTGAAGCCGCCTACGGTCACACGCCTGGCGCCTGCCTGCTGCACGCCAGGAACCGCAACCAGCACGGGATCTTCGCCGGCGACGTGATGCACACGCCGGTGCAGCTCGCCGATCCAGGGCTGTCGTCGCGCTTCTGCTCCGATCCCTTGCAATCCGCCCGCACCCGCCTGGCACTGTGCGAGCGCTACGCCGACACCGCCACCATGGTCTTCACCGGGCACTTCCCTTTGCCAAACGCTGCGCGCCTCGTCCGCACCGGCACGGCTTTCGGGCTGCATAATTAGTCAGTTACAAGTTTAGTGTTGGCAGATTTGGCGAAGATTTGGACCTCAACTTCGTCTCCCCCTTTCCGTTCAGTTGCTTGCAACTGAACGGAAAGGGGGAGATTGATTAACGGCAAGAGCAGCATCGATGGTTCCGCCTCACGCGGCTTAGGAGTCACCACGCCATACACGTGGTTGTCCCTCCCGCAAGCCCTGCGCTTCCCGGGCCGCTCTGTGCCCGCTCAGTCAGGTGCGCGCGGCACGATCAGCGCATCGAGCGCGAGCGCACCGCGCGCGTGCACGACGAAGGGGTTGATGTCGATACTTTCGAGTTCGGCCGCATGCCGCGCCGCGAAAACCGAGAGGCGCGAGAGCGCCTCGGCGAGTGCGCCCAGGTCGGCGCGCTCGCGGCCGCGCGCACCGTCGAGCAGGGGAAAGCCGCGGATTTCGCGGATCATGGCAAGCGCTTCGCTGCGTCCGAACGGCGCTGGCCGCCAGGCGAGATCGCGGTAGACTTCCACGAACACCCCGCCGATGCCGAAAGCGACGAAGGCTCCCAATGCAGGATCGACCTTCACGCCGATAAATGTCTCCACGCCACCGGTCACCATGGGGCTCACCAGGACGCCGGAGATGTTTGCCGCCGGATGAGCGGAACGCACGCGTGCGATCAGCGCATCGAAACATTGCGCTGCCGAAGCCGCGGCCACGCCGAGCATCACTCCGCCCGACTCGGTCTTGTGCGGCAAATCCGGCGAAGCCACTTTGAGCGCGACCGCGCCGCCGATGCGAGCCGCTTCATCGGCGGCCTGCGCCGCGGAGGTCACGAGTCGCGCGGAAACAACCGGGATGCCGATGATTTCGAGGACGGCGCGCGCCGCGGCCTCATCGGTCGCCATGGCGATAGGCGGACCCGAATAGGGCGCAAGCGCGGGAACGTCGTCGAGACATCGATCGGCGTGCGGACGTGCCGCCGAGACGTGCGCCAACGCGGCCACGCAAGCGACGGCGCGCGCCGGGTCGTCGAACACGAGAAAGCCGTCCTGCTCGAGCAAAGCACTGCGCTCCCGCGGCGCAAGAATCGCCAGCGCAATCACACGATCGGGAAATCGACAACGCAGTCGCACCAGGCGGCTGCGCAGTTCATCGAAGAACCGGTCCACATATCCCAGGTGGCTCAGGAAACACACCAGCGCCGGATAGCCGCCGTCCTCCAGCGCGATCTCGACGAAGCGGGCGAGCAGCGCCATGTCCGCCATCGCAGGCGCGCCGGCGTCGATTGGATTGCGGGTCGCCGCGAACGAGACGAGTTCGCGCATGCGGCGCTCGCCGTGCGCCGGCATGGGCGGAATTTCGAGGCCGCCGCCGGCGGCCTCGTCGGCCATCAGCGCCGCGACACCCCCCGATATCGACACGAGGCCGATGCTGGGTGCCGCCAAACGCTGCGCTCGCGAGCAGGCAGCGGTGAGATCGATCAGTTCGTTCAGCGCGCGCATGCGCACCGCGCCATGCCGCGCAAGCAATGCGCCGAACAGTTCGTCAGAAGCCGCAAGCGAGGCGGTGTGCGACGCCACGGCATTGGCGCCCGCTTCAGAGGTGCCGGCTTTGAGCACCAGCACCGGTTTGTCGGCTGCGGCGGCTGCGGCAAGCGCCTGTGCCAGACGACCGCCGTCGCGGCAGCCTTCCACATAGACCACGAGCACCCTCGTGTCCGCATCGGCGGCGAGGAATTCGATGCAGTCGGCGAGATCGACGTCGCATTGATTGCCCGTTGCGACCCATTTCGCCAGACCGATTGAGCGTTCACGCAAGCGCACCAGGATGTCCACGCCCACCGCGCCGGACTGGCTCGCGACGCTGACCGGACCCTTCGTGGGCCATCCGGATCCGCCGTGGTGCTCGAACGACGAGGAGAAGGTCGCGACGAATCCTGAGGCGAGGTCGAACGCCCCCATGCTGTTCGGACCGAGCACCCGCACCCCGCCTTCGCGAGCGACGCGCAGCATCTGCTCCTGCAGGACGCGGCCTTCTTCGGAAAGCTCGGCGAAGCCGGCCGAAAACACTACGGCAAGCGGCACGCGGGCGAGCGCGACGTCTTGCATTGCCGCGATGGACTGCGCGGCCGGAACCGCAATCACCGCGCAATCCACCGGTTCGCCGATTGCGCTTACGGAAGGCCATGCGCGCAGCCCCTGCACCTCGGACGCGCCGGGATTCACCGGATAGAGCAGTCCGGTGTACCCGCGCAGCTTCGAGTAGTGCACCGGCATGCCGCCGGGCTTGCACGGATCGGTGGATGCGCCGACGATCGCTGCGGAGCGCGGGCGGAACAGACGTTCGAGCATGTGTACGTCAGAGGGCGGATTCGGTGCCCAGCACCACCGTCACCTGTGAGGACAGCGTGCCGCCGTTGCCGTTGCACAGCGCAATCTCGGCGTTACGCACCTGGCGCTCGCCGGCGCCTCCCCGCAACTGCGTTACCGCCTCGACGAGCAGGAAGATGCCGTACATGCCGGGATGCACGCATGACAGCCCGCCGCCATTGGTGTTCACCGGCAGTCGCCCTCCAGGTGCGATGGACCCGCCTTCGACAAAGCGCCCGCCTTCGCCTTTGGCGCAGAAGCCCAGGTCTTCGAGGGCGAGAATCGTATTGATGCTGAATGCATCGTAGATCCCCACGACATCCACCTCGCCGACCGTAACGCCCGCCATGCCCATCGCTTTCGGCCCGGATTCGGTCGCGGCGGTCACCGTGACGTCGGGCATCGAGGAAATCTGCCGGTGCCAAAGGGCTGCGGCTCCGCCGAGGAAATAGACTGGTTTTTGCGGTAAGTCGCGCGAGCGCTCGGCGCGCACCATGACGATTGCGCCTGCGCCGTCGGTGACCAGGCAGCAGTCGCGCACCGTGAGCGGATCGCATACCATGCGCGAAGCGCGCGCGTCCGCAATGCTGAGCGCATCGCGCATAAAGGCGTCCGGATTGAGCCGCGCCCATGCCCGCGCCGCCACTGCGACTTCGGCAAGTTGCTCGACGGTAGTGCCGTACTGGTGCATGTGGCGCGCTGCGGCCAGCGCAAACGGGCCGACCATGTAGTTCGGCTTGTAGGCGATCTCGAACGGCGGCGGGTCGGAGAACGCCACCGAGCGCCTTGCGGTGCGCTGGTTCGAGCCGTAGCAAATCAGTGCCACATTGCACAGCCCCGACTGCAGGGCCAAGGTGGCGGAGAGTGCAAAGTCGAGGAATGACGAACCGCCGATGTTGGTGCCGTCGACGTAGCCCGGCCGGATGCCCAGGAATTCCGCGGTCGACAGCACGGGAAGGAAATTGACAGAATTCGCCGTGAACAGGCCATCGACATCGCGCAGGGTCATGCCGGCATCGGCAAGGGCGCTGCACGCAGCCTGGCTGAGCAGTTCGAGATGGCTATAGCCGGGCGCTTCGCCCAGGCCGGCCAGGCCGACGCCGACAATCGAGGATGCGCCGCGCAGCGGGTGTGCCAAAACTCAATCCGCCTTGATCCCGGCAGCGCGTATCACCTTTCCCCAGCGCGCAAGATCGGCGCGCAGGAAAGCATCGAGGTCCTCGGCGCCCGCAGCCGGCGACTCGGCCCCGAAGGTGCGAAACTTCTCGCGGACTCCCGGATCCTGTAAAGCTGCAATCGAATCGGCGCGTATCTTTGCAACCGTTTCCGCTGGAATCCCCGCAGGGCCGATCAACAAGAACCAGGTGACCGCCTCAAAATCCACCACGCCCTGTTCGGCGAACGTGGGCACATCGGGGATCGAAGCGTTGCGCTTGCGCGCCGGGAGAGCGATGGCGCGAAGTTTGCCGGACCTGACGTGCGGCAGCACGGTGGGCACCGTCGCAAACATCATGGTGATCTGTCCGCCAAGAAGGTCGTTGACCGCGGGGGCGACTCCCTTATAGGGTACGTGCGTCATCTTCACGCTGTAGTGCAGGTTGAGGAACTCTCCTGCGATGTGCGCCTGCGAGCCGTTGGCCGGCGAGCCGAAGGTCAGCTTCGAGGGGTTGCTGCGGGCGAGGGCTGCGAGCTCCTGAAGGGTTTTCGCCGACACGCCGGCGTTGACGACGAGCAGGTTGTCCATGTCGGCGACACGCGCGATGAGAGTGAAATCCCTGACAGGGTCATACGGCAGCTTCGGGAAGAGGTGTGGATTGACGCCCAGGGTGTTGGTCGGCGCCACCAGCAGCAAGTAGCCGTCGGGCGGCGCGTTCTTCAGCAACTCCATGGACACGATGCCCGACGCCCCCGGCTTGGCTTCGACCACCACCGGCTGCTTCCAGGTTGCCTGGAGCTTCTCACCGAGGATCCGTGCCATCAGGTCGGTCGGACCGCCGGCGGGGAAACCGGTGATTAGCCTTACCGGCTTAGACGGAAAGGACTGCGAGTATACCGGCCCGACGCCTGAAAAGGCGGCGATAACGGTGCACGCAACTGCGATCCAGAACCTGCGATCCATCATGATGTCACTCCTCCTGTCACCCGTCATTGCGATCGCACGGAATCGGCGGCACCGCGCCCGCCCGATTCCGGACCATCGATAAATACGTCAGCGCACGTTACGTCAGAAGGCATTGATCGCCTACGGCGCGGCGCAGGCCACTATACGCGCCAGATTATTTGCACTTGTCCGACGGATGCGAATCGACCAGGTAACGCTTGCCGCCCTTGATGCCGATTGCGAAGCCGGCGAGTTCGGCTTCGCGGTCCTTGTCGAAACAGATATGACCGCTGACACCCGGAAGACTGGTCGTGGCAAGGGCCACGCGGATCGCGTCGCGTTCGGCCCTCAGCTTGGCTGGATCGCCGGTCACCTTCGCTCGCCTCATCGCATCGGCATAGACGTAGACGATGTCATAGCCCGCCGCGTCGACATGATGCGCGCCGTTCCTGGGGTCGTTGCGCTTCTTCGATTCCTGAATGAATTTCTTCTCGAAATTGCGCGTCATGTCGTTGAAATCCCACCAGTACCACGAGACGTAGACAGCGCCTTCGCCGTCCGGTCCGAGCTTGATTCCGAGATCGGGATCGGCGATCGTGCCGCCGCCGACCAGCCGACCGGAGAATCCCTGGCGGCGCGCTTCCCTCATCAATTTCGCTGCCGGCTCGGGTACCGACCCGAAAGCGATGATGTCGGGGTTCTTGCCGCGCATCTTGGTGACTTGCGGCGAAAGATCTGAAGCTGCGAACGGAAAACCTTCGCCCGGAACCACTTCGGTCCAACCGTGTTTCTTGAGCAGTGCCGGGAACAGCTTGGTGCCGAGGATCTGACCGACCGCATCGTCGGTCGGATAGAACACCGCCGCAGTCTTTGCCTTGGCGAGTCCTTTGCGCTCGAGGCTGATCAAGAGCCGCGTGAACTGCTTGCCTTCGTCCTCGGTGAGTCGGAAGGCCCACTTTTTGCCAACAGTCATCCCGGGCGCGGACGAGGCATTGGGCATCTGGACGATCTCCAGGCGCTCCCCGGCTGCAAAAGCGACCTGGGCCTCCTGGCTGGAAAACGGCCCGATGATCGCAAGCGCTTTCTTGTCCTCGGCCAACTGCTGCACCGCGATCTGCGCATTTTTGGCGTCGCTCGCGGTGTCGAATTTCTCCACGCGAAGCTTCTTGCCGTTGACGCCGCCGGCGGCATTGATCTCGGCCACCGCGATGTCGACCGCGATCTCGGTCTTCGACGCTGTCGCGTATCGACCGGTTTTTGCGTGCGACAGACCCAGCACCAGGTCCTGGGCCGCCGCAGGCATAATGAATGCGGTTGCGGCGATGGCAGCTGCTGCAACAAGAATCGGCTTCTTCATGACTTTATCTCCTCCAACAGGTTTTCTGAACTGCGGGCTCTGAAACGGCGTGGCGAGTCTAGCATGACGAATTGCGGATGGTTACGCCTGCCCGAGATAGGCCGCGGTAAGCCGCTCATTGGACAGTATCTCGGCGGGCGTGCCCTGCATCACTGTGCGGCCGCGCTCGAGCACGTAACCGTGGCGGGCCACGGAGAGTGCCATACTGGTGTTCTGCTCCACCAGCAGGATGGCCAAGCCGTTTCGATTCAGGTCGACGATCAGTTTGAAGAGCTGCTTGACCAGTATCGGCGACAGGCCAAGCGAGGGCTCGTCGAGCATCATCACCTCGGGCCGCGCAAGCAGCCCCCGGCCCACGGCAAGCATCTGCTGCTCCCCCCCGGAGAGGACCGACGCCTGCATGTCGCGCCGCTGCGCCAGGTTGGGAAAGCGCGCGTAGATCGCATCGATCTCGGCCGCCGTATCGTCGCGCCTGGTATAGGCCCCCAGCAGGAGATTCTCATGCACCGTCATGTTGACGAAGATCTGCCGGCCCTCGGGCACCATGACGATTCCGCTAGCCACGCGACGGGCGGCACTCCAGCGGCTGATATCGGTTCCCTTGAAAAACACCCGCCCGCTCGCCGCCGGAACGGTCCCCTGTATTGCCTTGAGCAGTGAACTCTTGCCCGCGCCGTTCGCGCCGAGCACGGTTACGATCTCCCCTGCATCCAGGTCTAGCGACATCGCCTTCACCGCGTGGTTGCGGCCATAGAACACGTCCAGTTGCTCGATCCTGAGCAGCATCTCAGCGCACCTGCGCGAGGTCACCGGACTGCTCCGCCATCGGCTGGGCGTCGGCGCCGAGATAAGCTTCGAGCACCGCGGGATCACGATGCACTTCGTCGGGTGTGCCTTGGAAAATCAGTTGGCCGAAATTGAGCACTACGACGTGATCGCAAAGCTGGCGCACGAACTGCATATCGTGCTCGACGAGCAGCAGCGTGACCCCGCGTGCCGACACCCGTTCGAGCAGCGCGCGAAGGTCATCCGATTCCGCGGTGTTAAGTCCGGCTGCGGGCTCGTCGAGCATGAGGATCCTGGGCTCGGCAAGCAGCGCCCGTACCACTTCGATGCGCTTCTGAATACCGTAGGGCAGATTGGCGACGACCTGCCCGGGATAGGTCTGCAGGCCGGCATCGGCGAGCGCCGATCTTGCCGCCTCGACGGCGCGGCGGCCGCGCGCAAGGGAAAACGCAGGCCGGCGCCAATGCTCGCCCAGCATCACGTTCTCTATGGTCGAGAGGTGCGGCATCAGCCGGATGTTCTGGAATGAACGGGAAATCCCGTGACCGATGCGCTTGGCAGGGGGAAGCTTCGAGATGTCCTCGCCGTCGAGCGAGATCGCCCCGTCGTCGATCGGGTATACGCCGCTGACCAGGTTGAAAACGGTGGTCTTTCCAGCGCCGTTCGGGCCGATCAGCGCGGTGCGGCTGCCCCGCCTCACGGTGAAGCTCAGTTGGTCGATGACCATGAGTCCGCCGAAGCTCTTGGTGACGCCCTCAAGCGAAAGCTCGGCGCCGTTCATGCGGCCCTCTTCTCGCCGAGGAGGCGCCTGATCGATCCCTGCGCCTTCTCCATGAGGGTGCGCGTGATCAGTCCCTCGGGCCGCACCACCATGATCAGCACCACTGCTATCCCGAACACGATGAACCTCCCGGCTTCGAGAAAATTCAGCGACGGGTCGAGCTTGCTTACGGTCCGCAGGATTTCCGGCACCACGGTGAAGAACAGCGCGCCCGCAAACGGGCCCCAGGCCGTCTGCGTGCCGCCGATCAACACGTAGAGCAGCACGTAAATGCTGAACAGAACGCCGGTGGTCTGCACGTCGATGAAGTTGAACTGGTGTACCAGCAGCGCGCCGCCGATGCCGCCAAGCGCGCCTCCGGCAGTGAAAGCCGCCACCTGCACCATGCGCAGGTTGACGCCGAAGAGCAGCGAAACGTTCTCGTCGTCGTGCGCCGCGCGCATGGCGAGGCCCAGGCGCGTCGAGAGCAGCCAGGCGACGAACACCACGACACAGACGGTGGTTGGAATGATCACCGGCAGTCCCGCGTAGGTGGCAACCGAAAGACCTGTCGCGCCGCCCAGCGACGGGATATTCAGGTAGATGCCCCCGACCACTTCAGCGAACGCGAAAGTGGCGAGCACCATGTAGACGCCCCGCGTGCGAAGGATGGGAAACGCGAGCACGAAGGCCACCGCTCCGGCGAACAGGCCGGCCACGAGTATCGCCGGTGCCAGCGGCCAGTCTGCCTGACTGGTCAGTCCCCCCGCAGTGTAGCCGCCGATCAGGACGAACCCCGCCGCGCCTAGATTGAGGAGCCCTGCGGCAGCCGGAAGGAAAACCGAATAGGCGATGACCATGTTTATCAGCAGGACGGCCAGGACACCGGATACGTAGCCGCTCATCAGAACTTGCCCTTGGCGAGTCGCGATTTGCCGAAAATGCCGGTCGGCCGGATGATCAGGATCACCAGCAGCAGCCCCCATACCGGAATCTTTTCGATCTCGGCCCCGAACTGGCTGATCGCGAACACCTTGATCAGGCCCACCAGCAACCCGCCGACGATCGCACCCCAGACGTTCCCGAGCCCGCCGAGCACCATCCCGGTGATCGCGTCGGTAGCGACCGCATCGCCGATGTATGGGGTCACCGTGCTGTAGCTGAATCCATAGAGGATCCCGGCGAGCGCCGAGAGCACGCCGGTGATCAGGAAGACCACTGGCACGATCCGCGCCACGTCCACGCCCATCAAGGTCGCCGCGTCCGGATTCTCGGCGATCGCCCGCAACGCCCGGCCGATGCTCGATCGCTTGAGCATCCACGAGAGCACCCAGACCAGCGTGATGGCCAGGCCGAGGCTGAACAGGTGGGGAATTCCGACTATCAAACCGGCAAAATGCAGATCCGTGTCCCCGAATGGCAACTGGAGCCGCTGCGGGTCGGTGCCCCACAAGGTGATGACCACATGCTCGAAGACGATCAGGAAGCCCAGCGAGCTCACCAGGGGGAGCGCATGTTCGGTTGCATCACCGTAGCGCGCCTTCAGGTATCGGTAAGTGAAACGCTCGATGATCAGTGAGGCAAGCACGGCGACCGCGATGCCGATTGCCGCCGCCGCATACCAGGGCAGGCCCAGCGCGAAGATATGTGATCCGGTCGACGACAGCGCCCAGGTAACCATCGCCGCCAGCATGAACAGGGCGGGAATGGTGAAGTTGAGGAAATTGAGCATGCCGATCGTCAGCGTAAAGGCCACCGCGACGAATGCAAGGATTCCTCCCAGCATCAATCCGTTAATCAGCTGCTGTGCGCTCTGCATGCGTAGTCGCTCGGGCCCGTGCCGTGTCTATCCCGCTTCGCTCAAGACAGGCGCACCCCTGCGCGAAGACCGATCATGCAATGTGTGACTTATGGTTCGCGAGATACCAGGTTGCGATTTCCTCGCGCGAGGCAAACCAGACATCCGCATGCTGCTTGACGTGTTTGAGAAACTCGCGGAAGCAATGCATGCGGTGCGGATGGCCGGAAACGTGCGGATGAATGCCGATGTTCATGGTGCGGCCCGACTCCGCACCCTCGGCATAGAGTTCATCGAACTGGTCCTTCAGCATCTGCAGCGCCTCGCGCGTAGTCATCGCGCGCCGGTGAAAGAAGGTGAAATCGTTGATCTCGACCGAGTACGGTACATTGACGATCGGACCGTGATCGGTGTCGATCAAGTAGGGTTGGTCGTCGTTCATATAGTCGCAGAAGAAGATGCAGCCCTGCTCGGCCAAGATCCCGGGCGTCCTCGGCGTCGAGCGCAGGCTCGAGGACAGCCATCCTCTGGCCTTCCTGCCCATTTTCTGCTCGTACACCTTCAGCGTCTCGAGCACGATGCGACGCTCACCTTCGGGGTCGTGGGTAAACTTGTGCAGCAATTCGCCCTGCTCGTAGTTGTGCGCCACCGCCTCCCAGCCGTTTGCCTTCACGCGCTCGTGGATTTCCGGGCGCTCCAGCATCGTCTTTGCGTTGAAGGTGCACGACAGAGGAACACCCGCCTCCTCGAACACCTTGAACAGGCGCCACACGCCAACGCGCTGGCCATATTCGCGCCAAGTGAAATTCGGAAGATCCGCGATGTTTCCCGGGAGCGGATCGGGCATCATCTGCGGGCCGCCCGCGTAATACGTTTCGCTGGTGTCCTTGAGCAGATCCCAGTACTCGCAGTTCACGGTGATAACCAGCGCCAGGCGCTTGCCATTGGGCCACTTGAGCGGCTTTCTCTTGACCATCGGAACCCAGGCGTAGCTCATATGTCCTCCTTTGATTAAACTCGAACGTCCAAGGCTCCTAGTACATTATCTGGCCGCCGTCGACGTTGATCACCTGCCCGGTGATGAACGCCGACGCATCGGAAGCCAGAAACATCGCCGGGCCGACCAGATCTACCGGCATCTGCTCGCGCTTGATCGACCTCGCTGCGATGCGATCGGTGATCTTGTCCTGGCCGTATCCGGTCTTGACCCCATCGGTCGACACGAGCCCCGGCGTAATTGCGTTGACGGTGATTCCGCTGTCTCCCAGCTCGCGCGCCAACGCGCGGGTCATGGAAATGACGGCGCCCTTCGAACTGACGTAATGAAGCAGGAAGGGTACTCCGCTCAGCGCGGTGTTCGAAGAGGTGTTGATGATCCGGCCCTTGCCCTGTGCCTTCATGTACGGGAAGACCGCTCGCGCCGCGAGCATCGTGCCACGAATGTTCACCGACATGACCCAGTCCCATTCCTCGACAGAGATTTCCGTCCAGGGCTTCGCCGGAAGCAGCGCCGAGAACACGCCGGCGTTGTTGATCAACACGTCGATCCGACCGTAGCGGTCGAAGGCCGCTTTAGCCATCGCCTTCGTGCTTTCCTCGTGGGAAATATCGACCTTGACGGCAAGACCGCCGATTTCCCGCGCCATAGCGTTCGCAGCGGTCTCGTCCAGATCGGCGACCACGACCTGCGCCCCCTCTGCGGCAAATCCGCGCGAGTGCGCCGCGCCGATGCCTATCCCGCCCCCGGTCACGATTACGACGCGTCCATCGAATAACCCCATGGTGCTTCTCCAGAATTTAGGCGCTTACAAGTGTACTGCGGACAAACTGGCGAAGATTTGGTCTTTAATTTCGTCTCCCTGTTTTCGTTCAGTTGCAAGCAACTGAACGAAAACAGGGAGATTGATAAACGGCAAGAGCGGCACCGATGATTCCGGCTCGTCCGACTTAGGGGAATTCTGAACATCGTCACTCCCGCGCAAGCGGGAATCCAGAAGAAACCTGATTCAACTGGACCCCCGCTTTCGCGGGGGTGACAACATCAGGTTCTTACAGAGATTCCTTAATTGTTAGGCGCCGGGTGTGTCTCGAGCAGCGTCCACTTGCCGTCGCGCGCCTCGACGATGTAGATCGGCTTCAGCGCATCGTTGTCCGCGCCGAATGAGATCGCGCCCTCGAGCGCCGGGAAGCCCTTCATGCGCCCAAGCGCCGCGCGGATCGCGGTGCGCTCCTCGGCCAGCCGTTTCGGGTCGCCGGTGACCTTGGCTTCCTTCATCGCCCAGGCGTAGTACTGCACGATGTCGTACGTGGACGCATCGAACTGGGAGGCTTGCGTGCGCTCGAGGTTGGCGGCTTTGGCGCGCTTGGTGAATTCAGCGGCGAACCTCTTGGTGCGATCGTTCAGATCGGCGAAGAAAGTCGAGGGGATCACCGTGCCGTCACCGTCCTTGCCCATGCGCGCCGGCAGGTCCGGATCGCCGACTGTCGTACCGGCGACCAGGCGCCCTTTGTGGCCCTGGCGGCGCAACTCCTGCGCCAGCTTTATCGCGGATTCCGGGTTCGCGCCGACTCCGATCAGGTCGGTCGGGGTGGCCTTGAGCTGCGCCACCTGGGCGGAAAGGTCGAACGCGCCGATCTTGAAGTCGACCGAAGCCTTGACATCCACGCCCGCCTTCTTCATCAACGCGGGAAGCACTTTCTCGCCCATGGCGCGCGAGATGGTGTCGTCGTTGGCGTAGGCAATCGCGCCGGTAGCCGATGCAATGCCCTTGGACTTCAGCGTGCGCATCAGGCGCTCGAACATATAGCCCTCGTCCGAGGTATTGCGCATTGCGTACTTCGAACTCGCCACCAACTTCGGCGCACTCGATGCCATCGACATCGTGACGATGCCGGCGCGGTCACCCGCAGCGGAGGCGACCGTAACCTGCCCGGAACTCAGCGGCCCGATGATCGCGAGCACCTTGTCGTCCTCCGCGAGCTTGCGCAGGCCGACCACCGTCTGCCCGGGATTGCCCGCGGTATCGAAGGCGATGTGGCGCAGTTTTTTGCCATTCACCCCGCCGGCGGCGTTGATTTCGTCAATCGCGATGCGCGCCGCGATCTCGTTGGAGCGCGCCAGGCTGACGAACGGACCGCTCTCGGAGGTGAGAAATCCGAGCACCAGCTCGCTTTGCGCCAGCGCTGTCCCGGGGCCCACCGTACTCAGGCCGGCGGCAAGCGCGAGGACGCTGCAAAACCTCGTGAATATCCTTTTCATTGCTGTCTCCTCTCCATTGGTTGAAACAAACTTCTCCCCGGCGGGGTTCGCCACGCCTTAAGCCGGACAAGCCGGAACGGTGAAGCTGGTTTTGCCGTTCATCAATCTCCCCTTTTCGCGCAGTTGCAAGCAACTGCGCGAAAAGGGGAGACGAGCTTGGAAACCTACTCTTCGCCAAATCTGTCAACACTTGTAAGTGACTAAAACCTCCAATTTTGTCACCTGTCCGCTGTGTAACCGGCCGATACGGCAGTTTCTATTTCCCCGGGCAATGGTGCAGCTTACGTGCCCGCGGCGTCCTTCGCGGCCAGCGCTTCCCACTCTTTGGCCGGGTCCTTGGGCTTCCACCAGGGCTCCATTCCCAGATCCGAACAGATCACCCCGGCGGCATTGTAGCCCGGCCCCCCGGTGATGTTGCCTCCCGGGTGGGCGCTCGAGCCGCACAAGTACAAGCCCTCCACCGGGGTCCGATACTGGCTGCATTCGGGGAACGGCCGCTTGTCCAGAATCTGGTTCTCGTTCAGCTCGCCCACCTGGATGTCCCCCCCGACCATGTTGGGC
>JACQTO010000211.1 GCA_016210745.1 Betaproteobacteria bacterium
CGTGGAGCCGGTCACCATGAGCGGGCGCACCTTGCCGGCCTTCACGAGCGGAATGATCGACAGCGAGATATCGAATACTAAATGGACGTCCCCCGCAAGCAGCGCCTGCTTCGCCGGACCATTGCCCTTGTATGGAACATGCGTCAGGTCGATTTTGGCGGCTCGCTTGAACAGCTCGACGTACAGATGCAGGGGAGTGCCGTTGCCGCTGCTGCCGTAATTCAGGCGGCCCGGATCTTTTTTCGCGAGTGCGATCAGTTCGTCGACGGTGGAAACGCCGATTTTCGGACTCGCCGCCATCACATAACGGACTTCCGCGGTCTGAGCCACCCCGCGCAGATCGCGGAGGAAATCGTACGGCGTCCGCTGCATTTGCGGCGTGGCCACGATCGAGCTCGCGTGGAGCACCAAGGTGTGGCCATCCGGTGCGCTTTTGGCGACGTAGTCGACACCGAGTATGGTATTGGCCCCCGGGCGCGTCTCGACAATGATCGGCTGGCGCCAGTTCTCCTGGAGCTTGGCGGCAATCAGCCGGGCCTCCGTTTCGAAAGTGCCCCCGGCCGCAAACGGCACAATCAAGCGAACGGGTTTACTTGGGAATTCAGCCGCGGCCGCGGTGGCTACGACAGCGGCTACGAGCACCAGTGAAGCAAAAAGCTTGTCAATTCGAATCATCTTTCCTCCTCCTCGGACCTGTCTGCCCGATACGGGCGTTAGCTAACACAATGCTTTCCAGTCGCCGCCTGTCTGGATATCAAATTATCAACTTTCGATTTCGCAGCGAATCGGCTATTGGTGCGATCAAGTATATCCGCAAATTCTTCTCTTTCAATTTCTTGATTTCGCGTCTCCGCACAAGCGTCCGGTCAGTCCTCGGCGGCGACGGCTTCGACCTCGATCAGCAGCTCGGGACGCGCAAGACGGCTGACGAAAACCAGCGTGCTCGCGGGTACGACGTCGCCGAAGGTTTTCTTCTGGATTCTCCTCCATGCGTCGGTGTGCTCGGGCTTGATCAGATAGACATTCACCTTCACCAAGTTGTCCGTCCCAAGACCGCACTCCGTGAGCACGGTCGCAATATTGCGGTAGACCAGTTCTGCCTGGGCCTCGAAATCCGGGGGAGAAACGCCTTGCGCGTCGGTGCCGGTCTGACCGGCAAGGTAAAACAGCCGCGCGTTTGGCCCGATTTCGCCGACGTGTGAAAATCGCCCTCCGGAGGAGCGAACGCCGTTCACATCATAGCGCTTGACCATCCTTCCAACCTCCTCTAAGCATTTGCTGAAGCAGTTCCCCCACATCCTGCCATTTCTATCTACCGAAAGGAAGCCTAGGGCAGGCTCGAACCGCCGTATTCGCCTGCCGGCGGCTGGCGTCTGCTAAGATTTGCCGCGGGAGACGCGTCGCTCCAAGTGCGGATGAATGAATGCCGAATGTGCCTGTAAGCAAGAGACGCGCAGCCTGCGGGTTGCCGCCCAAACGGGCGTCTGCGTTGTTGCGCGGCCTCCCAATACCGACAAGGACATCAATACCTCATGAAGATCTACGGAACCCCGACTAGCCCGTACGTGCGAAAGGTGCGGGCCTTCGCCGCCGAGAAGGGCGTCGAACTCGAATACGTGATCGATCGCCCATCCGAGGCGGAATCGCGCGTCCCCGAACTCAATCCGCTCGGCAAGATCCCCGTGCTCGTTCTGGACGACGGCGAGGCCATCTACGATTCCGCCGTGATTGTCGAATTCCTCGAAGGCGTGAAGCCAGAGCCATGCCTGATCCCCGGCAACTTTCGCGATCGCATCGCGGTCCGTCGCTGGGAAGCGCTTGGCGACGGCATCGTCGAGGCCACCGTCAATATCTCGCACAAGTACGGTCCGATGTTCGATCAGGAGAAGCGCGATGCATGGATTCCGCGCCAGGAAGCGAAGATCGAGCGCGCGCTCTCGCTCCTAGAGCGTTCGATAGCGGGGCGCGAGTGGCTGCATGGCATGAGCTTCACCCTGGCCGACATAGCCGCGGTTTATCCGCTCGCCTATCTCGACTCGGTCCTTGCCGGGTTCGACTGGCGAGCGCGCCATCCTGGACTGCCCGCTTATGCGCAGCGGGTGATGGCTCGTCCCTCCTTCCAGAGGACAGACACTGGCGCACCCTGACGGTCCCGTCCGCCGACGTGGACAAATCAGCACCGTAGACCTTCACACAGAAGGAGACAGAAGGTCGGATGCGTCCGCTCACATGCCCGGCGGCGCGCTCGTCACGATGTTCAGGTGGCTAGCGATATCGACGCCCGAATCGACCCTGGTGCCGCCGTTGTCGCGACAAGTGGCCTCGCTCGTTGCCGACTGGGCATCGTGATGGATGAAGCAAAATCTGCTCATCGCCGTCAGCTGCAGCAGGTAGCCCTCGACCGGCAGATGAGGTTGCGGCATGAGCGAGCCGAGCCAGTGGAAGTGCGCGTGACTTCCCGGCTGCGGAATGTCGGGCCGATTCACCAGGAATACCGCGTGGTCGTGCATCGGCTGATAAAGAAAGGTCGCGCGCAGTGGTCTGCCGTCGAGCCTCCAGCCGACGATGCAGCCCGGGTTCGTGTTGCAGTCGACATGCGTGGCGACCGGGTAGCGGTCCTTGGTGACGACGCCGGTTAAGCGGACATAGAGGAATCCGAACAGGCTACCGTCACGGGTCTGTTGCGTCTCTTGGTGGCTGTCGATGTCGTTGCCGAAAAGGAAGGTGAACGGCGCCTCGTGCTCTCTCCAGCGGGACGCTTCGTCCGCGTGGGCCGTGAATCCGCAAAGCGTCAGTGCTGCGCCCAGAAGCATGGTGATCGGCTTGAACATGGTGATTTCTCCTGTGGTCTCGGTACGGATTCGAACCAGCGGCCAACGCCCTCCTCCTGGCTGGAAAAGAGCCTATCCATAGCAGCCGGCCCACGGGGCGCTCAGCGAGTCCAACCTGAAGCGGAAACCATGTGACCGACACATAGGGTTGCGAGTTGCAGTGGCATTAAGCGGATGGACGCGTCGCGACCTGGTTGCAAGTGCCATCGCTTGTATCTACGACACCCGCGGCAGGCATGAACGCTCCCCTGAGCGCTGGAATCTCCGGCGTCCGATGCATATGAGAAGCAGGCATGCGTTCTGCTGAGTAACATATTGATTTTGCATCGAAATCATCCAGAGCACCTCACCCACCGCATATCTTGGCGCGCTGATCTACTTTGCGGTGAAAGCCGCCCGTCGCTAACAAGCCTGGGCAGTAGTTTGAAGCGGCCCTTCGGGGCCGCTGTGTCTGGGACGTGACGAATTAATGAGCGTGTGCTCTCACCCACTTACGCGAGACTCGGTGGGTGCCGCTCTCGGTACGCCTCAGTGGCACACCAGCACCGGGATATTTGTATTGTTGATAACCCTCGTGGCCTCGCTTCCCAGGATCTTGTCGAGAAACGGCTGCTCCATAGGCGAGCCTATAAGGATCAGATCGCACCCTTTTTTCTGGGCCGCCTGGACGATCGCCTCATAGTGAGGACAATCGGTAGCCTCGCAATAGCATTCGCACGCAACGCCCTCCTCGTTGGCAAGCTTGCGTATCAACTCGAAGCACTGTTCGGCCCGCTCTTGCTCCTGCTGGTCGAATTCTTCGTGCTGGGCTGAATCGATCAACGCGAATGCACCTTCCTGAAGCATCACGTGGTGAAATTTCCGAGCGGCGTGAAATCCGGTCACCGAGGCACCGACGGATCTTGCCAACGCGACGCCTTCGCGGATCGCCTTTTCCGACAATTCCGAGCCGTCAGCAGGGATAAAGATGTTTCTGAACATGCTGCCTCCGCCACCAATCGTTGATTGATATGCGGTTAGAGCGGGAAACCGCCCGGACGTTCGTCGATCAGGAGACAAATGCCGGCGGTGACCGCATCGTAGCCTGCGGGGAGCGGCTATGCACCCTGCCCGGCCAGATCGGCGGTCGTCGAAATCAGTCGGACGTCCCGCTGCGGTATCGGAATGACGATGCGGCGCGCGCGGAACGCCTCGACGATCGACTCGTAGAGTTGGCCTCTGACCGCGACGTAGTCGGGCACCTTCACCCAGGGAGCCACGCCGATGACGATTCCTGAATCATCGAGCCTGAGTACGCTCACGAGCGGCACCGGATCCTGCAGCACGAGCGGGTTGGCGCGCAGGACCTCCGTGACGAACTCGATTGCAGCGCGCGCGTGGGTGTCGTAAGACACGCGCACCTCAATGGCCAGCTGGCGCAGCTGGCCGTAGTTGTGCAGAACTTCGCCGACGATTTTGCGGTTGGGGATGACCACTCTCGACAGGTCCGGATGCCCCAGCGTGGTGTTGAATAGTTCGATGTCGAGCACCTCGCCCTCCTCCGTAGCGATGGAGATGTAGTCGCCGACGCGAAACGGGCGCGAGAAAATGATGGTCAGCCCGGCCACGACGTTGCCCAGCACGCCCTGCATGGCGAGGGCGACGCCCGCGCCCGCGATGCCCAGGCCGGCGACGAGGGGCAGCAGTTCCACGCCGAGGTTCTGCAACGCCATGACGGCGAACAACGCGAGCACCAGCAGGTGCGCGATGCGCTCCACGAGCGAGAGCACCGGCGGCTCGAGGTGGAATCTCTCGAGCGATCGCGCGACGGTGCGGCCCGCCCACCGGCCGGCGTAGTAGCCCGCCACCAGGATCAGCACGGCCACCAGCACCTTGGGGCCGAACTTGATCGCGGCGTCGACGCCCGCTGCCGTCAAATGATCCAAGAACCGCAGCTGGTCGTTCATTCGAGCTCCCTTCGGCTATGTTGTAACCGTCAAATCGGCGCCCAGACACACGCCGTTGAGCACACTCATTTCAACGCAAAATCGGCGCGCGTCGGCTTGCCCTTGTCCTTGATGTCCTCGGCAGTGAGCTTCGGCGCGATGATGAACACGCGCTCGGCCGGCACTTTGCCCTCGCTCACAAGCCACTCCTTGGCCGCCTGAGCGCGCGCATTCGCCAGCAGCCGCAGATCGTCTTCGGCTATCTGCGTGTGCGTGAGCATGAGATTCTCCATTTCGGAAACCGGTAATTCCTTCGCGAAGCCGATCACATTGCGCGGTTTCGGAAACTTCTCCAGGCCGTAGGCGCGTCGCAGGTACTTCTCGTACTCGGCGGGCTCGACGGTGATCGCATCGGCCGACGCGGGCGCCGTGCCGGCGCGGCGCAGGTCGTTGAATTTCTGCGCCCTGACTTTGCCGTTGATGGAGGCGCGCTTCAGACCTTCGCGGTCCGCCTCGGGCGCGGCACGGCCGCTGATATCGAGCTTGAGCCCGGGGCGCTCGGTCAGCGCCTTGGCGAGGTTCTTGAGCTTCCCCTGTTGATCGCCGATAAGCGCGGCGGATCCCGGCGCGAATTCCAGGAAAGCGAGTTCTTCACCGCCGCCGAAGAGCGAGCCCAGCAGCGCGAACGGTGAGGTGACCGCCTTGACTATCAGGTTGACGATTACCTTGACGATGATGCCACCGAGGCTGAACTGCGGGTCGTCGAGAGATCCCGAGATCGGCAGGTTGATGTCGATCACCCCATTGCGGTCCTTCAGCAGCGCGATCGCAAGCGTCACCGGCATCTTGGTGGCGGTCGGGCTTTCCACCCGCTCTCCAAAGGTGAGCTGATCGAGGTAGATCTGGTTCTCTGCGGTGAGCTTGCGGTTCTCGATGCCGTACTTGACGTTCAATGAAAGCTTGCCGCGCTGGATGCCGTAGCCCGCGTACTTCACCGAGTAGGGGGACAGCGGCGGCAGCTCGATGTCTTTTGCGCTCGCCTTGATATCGAGAAACAAATCCGTGCCAAGCGGGTTCACGCGGCCCACGATCTCCACCGGCGCCGCGTTGTCGACCTTGCCGCGCAGCTCGACGTCACCCGCATTCTCGGGGGTCATCTCCGTCACGGCGCCGCCGATGCCCGTCAGGTTCGCTGTGTAATTGGGCTTGATGAAGAAATCGCTGAAATTCACGTTGCCGCCCTGCAGCGCGATCTTTCCGATGCGCACGTTCGGGGGAAGCCCCGCGGGACGCGGCTTTGAAGCAGACGGTTCAGGCTGCACCGCAGGTGCTGGTGCGGCTGCTGCCGGTGCGCCGGCGGCCGTTGCGTCGTCGCCGGTTACGACCAGATCCTGGAGATTGAGCCGCCCATCGGCGGACAGGATGATGCGCGCGTAATACTCCGAGAGCGCTATTTCCTCGAGCGACAGCTTCATCGGTTCCAGGTCAAAGTCTATCGCGCCCAGCGAAAGCGATTTCCACTTCAACAGATCCTGCGTCGAACGCTTGTCGATCGACGCGAAATCCGTGATGCCGACATCCCCCTTGTACCAGGCTTTGACCGGCCCTCCGGGCGGCATCTCGAACGAGGCCGTGCCTTTCGCCGAGAGCGCGCCCGAAGTGACCGCGAAATGGACCTTGTCGTCGATGTAGCGCTGCGCCGGTACGAAACCGATCGTCTGGGCAGCCACACTCAGGCGAGCCGCAAGCGGGTCGAGCGTGAACGGCCCGCTTGCCGCAAGAGTGCCGGTCTTGTCGATGGTCGCGCGCAGGCTGACGCTGCCGCGCTGCCCCTTTGCGGTCGACAGCCGTTCAGCCTTGAGTTGAAGCGGCGCGATGCTGATCTTCACCGGTTCACCGGTCGCCATATCCTCGAACGTCACCGCGCCGCGTTCGATCGAGGCCCGGGCCAGGTCGATGCGCCAGGGGCGTGCAGCCGGTTTCGCGCCCTGCGGAGGATCGGGTATCGCTTGCGCAGCGGCTTTTCCCGGCCGCGCGATGCGCGTGAGGTTGAGAACGCCGTCCTTTCCGCGGCGCAGGTCGGCCGCCATTTCGCGGACAGCGATCTCGCCGAGGTTCGCCGTCTGCGCAGCGATGTCGGCGCCCGCGCCCTTTATTTCCAGCGAGCCCACCCGAATGAACGGCTGCTTCTCGCCGAGCAAGCGTGCCCGCAGGCTCTTCAGAGCGAGGGCCAGATCGGAAAGGTTCAGCTCCTGTGCCGCCGGCGCGGCTGCCCCGGCCCATTTGAAGCCAAAACCCAGGTCGAGCTGTCCGTCTTCGATCTCGAGATCCGCCACGCCCTTGACGTAGGGCTGATAGCGCTTGAGCTTGACGCCGGCGATATCGAGGCGTCCGTCCGCGGCGAGCGGGTCGGCGGTCGCGCTCGCGGCGAGCTTGATCGTCTCGCCCGCGTCGCTGCGCGCCGCCAGGGTCCACTCGGAGCGCTTGCCCTTATCCAGGTCCAGGCCGCTTCCCTCGATCTGTCCCTCCTCGAGCAGCGCGTCGAAAGCGGGCGTGGTCGTCTGGTCGGTGAAGTGCAGCTTTTCGAACTTGAGCGCAATGCGATCGATCTTCAGGGCGAGCGGGGTGCCGGTCGAATCCTTGCTCGGCGCAGCTTGCGCCCCGCCCCGCGCGCTCGCCGCGGGGCCAAGCTGCGCCAAGTTGATCGCGCCGGTCTTGTCCCGCAGCAACAGCACGTCCGCCCCGTCGAGCTCGACGCTCCTCAGGTCGATGCGCGGTGCCAGCGGTTCGACCTCGTTGAGCTCGATGCGCAGGTTTTCCCAGGCGAGCACCGGCCGGTCCTGCCGGTCGAGCAGACTGAGGTTTCGCACTGCCGTGCCGCCGCGCAGCCTGACTTGCGGCGATTTGCCCGCAGGCTGCTCGAAGGCGACCACGAGACGCGCGTCGAGCAAAGCGGAACTCAGCTTTGCGCGCGGCTCGAACGGCAGGTAGTCCGCCAGTCGTGTCAGATCGAAGCCGTCGAGGTTGAGGTTCAGATGGGTGGCGTGCGTATCCTTGAAGGGCAGTGCGTCGCCCGTGAGGTTGAGCAGCGCGCCGTTCACCTTCGCAGCCAGCTCGGGCAGCACCTTGATTTCGGCATGTGCGGACAGGCTGGATATGAACGGAATCCCGACGCGCAGCTCGGTCACAGCGTGCTTTTCCCCCTCGGCCTGATCGTCGAAATCGACACGGCCGCCGAGCAGCCGGATGTTGAAGAGCGCGAACTTCGGCAGCGGCTCATCGCTCTTGGGACGCGCCAGAAACTCGTCCAGCAGATCCTGGAAGTTGTAGGTCCGATCGGGATTGCGCACGACGCGGAACTGCGGCTTCACCAGCGTGATCTCGTCCACCACCGGAGCCAAGCGGAAGATCGAAGTCCAGGCGGCGTTCACGTGGAGCTCGTCGAAGCCCGCAAACAAAGCATCCCCCAGACGTTCGTGCACCGCGAACCCGCGCAGCGTGACCGATGGCGCGAAAGGATTGACGCGCACCGTCTCCACCGTGACCTTGCGATGCAGCGCCTGCGAGAGCCTCCCCTCCAGCTGCGACTTCGCGATCGGCGGCACGACGAGGAAGCCGATCGCAGAGAAAGCGGCGACGAGACCTGCGATCCACCAAGCGATTTTTCGGGCACGCCGGGTCTTGGCAACAGCACCGACGCGCACAGCGAAGGAAGACACCGAAGCTTGCATGGCGGCAGCCTTTCGATCCAGGTTACCGATAACCTTAGCAGGATCGCGGGTTTGTTGCCATGACGCGGCACACCGACAGCAGGTAACACTGCACGGATCTTGTTATCCGATCTCCTGCAGCCCAAGGCTGGCGTTCGCGCAGTCGATGCCGAGTCCCCGACCGTTCGGACCGATGAAATAGCCTTGCACCAGCGTCCGGACCTGGCCTGGCGTTTGTCTTTCTAGTCCGCGGTCGCGCCGATCGCTCGAATCAGGTTGCCCCATCGCTCGCGCTCGACTTTTAGAAACCGGACCATTTCCGCCGGAGTGCTGCCGACGGCGACGAGGTTGCCCATGTCCGTCAGGCGCTTTGCGACATCGGGGTGCTTCAGCGCCTCGGCAACTGTGGCGGAGACTCTTTCCGCGATCGCCGCCGGCGTTTTCGGCGGGGCGACCATTCCCCACCAGGGCGAGACGACCAGTCCGGGCAAGATCTCGGACATGGCGGGAACATCGGGCAAGGCGGGATTGCGCTTTTCGGTGAGAACCGCGAGCGGGCGCAGCTTGCCGGTGCGAGCGTGCTGGAGCACCGATCCCAGGTCGAGCATCATCAAATCGACCTGTCCGCCGAGCAAGTCCCCGACAGCGGGGGCATTGCTTTTGTACGGCACGTGGACAATCCTGACCCCGGTCCTCGATTTGAAGAATTCCGCCGCCAGGTGCGGAGTCGAGCCGCTTCCGGCGGAGGCGTAGTTAAGACGGTCGGGATTGGCCTTTGCGTAGGCGATCAACTGCTGCACGGTCTGCACCTGCACCTTGGGGTGCACGACCACCACCATGGGAACTGCCACGACCACCGAAATCGGCGCGAACGCGTCGGGATCGTAGCTGAGCTTCGCGTAAAGGCTCTTGTTGATGACGAGCGGCGGCTGGTGCGCGAACACCAGCGTATAGCCGTCGGGCGCAGCCTTGGATGCAGCCTCCATACATATGTTCCCGGCGACGCCCGCGCGATTTTCGACGATGACCGGCTGACCCCATTTCTCGGATAACTTCTCGACGAGGACACGGGCGAATACATCGGGCCCGCCCCCGGGGGCGACCGGGACGATGACTTTGACCAGCTTGCTGGGATAGTCCTGGGCGTGGGCGGTCAGGGAAAACGCGATCGCAGCCGCGAACAGCATCCGGCAAAGTGAATTCGTTTTCATAGTCGGTGTCCCTCATACCCTTACGGTTATCAGTCAAGCGCCAAGCGTGGGGAGATCGTCTCGATCCCGGAGCCGGAACGGCCCGCCGCGGGTCTCAGAATACAGGAAGATCAAAGGGCCCGGATTAATTGAATATCCGCGCTTACTGAAGGGGCTGTTCGCCAATCTGAAAAATTGATCCTGCCGTTGTCGAATTCGGGTCTCGCCGCTCGACTAAGGGACGAATACGGCTGAGTCACGCGGCCGGCAGAGTTCTTCGGGCTGGAAGAATTCGGTCCCAGCAAGGTGATCGAACGCTTTCGCAAGATAGGGGTCGGAACGACGAAGCAGCCGTAGCGTTTTTTCCACATTGACCAGAAGGAGAAACATCATGCCGCAAGTAAAGCCTATCCCGGAAGGAATGCACACGGTGACGCCGCACCTGGTTTGCGCCGGCGCGGCTGATGCCATCGCGTTCTACTCGAAGGCATTCAACGCAGTGGAAGTGGGCCGGTTGGCGGGCCCGCAGGGAAAACTCATGCACGCCATGATCCGAATCGGCGATTCTGGCGTCATGCTCGTTGACGAATTCCCCGAATGGGGAGCGTTCGGACCGAAATCGCTCAAAGGCTCTCCGGTCACCATCCACCTCTGTGTCGAGAATGTCGACGCGTTCGTCAAGCGTGCGGTCGATGCGGGCGCGAAGATCACGATGCCCGTCGAAGACATGTTCTGGGGCGATCGCTACGGCAAGCTCGAAGACCCGTTCGGCCACCATTGGTCGGTGGCCACGCACAAACGCGACGTGAGCCCGGAAGAGATGCAGCAGGCGATACAAGCAATGAGCGTCTGAGCGCCGCACCGCCGTTCGGCACCGGATACGTGATCGAAACGATCGGCAGGGATTTCGAGTCCGGCGGCAAGGCGTCGCGCGCCGCTTGAACAGGAGAATTCAATGAAATATCTGTGCCTGGTCTACCTCGATGAAAAAAGACTGAACGAGCTGCCCGATGAAGATTGCGTGGCCTACGACACGGACATCCGTGAGCGCGGCTGTTGCCTCGCGTCCGAGGCGCTGGAGTCCGTGCAAGCGGCCACCACCGTGCGCATACGCAACGGCAAACTGTCGGTCACCGACGGCCCGTTCGCCGAGACCAAGGAGCAGCTCGCCGGCTTTTACATGATCGAGGCGCAAGACTTGAACGAAGCCATACAGATCGCCTCGAAAATCCCGCCGGCGCGCGTGGGCTGCGTCGAAGTCCGGCCGATCCGGCCGATTCGCGAAACGGTCGCCAAGGCTGAATCGCAACGACGCAAGGGAGTTTCCCAGGGCGGGACGTGAGCACTGCTATTTACGGCCAAACGCTGGACTGCATCGTTGGAAACCTGCGTCGACGATCACCTTCAAATCTTGTACCTGTTGAACAATTCTTTCCTTGTGGGACATGCGCAGAAATGTCCCGCTCCAAATGCTTGCTGATAACAGCAAGAGTCGTTCTTCAGGTATTTGATGAAATGGACCGACTCGTTGACACAGTATTCCACCTGGCAAAGATCCTTCCTATCCTCTGTAAGGCAAGAAAACCTCTTCTCACAATGCGTTGTCGCTCTGAGCGATTCATCGCTTACGTGATGTGTCATCTCACCTCCCAAGGATCCACGCGGAGTGAACTCCCGCCGTTCCCGCTATCGGATCCTGTTCATGGTGTGGCGCCCTATCTATCGCTTCGAAACACGTTTGTATGAACGCTTCACCTTCGAAGGCTTGCTTTCGGGTCTAGTCGATGAAGCGGGCAAGAACACGTAGCCGCAGGTGCATGCATTGGCCACACAATTGTCGTACGTCGTATAGCCTGAGTTCGAGTGCTCAAGCACTCTCTCGTAGGAGTCCAGCCGTTGCCATCTCCACCGGCGAGCAGAGTCTGAATAGAACCGCCAAATGATATTCATCGCTGAATTCGTCCTGGATTGAACAAGAAGAGACTGGACCAGCCTTCCGGCCTCTAACTTATCCACCGCGGCCTTGCCAGTTCCGCAAGTCCGGCCATTTGACCCTGTTGTTGCGGTGGCGTAAATCTGCATCATTAGGTAAGTTGATCTAACGGTTATTGCGTACGCACCCTTACCGGTTTTCGGGTGTGCAGCCGCTTATATCGTGAACCCGCTGCACACAAATACATCAGCCCAGGTTCGTCAGCGATGAATGCCCTGGAAGCGGCCCGAGGGCCACCAGTTGCCCACCACCTATCCACAGGTTAATAACGGATTTTGGGGGTAAGTAGGCGTGGCGGGAAAACGATGCCCGGGACGGGGGCTATA
Organism: Betaproteobacteria bacterium; assembly: GCA_016210745.1. Lineage (GTDB taxonomy): Bacteria > Pseudomonadota > Gammaproteobacteria > Burkholderiales > SG8-39 > JACQTO01. The sequence continues at coordinate 11,976 of JACQTO010000211.1, forward strand.
GAGAGGCAAGTCCCTTGCCTTTGCCAGAATGCGCTCACAATCTGCTGCTGTGCAATAATGCAAGCAAGACCGGTGCGCACTCGCGATGGCAGGGCAAATCCAGTTAATGGTCGTTGCATCGTGAAATAATTTCCGAGACTTGCCTTCCTTTATCGGCGTGTCCACGAGCCCCATTCATCGCCGCGCTCTAGTCGTCGCTGTACTGGCATTCTTGGTGCTTCTCCCTCGGCCTTCATCGGCACTGGACGCAGAGGATCTCGGTGGACTCGTTGGCTTCACGATAATCGCATACACAACCGTCAAAGGGGATTACGCCGGCGTTGCCCCCAGGACACCGATCGCACTGGACAATGGAATGGTTTTCGAGTTTTCGACAGGCTTTTCCAGTTATACCTATCGTCCCAAGGCTATCGTATTCGCACCCTCGGATAAGGACTCCGGAAGATCACGCAGTGCTGCCGGCTCGCCAGTGGTGTACAAAGTGCTGATCGAAGACAGGTTGTACGATGGAAGACGAGTGCGTTAGTCGCCGGCTCGGAGCCTGACCATTTATCATTGACGGAACCTCTGCGGAAACGGAAGACAGATGACTACGAAGAATCGCTCGCAAGAAACCTACGTGCCGTCGTTGGACGAAATGCTGGACATCGCCCGAATGGTGGTTCACGGACCGAATCGTCGGCGTACGATGCCCGGCGGATACGACATCAAGGCGGGCGAGCGGGCTTTGCTCGCGGTCAACTCGTTCTACGACCGGGGCGTCGTCGACACCATCGTCCGGGCCATTCGCGAGGTCGGTGCCCGGGTGGACGTGGTCTGGACGGACATGGGACCCGACCGCCCTCTCACCTTCCGCGACGAAGCCATGATGATGATGCACAACTGGCCGGGCATTCCGGAGAAGAACGAGGCCAGAGCCTGGCTGGACCGAGTCGGGTGGGTCGAACGCGTCGCGGAATCGGAAGGCTACGATATTCTGATCCACTCCCTCGCCGGTCCGCTGCCGGATACGCATTGCCGCTACGAGGGTATCCCGTGGGCGTTCCCGGAGGTATTCACCGGCGCCGCGTTCCCCTACCCGCTCTGGTCGCTCATCAACGAGAAGGCCTGGGCAATGATCTGGAAGGACGGCCGTGGCGGAACGGTCCGGATTACGGACCCCGAAGGCACCGACATCAGCTTCAATCTGCATGAGGACTACTACAACGTCGAGCGGCAGAAGGTGAACCGGTTTCCGCCCCGATTCCGGGAGCAGGCCGCCTACGGCCATCTGTTCACGCGGCCCACGCCCCCGTACGTGGACAAGAAGCTCGGCGGCACCGGCGTGGTCGCCGGAACGACCAACCACATGGGCCGGCCTTACCCGCACATCCGGGTCGAGCTGACCGACGGCAAGCTTACCGGCATTCACGGCGGCGGCGAATACGGGGATCTCTGGCGCGACATGGACCGCGCCACGGCCCAGATCAAGTACCCGGAGCACCCGGAAGAGGGACTGTTCTGGTGGTGGGAATCCGCACTGGGCACCAATCCGAAGATGCGCCGCCAGCGAAATGCGTTTCGACTCTCCGGCGGTGGAACGCTCTACGAGCGCATGCGCTCAGGGTTCATCCACATCGGCATCGGCTCGGGGCTCGATGGGCTTTCCGAAGATTGGGCCCGCGAGCAGGGCATCACCTACGGCCACATGCACGTCCATCTGATGTTCCCGACCTACGAGATCACGACCCGCGACGGCCGCAAGCTGAAGGTCGTCGACAATGGGCGGCTGACGGCGCTGGACGATCCGGAAGTCCGCGCGCTTGCCCGGCGGTTCGGCGATCCCGATGAGCTGCTCAAGGAAACTTGGGAGCCGGCCGTCCCCGGCATCTCGATTCCCGGCGACTACTGGCGCGACTACGCACCCAATCCCGCCGCTTGGATCGAAGCGCACCCGGATTTCATGGTGACGGTGAGGTAGCCCCACCGTCATTCCCGCGCAAGCGGGAATCCAGGAAGTTCAATCAGCTGCTGGATCCCCGCCCTCCGATAAAGGCATTCAGGGGCAAGCTTCGCGGGGATGACTTGATCGGTGTTTCCCTAGGATTTTTCTGGTATCAGCAGATCGGCGCACGCCTGCGACACGCCGTAGATCGGCTCCTTGCTGCCCGCCATCGTCGCCCAGCCGCCCTTGACCAAGACGTCTCCGCGCGACCAGCGCTCTGTCTTTTCCAGTACCGCGAGTCGAACAGGAAGATTGCTGGCGCTGCTGAAGTGGGCGCTGCATATTCGGGCATAAGCAACGATGACCGCATTCTCCGCCTGCTGCTTGATGAGCCTGTCTGCCGCACTGCTCGTCTTCCAGCCCAGGCCGCTAAAACCCACCCATGCGATCAGCACGGCCCCTGCTAAGGCACCCAGGCTGAACGGCTTCGTATCCGCCGGCATTTTCGGCATCTTGAACTCCATGGCACACTCCTCAAATTCGGAGGGGGAACCCCCCCGGTGACTTTGTTTACGCGAGTATGCCTCCTCGGTCTGTGCGGTACCGCTCATAAGCCGCAGGCGAGGGGTGAAGCAGGACCGATGGTCGCAGAGTCCGGCCGGGCGTCGCGACTTCATGGCCGCGCGCCTTCGGGGAGTTACGGATCTTGGGAGTCGGGATCGATTCTCACCTCGACCGAGTGTTCCCGGTGGTCGTCGACCAGGGAAATGGCCCGGCTATGCTGCTTTATGCCATCGACTGTTACGCTTGCCTCGCCGTCTCCGGCGCGCATCCGCAAGACCGCGATGTGGTACACGGTTTCGCGATACCGGTAGTGCACTTTGAACGCGCCCCAATCCGCGGGAATACACGGAGCAAGGCGCAGTTTGTTTCCTTCCAGCCTGATCCCCAGCAGCGATTCCACGATCAGCCGATACATCCAGCCGGCCGAGCCCGTGTACCACGTCCATCCCCCGCGGCCGGTGTGCGGCGCGAGCGCATAGACGTCGGCCGCGACCACGTACGGTTCCACTTTGTAAGTCGCGACGCCCTCCGGCGATTGCGCATGGCTCACCGGATTGATCATCGCCGTGAGTTCCCATGCGCGAGCGCTGTCGCCCAGTGCCGCGAACGCCATCGCCGCCCAGATCGCAGCATGCGTATACTGCCCGCCGTTCTCTCTCACGCCGGGGACGTAGCCTTTGATGTAGCCGGGATTCAGTTCCGAGGTGTCGAACGGCGGATCCAGAAGCTGGACGAGCGCATGCTCGCGGCGCACCAGGCGCTTGTCCACCGCATCCATTGCCATGCGCGAGCGAGCCGGATCTCCGGCTCCTGACAGTACGGACCAGCTTTGCGCGACAGAATCGATCTGGCATTCGGCGTTGCCCGCCGAGCCCAGCGGCGAGCCGTCGTCGAAGTAAGCGCGGCGATACCACTCGC
>JACQTO010000214.1 GCA_016210745.1 Betaproteobacteria bacterium
CTGCGGCCGGTGCCGCCCGATGCTGATCGCCACGCAACCGCTGCCGGTGCCCAGGTCGAGCACATCGCACGCCGCCTTTTCCGGAATGCGCGCGAGCGCGAGGTCCACCAGCAGCTCCGTTTCCGGCCGCGGGATCAGCACTGCCGGCGTCACGCGAAAGTCGAGACCAAAGAATTCGCGCCGCCCGGTGATATAGGCGATCGGCTCTCCCTTCACGCGGCGCGCGACGAGCGTATCGAATGCAGCGGCTTGTTCCGGATCGAGCGCCTCCGCGGCGTGCGCGATGAGGTACGCCGTCTCCGCCTTCAGCACGTGGCCCAACAGGATGCGCGCGTCCAAGGCATCGATTTTTTGCGTCGCCTCGGCGAGCGTCTTGAGGCCAGCAACAGAAGGGCTGCGATGCACCGGTCTATCACCCACCCCCGCCCTAGCCCTCCCCCTGATGGGGAGGGAAGTCTCCTTGCTGTTGGCCGGCAACGGTGGAACTCCTCCAGTCTATGCGGCCGTTTCCTCGGCGAGCTGCGCAAGCTGTTCGGCCTGGTGTTCGGCGCTCAGCGCATCGGTGAGTTCGAACAGATCGCCGTCCATGATCTGCGCGATCTTGTAGAGCGTCAAATTGATGCGATGGTCGGTGACGCGACCCTGGGGAAAGTTGTAGGTTCGAATGCGCTCGGAGCGGTCCCCAGAGCCGATCAGCGACTTGCGCGTTGCAGCCTCTTTCGACCGCTGATCGCGCATCTGCTTGTCCCTGATGCGCGCGGCGAGCACCGAAAGCGCTTTGTCCTTGTTCTTATGCTGCGAGCGGCCATCCTGGCATTCCACCACGATGCCGGTCGGCAGGTGCGTCACGCGCACCGCGGAATCCGTTTTGTTCACGTGCTGGCCGCCCGCTCCTGAAGCACGGTAGGTATCGATGCGCAGTTCCGCCGGATTGAGCACCACGTCCTCGATTCTGTCTGCCTCGGGAAACACGGCCACCGTGCAGGCAGAAGTGTGAATGCGCCCCTGGGTCTCGGTCGCCGGCACTCGCTGCACGCGGTGCCCGCCGGATTCGAATTTGAGCTTGGAGTAGGCGCCCTGCCCGATGATGCGGGCGATTATTTCCTTGTAACCGCCAACCTCGCCCGGACTCTCGGAGATGATCTCTACCTGCCAGCCATTGCGCTCGGCAAAGCGAACATACATCCGGAACAGGTCGCCCGAGAACAGGGCCGATTCGTCCCCGCCGGTTCCGGCGCGAATCTCGAGAAATATGTTGCGCTCGTCGTTCGGATCCTTCGGCAGCAACAGCTGCTGCAGCCCGATCTCGATGCGCTCGATCCGTTCGCGTCCCGACTTGATCTCCGATTCCGCATAGACCTTCATTTGCGGATCATCGAGCATCTGCTGCGCCTCGGCGACGTCGGCCTCGATTTCGCGGAATTCGCGAAACAGACTTACCACCGGCGTCAGCTCGGAGTGCTCCCGGGAGAGCCTGCGGTACTGTTCCATGTCGCGCGTCGCGTTCTCCGCAGACAAGAGACCCTCGAGCTCGTCCAATCGCCTGGCAAGGCTATCGAGCTTGGCGGCAATACTCGGCTTCATCGCGATGGAGCGGGCAGTCGGAGAGCGCGGCGCAGCTAGTCGTGCGCGCGCAGGTGATAGAGTCTTGCAACCAGCTCGCGAAAATGCTCGTCGCCTTCGTCGCCTTGGTGCAATGCCCGCGTCGGCGCATGCAGCAGCTTGTTGGTTATGCCGTGCGAGAGCGCCTCCAGGATCGCCTTGGGATCCTCCCCGCGCGCGAGCGCCTTGAGCGCACGATCGACCTCGTGGCGGCGCGCTTCCTCGGCCGATTCGCGCAGCTGGCGGATGAGCGGAACCGCATCGCGGTTCTTCATCCAATGCAGGAAATTTCCCACCTGCGACTCGATGATGGCTTCGGCCTGCTCGACCGCCGATGCGCGCGCATCCAGCCCCTCGCGCACCAGACCAACCAGATCGTCGATGGTGTAGAGGAAGATGTCGTCCAACTCCGCCACTTCCGGCTCGATATCTCGCGGAACCGCCAGATCGACCATGAACATCGGCCGGTGACGGCGCTGCCTGATCGCCCGTTCCATGGTTCCCTTGCCCAGGATGGGGAGCGAACTTGCGGTGCAGGAGATCACGATGTCGTACTCGTGCAGGTGCTCGGGCAATTCGCGCAGCGGCATCGCGCCCGCGCTGTAGCGCTGCGCCAGAACCTCGGCGCGCTCGAGCGTGCGATTGGCAAAGGTCATCACCGCCGGGTGGCGCGCGGCGAAGTGCGTAGCGCACAGCTCGATCATCTCTCCGGCGCCGATGAAAAGCGCCTTTTGCTGCGATATCGCGGGAAAGATCCGTTCGGCAAGCCGCACCGAAGCGGCGGCCATCGAAACGACATTGGCGCCGATCGCAGTGTTGCTGCGGACCTCTTTCGCCACGGCAAAGGAGCGCTGAAATAACTTGTGCAGCGTGGTTCCGAGCGTGCCCGCCGCTTCGGCCGTGCGCACCGCATTCTTCATCTGCCCGAGAATCTGCGGTTCCCCGAGCACCATCGAGTCGAGCCCGGATGCGACCCGAAAGGCATGGCGCACCGCATCGGCCTGCGGCAGCGTATAGGTGTAGGGCTTTAGCTCAGTGGGATTCAGCGCATGGTAGCCGGCAAGCCAGTCGAGCGCCTCGCGCGGTTCGCCGGCTGCGCAGTAGAGTTCGGTGCGATTGCAGGTCGAGAGAATTGCGGCTTCCCGCACCGACCTGCGCGCAAGCTCCGCGAGCGCAAGCTGCAGGCGCTCAGCGGCAAACGCCACCCTCTCGCGCATCGCGATGGGCGCTGTCTGATGGTTCAGTCCGAGAGTAAAAAGTTGCATTGGGGTAAGGACTTAGGCCTGCATTATAGCCAACCAGCCTGAAGCCTGGTCCGAAAATGCCCGGGTTTAGCGAAGTACTGCCAGGGTCACGCGGCGCTCTTCTTTAGTCAGCTCCGAGGGGCTCACGTTCATTCCCGCGAATCATCGACGGGATTTCGTGCGCCTTTTTTGCGCCAGATCAAGTTCCAGGACCTATTTGGGATCACATTCTGGCCCTCGGGCCCGCGAGCGAGTCGCGCCCCATTACTGAATCCCGCGTAAATGGGCGACAGCCCATTTACGCCTCGAACCTTCCTTCTCCCTCTGGGAGAAGGAGCAGAGGATGAGGGTAAGGGCGTCAGTCATATAGACGGCGCTCAATAGGAGGAAGACATGTCGCACATCGTCATAATCGGAGCGGGCGCAAACGGCCTGTCAATGGCCTACGAAATGCGCGAACTCGCCCGTTCGAGCGACCGAATTACGGTGGTCGCCAACGACCCCCAGTTTCGCTCGGTGCTCAGTCCCTGGGAGGAAGGGGGCGCAGCGGCGTGCGGCGAGATCGAATTCCCGCTTGGACCCCGGCTCGAGAAAAAGGGCATCGGATTCACCGCGGCGGGGGCCAGACGGGTGCATCCGGATAGGAATCAAGTGGAACTTGGCGACGGGGCATCCCTCGACTACGACTTTCTGGTGATCTCGGCCGGGCCGAAGCTCGCTTTCGACGAAGTCGAGGGCCTGGGTCCAGCCGGACACACTCAGGCGGTCTGCCACGTGGACCAGGCCGTCATCGCCAGCGAGGCCTGGAAGCGCTTTGTCGCCGATCCGGGCCCCATCGTTGTCGGCACCGCTCAGGGAGCGACGTGTTTCGGACCGGCCTACCAGCTCGCCTTCATGATCGAGTCGGACCTGCGCCGGCGCGGCATCCGCGATAGCGTGGAAATCACCTTCGTCACTTCGGAACCTTATATCGGCCACCTGGGTCTGGGCGGGGACACCGAATCCAAGGCGCTGCTCGAATCAGCGATGCGCGCGGCCGACATCGAGTGCATTGCCAATGCCAGCGTAGACCGGGTCGAGACGGGGCGGATGTACCTCACCGAGCATGATGCGCGCGGAAAGCCGAAGAGCGACCACGTGCTGGCGTTCAAGTACTCGATCCTGCTGCCGGCTTGCAAGAGCATCGACGCTCTCGCGGGGATCGAGGGCCTGGTCAATCGATGCGGCTTCATCCTGATCGACGAGTTCCTGCGCAATCCGAAATACGGGAACATCTACGCGGTGGGCGTATCGGTGGCCCCTGCCCAGACGGCACAGACGCAAGCACCTGCCGAAATCCCGAAGGTCGGCTATTCGATCGAATCGGTGGTGACGGCCGCTGCGAACAACATCCGTGACCAAATGGACGGCAAGGCGCCGAGCCACAGGCCAATTTGGAACGAGGTCAGTGTTGCCGACCTCGGTGCGGCCGGGATCGGATTTGTCGAACTGCCACAGACGACGACGCCCGGCGGCAATGGATTCTCCCGGGGAAACTGGGTGCACCTGCCCCGATGCTCGTCATGCGAAGGCGGCAGCGGAGAACTGCATCAGGCCCAAGAACCGGACCGGTCGGCCGGACCGGCACACGCTTAGTCCTGGTCACGACGCTCACGGGGCACAAGCCTTGTGGGTCAGATCCCCCGATAGTTGAGCTTTTCCCCAATTTCGGTTGTCGCCTCGACGCGGCCTGTTGCGCCCGAGTCGCACCGAGAATTTTCCTGAAGATCCGCGCGCGGCACGGCATTCGCTCCATATCGACCGTCCACCGAAAGCCGGCGACCGACTGGCATGTTTAGTGCTCGCTGCGTGCCTTGCCCGCATGCTTGCGGGGCATGCCGCAGTGGCGCGATGTCGTCCTGTCTGCTCGGTTCGCCCGAGACCCGGGTCACTCGGCGCCTGGGGGGGCTGCAGGCGCAGGCCGCAGCGAATGGGCAGCACCCGGCACCGACGCAACGCGAGAAAAGGATAGGCGATCATGATTGGCAGTGCGGTTGAGATCCTCCTGGTCGAGGATAACCCGACAGACCTGGAGCTGACATTGCGGGCCCTGGGTGAATACAAGCTGTGCAATAGCGTGCATGTCGCGCGCGACGGCGAGGAAGCGCTGGATTTCATATTCTGCCGGGAAAAATTCGCCGCCAATCGCCTCGATGAACTTCCCAGGGTCATCCTTCTCGATCTCAAGCTGCCGCTGGTCGACGGTCTGGAGGTGCTGCGGCAGATTCGCGCCGATCCGCGCACCCATCGCGTTCCCGTCGTCGTGCTGACCACCTCGACCGAGGAGCGCGATATAGTGGAAAGCTACGCCCTTGGCGTCAACAGCTACATCACCAAACCGGTGGATTTCGATCGGTTCAGAGGAGCCATGCGGACGATCGGAATGTACTGGCTGCTGCTCAATCGCCCCCCGGCTCAACCCTAAGCCGGACGAGTCGGAACCAAGGAAGCTGGTTTTGCCGTTTATCAATCTCCCCTTTTCGGGCAGTTGCACGCAACTGCACGAAAAGGGGAGACGAATTTAAAAACCGTAGGCTGGGGCGCCAGAGGCTCAAAACTCTGATTTCTGGTACAGGCAGTGAAGCAGTGCGCGGCCGCGGTCGGTCAATTCGGTCGAGCTCTCGTCTGGCAAGAAATGCAATGTGAAGGCGCGAGTGGCGGCATCGAGGTCGCTGACGTCATATCCCAATGCGCGCAAAGTCATCGCAGCGTCGAACGACGCGGGCGGGTCCGCAAACGGGGGATCGCACCATAGGCCGAACCCGTGCTCGGCGAGCCTCTGCCACGGGAAGTAGCGGCTGGGATCGGTCTTTCGCCTGGGAGCGACATCGGCGTGTCCCAGAACATTTTCGCGCGGGATGTGATAGCGCTCTCCGATGTCGGTGAGAAGACGCAGCAGGGCGGAAATCTGGGGATCCGGAAAGGGCTCATCCCCGTTGTTGTCGAGTTCAATTCCCAGCGAGGATGAATTGATGTCCGCATTGGAGCCCCACTTCGATTCGCCGACGTGCCATGCTCGGGCACGTTCATCGACCAGTTGGAAAATCGTTCCGTCACGCGCAATCAGGTAATGCGCGCTTACCTCCCGCAGCGGATCGACCAGCGTGCGCAGCGCGTGATCGGCGGTGTCGCTGCCGGTGTGATGAATGATGACGAAATTGGGTTTCCTGTCGTTGAAATTCGGTGACCCCTGCCAGAGCGTCGGAATACCCGCACGCTGGGGAACGGGGGCGCACGCCGCCAGCACCATCAACAACGCCAGGAGAGACCACCGCTTCATGGCTACGGACCGACGGACGAAAAGGAAATTGTAACGCCTAGCGCGTCTTGGCCGGCTCACGGGGCCGCTCGGACTCGGCACCGCTTTTTTCCTTTTCTTCCACCAGCACAAGCAGCGTTTCGGTTCCGAGGGAAAACATTTCGTTGACCTTGCCGGTAACCCGAAGCCGCTCCCCTTTTTTCGGCAAAGGCCGCTCGGTAATCACATTGATGCTTCCGGTTCCATCGTTGAGGGTGAAATACTTGACGACGACCAGCGACAGCATGCCCACCACTTCGCCCTCGATGGTCACGGTACGGTCAGCGTAAGCCCTTGGGTTGTCGACGATGTCCTTGATGGACACCGGCTTGGCGCAACCCAGCGCCGCCAGGATGAGAACTGCAGCGAGGCAGCGGCAAGCAGCGGCGGTTCCTATTCGCAACATTTTCCACCTCCTTCCCGAATCGGCATTGTGCGGCTACACCATCCGGCCTATGCCCCACTGCCAATGATGCCAGGCGGGGCCGAAGATCATGCCGAGCGCGATCGATGCCAACCCGGCAAGAAGTATCAGGATCACCATTGCCGGAATCGCGGCAATGGAGAATTTGACCAAGAGAATCACCATCGACCAGAACGGTATCGCTACGTCCGTCACCACGACTTCCCGTCTTTCATCCGACATGCCATTGCTCCTATAAGCGGCTGGACCAGACCCGAAGCCTAGCCCGTTCACAGGTCTGCCCGCAACCTGCCGCTGTGCAACAATGGAACCTATCTCGATAGTAATCAGGTCCAACCGGCTTGGAGGGCAGAAACATGAACCGGACATACCAAGGAATCCTCGTCGCGGCACTCGCAGCCTGCGTGCTTCCCGGATGCGCCACAGCACCCAAGAACACCGAAGCGGCTCAAGTCAGGGTCTACGCACCCGAAGAACTGGCCAAGGTGCAGTACGAACTGGTCAAGCGCCTGCGCGTTCAATCGGGCTCGGCTGCCATTCGAACCCCCGGTTATGGCACGGCGGTGCAGGGCATCGCCGTGCTGCAGGCCGAGGCCGCCCGGCTCGGCGCCAATGGATTGAGCGAAGTGACCTGCCAGAAATACGATCTGGGCCGCCCCGCGCCGGTCGGCACGACCGAACCGGCCTTCATTTGCACCGGCAGCGCGATCCGGGTACGCGATAGCGGCAGTTAGACCGGTCAGATGTGGCCGGTCTTGTTCATCAGTTTCGTGTACCAGTCCGGAAGACTGTAGCTCTCGGTCCGGTACCCCGAACGGTAACCCTTGATATCCACGATCGGCGTATTGTCGAAAACATCGAGGCCGGCGACGATAAGCTTTCGCCCTTCGCGCCTCAGCAGGCGCACCAGTGTCAAACCGATCGGATTCGGGCGGGTGGGCGAGTCCAGCGCGAAGACACCCAGGGACGGCAGATCCTCCAGTTTGTAGCCCCTTTGCACCAGCCGCTTGGGCTTGACCTTGAGAGGCCCTATCTGCTCCGGCCTGAGGCGGTCGAAATAGCACAGCACGAACAGGTGCGAAAAGCCCTCGATCCCATCGAGCGCGTCCTCGAATTCAGGAAAGATCTCCAGTTCGCCTTCGAGCTCCTGTTTTTCTTCCCGGATTTGACCGTCGGCTGCCTTGTTCCTGACGGTCCCGATCGGTCTTAAAACGATCTGCATGCAATTACCCTTCTCAACTCACTCGATCCGGATGCCGGCCTGTTTGATCACTTGGGCCCATTTCTGAATTTCCGCCCGGAAAAAGGCATCGAACTCTTCCGGGCTCCCCGCCACCACTTCGGTGCCGTCGCGGGCGAGACGCTCGCGCATGTCGGGGGAGCGAAAGGCCTTCGCGATCTCCCGATTAAGCTTTCCGATCACGTCTTTCGGCGTTGCCGAGGGCACGAAAAGGCCGTAGAACGAACTCGCCTCGAATCCGGGCATGGTATCGGCGACCGGCGGCACATCGGGCAATGCCGATGCCCGTTGAAGGCTGCTGACGGCGATAGGCCGCAGCTTGCCGGCCTTGATGAAAGGCATGGTAGGCGCGATGCCCGCGAACATCCAGGAGACCTCGCCTCTAATCAGATCCGTAATGGCCGGCATTTGCCCCTTGTATGGCACGTGCACCATTTTCAATCCGGCCTTGAGGCAGAATATTTCGGCGGTCAGATGAATGGAGGTCCCGTTCCCCCCCGAGCCGAACGCGATCTTGCCCGGGCTCGCCTTGCCCAAGGCGATCAGCTCTTGAACCGATTTCACCGGCACCGTCGGATGGACAAGGAGCACGTGGGGCGCCATGGCGAGCAGGATCACCGGCGAGAAGTCGCGCAGCGTGTCGAAGGGAAGCTTGCGCATCAGAGTCGGATTGGTGGCATGGTTCGGCGCCACCATCAACAGGGTGTGGCCGTCGGGCACCGCTCTGGCGGCAAGCTCGGCACCGATAGTCCCGCCCGCGCCGGGACGGTTGTCCACGATCACCTGCTGGCCCCACGCTTCGGTCAGCTTCTGTCCCGCGAGGCGCGCCAGGATATCGTTGGGTCCACCCGAGGCGACCGGCACGATGATGCGAATCGGCTTGGTCGGGAAAGTCTGCGCAAGAACGCCGGGCGCACTCGCAATCAGGGCGCAGAGCAGAAGCGCGGGTGTGGCAATTCTCATGGTTGTTTTCTCCCTGTCGAAATAAGCAATCAAACCGGCCAAGCGATACGCAACGGTGAATGGTACGACGCTTCGCACCCGTGCGCACCTGCCGGGACGCAACGAGTCACATCCGCCGGCTGCGCGAGAATAGGTTGGATCAGTGTCCCTGTCGCAGCGCCCGCTGGGTTTTGAAAGTTGGCGCTCGCCGGCCGCGGTGCTGGCCAGCGGCGACTGTCAATGCCCCGGCGTTACGATCTGGATGCAATCGCGGTTCACATTGATGAAAGGCGCGGAAAGCACCTGGCGCCCTCCGAGGACCGCCTCCCAGACTTCCGCATTGGTTACCGCAACGAAGTCCTTTGCCTCGACGATGAAATCGGTCAGGCGCGCCCCCGGTATGAGATCGATATAACCCTTGATTCGATAAGAACCGGTCAGAATGGTTACCTTGGTTTTGGACTGGTCGGTCATGAGGTTTGCTCCCAAGTGCACCGTCAATGCCATCTTCCGCCCTGGAATCGGAGATGGCGACTTCGGGATCGACTATCCCCCGCCATACTCGGCCGGGTCAAGCATATGCGAAGAATACTTATAGGTTCCTTTCGAATCGAAATATACATGGGCAAGCATAAAGGTAGCCGTCCCCTGCAGATACCGGTATTCCCAGACCTCTTCAGCTTGCCTAGGGAACTGCGACTTCAGCATTGGGACGCCAAGTTCCCTGAGCACGTCGTCTCTTGTGCTCGTTCCGGGTTTCAGATTGGCGAACGCAGCCTCCTTGACCAGCCAATAGGGAGTCGGGGAATAGTCCGTCGACGGGGAATCGCCGGCACGGCCGGACAGAAACACCGATCGCGCGAAATCGAAGCAACGGCGAATAATTTTGAGCATGTCAATCCCTGCCAAGCTCCACAAAGCCAGGTAGATCCCCAGCCATAATTCCGTTGTTTCCCCGATTCCAACAGCTCATCGTGCGTGGCATCATGCACTCAACATCTAGCGGTTCCTCTCTCCTCACCACCTCTTGTCCCGTTAGGTGCCGCCCCACAGAAAAGTGGGGCTTTTCATTTGTCGCTCCAGGCGAGATCCGTTTTCCTCAGGGTTGCGCCAGCAGGCGCTCGATTTCCCTGACGAATTTCGGATCGCTTGGCGTTACCGCGCTTTCGTAGGCCAGCACCCTCTCGCCCTTGCGGTCGACCAGGTACTTGTGGAAATTCCAGCGCGGGCGGCTGTTCGATGCTCGCGCGAGCCGTTCGTAGAACGGATTGATCGTCCCCTTCGCGACCGCCGACTTGGCGAACATCGGAAACGAAACGCCGTAATTGATTTCGCAGAACGTCGCGATCTCCTTGTTCGAGCCCGGCTCCTGCCCGCCGAAATCGTTCGAAGGGAACCCCATCACGACCAGCCCCTTGTCCTTGTACCTGCGATAGAGTTTTTCCAGTCCCTCGTACTGCGGCGTGTAACCGCACTGGCTTGCGGTGTTCACGACCAGCAGGACCTTGCCTTGGTACCGGCAAAGCGAGGCGGCATCTTCCGTCAGCGTCGGCAGCTTCAGGTCGAGCAGGGGCGGGCAGGCGGCCGAGGCCACGGGGCTCGCTAGAAGCAGAACCATGAAGGCGAGTATCGTGCGCATGATGTTCCTGAATACGGCATTTCCACCATCCATCGCGGATGATATGCGATTAGAGCGGAAAACCGCTTGGACGTTCGTCACCTCACGCGCGCAAGTCCTCGCGGATCAAATCGCTTGCCTTTTCGGCGATCATGACGATGGGCGCGTTGGTGTTGCCCGACACCAGGTGCGGCATGATCGAGCCATCGACCACGCGCAGCGCCCCGAGGCCGCGCACTCGCAGGCGGGTATCCAGCACCGACTGATCGTCCGTACCCATGCGGCAGGTGCCCACCGGGTGATGGACGGTGGAGGCAGTCTTGCGCACGTGATCGAGGATCTGTGCATCGCTCCGGCAATCCAGCCCGGGCATGATTTCCCCGGCCACGTAGGCGCGAAGCGAAGGCTGGGCAAGGAGCCTGCGAGCGAGCTTGAACGCTTCGACCATCAGCATCCGGTCGTTCTCCGTGGAAAGGAAGTCGGGGAGGATTTTGGGCGGCGCGAACGGATCGCTCGAACCGATTTCGACGCGGCCGCGGCTCGTGGGGCGCAGCAGGCACACCGAAAGGGTGAAGCTCGAATAGGGCAGGAAAGGCTCGGTCACGCTCTTGTATCCCACCGGGCCGAAGAGCACCTGCAGATCCGGCCAGCCGGGCGATGCGGAAGAACAGGCGAAAAGTCCGGTGCGAAAAGCTCCCCACGCGAGTACGCCGGTGCCGAAAAGCGCATATCTTGCAGCCTCCGCTGCCAGGCGCAGCGGCGAGTTGAGCACATCGTTCACGGTGATAGGCTGGGTGCAGCGGCACAATGAGCGCACCTGCAGGTGGTCCTGCAGGTTTGCGCCGACACCGGGGAGATCGGCCACGACAGCAATGCCGTGGCGGCCCAGCAGCGGCGCCGGACCTATCCCGGAGAGTTGCAGCAGGTGCGGCGAATGGAATGCGCCGCCTGCGATCACGACCTCGCGCTTGGCTATTGCCCTCAGGGTCTCGGCGCCGCGCCGGAACTCGACGCCCGCTGCGCGGCGGCCCTCGAATAGCACGCGCGTGGCCTGGGCCGAGGTCAGCACCTGCAGGTTCGCGCGGCGCATCGCCGGCCGCAGATAGGCCCTAGCGCCGCAGGCGCGCCAGCCGCGGCGAATCATCATCTGGTAGTAGGAGGCGCCCTCCTGCGTGGGCCCGTTGAAATCGGCGATCTGCGGATAGCCCGCTTCCGCCGCGGCGTGAAGGATGGCGTCGGCGAGCTTGTCGTGGCCGATATCGGAAACCGCAAGCGGCCCGGAATCCCCGTGCAGATCGTCCGCCCCGCGCACGTTCGCCTCGGCGCGCCGGAAGTACGGCAGAACGTCGCTCCATCCCCAGCCCTCGTTGCCCAGGTCGCGCCAGCGGTCGTAGTCGCGCCGGTTGCCGCGGATGTAAAGCATGCCGTTCAGTGAACCCGAGCCTCCGAGCGTTTTGCCGCGGGGGTAAGGCATGCACCGGCCATCGAACCCCGACACCGGTTCGGTCTTCAGGCACCAGTCCACGCGCGGATTGCCGACTGCTTTGGCGAGCCCGCTTGGCACATGAAGCCAGATATTGCGATCGGTCTCGCCCGCCTCGAGCAGCAGCACGCGCAGGTTCGGGTTCTCGGAGAGCCGCGCTGCGAGCACGCAGCCGGCGCTGCCCGCGCCGACGATGACGACATCGGCTTCATAGTGCGTCATGGCAACGGTCCTTGTTATCCTTATGGTCCCCGTCTTACCCGATGAGGAGTTTAACGTGTGCCCCCTTACCATGAGAGATTTTCTCGCCGCGCTGGAAGAGAAAGGCCTGCTGCGTCGGATCGCGAGGCCCGTCGACCGCCTGTGGGAACCGGCAGCGCTCGCTAAATGGATGTACCAGGCGCTGCCCGAGGAGAAGCGCTTTGGCATGGTTTTCGAGAACGTCAAGGGCTCCACGATTCCGCTGGTCACCGCCGCGCTGGGCGCGAATACCGCCGCCTACGCCACCGCGCTCGGCGTCCAACCGCAGGAAATCAACGATGCCTTGGTCAGGGCTTTCCGCAACCCGATTGCGCCCAAGTTGATCGACACTGCGCCCTGCCAGGAAGTGGTCATGACGGGCAAGGAGGTCCGACTGTCTCGGCTGCCGATTCCGGTGTGGACCCCGGGAAAGGACAAGGGACCCTATATCACCTCCAACACCGTGACCCGGGACTACGACACCGGCATCCAGAACATGGGCGTATACCGCACCATGGTGCGCGACGAGACGAGCCTCAACTCGAATCTCGCCCCCGGACGCCAGGGCTACATGAACACGCTCACCTGGACCGACAAGGGGAAAGCGGCGCCCATCGCCTGGGCGATCGCTGCGCCTCCCGCAGTGCATCTGGCCACGGTGGCGAACCTGCCCTACGGTGCCGACGAACTCGGCATCGCCGGCGGCATGATGGGCGCGGCGGTCAAGGTCGTGACGTGCAAGACCGTCGACCTCGTTGTCCCGGCGGACGCCGAGATCATCATCGAAGGCGAAGTCCACCCCGGTGAGACCGAAATGGAAGGTCCGTTCGGGGAATTCGCCGGCTACATGGGACCGGTCGAGCGCCGCCCGGTGGTGCGCGTCACCGCGATCACCCACCGCAAGAATCCGATCTACTATGGTTACACCAGCCAGATGCCGCCCTCGGAGAGCACCGTCATCCAGAGCCTGACCCACGGCGGCTTGCTGCTCAAGATGCTGCGCCATGATCTGGGCGAGATCGCGGTGAGCGACGTGTTCGTCGATCTCACTTTCGGCGGCATGTTGAGCCACACCATCGTCGCCATGAAACCGACCTACCCGGGACACGCGAAAAAAGTGGGGCGACTGCTTGCGGAGATGTCGTCGGTGAAGCGGGTGACGGTGGTCGACGAGGACGTCGACATTCGCGACCACACCCATGTCGACTGGGCGCTGAACTCCCGCTACAACCCCTCGCGGGATACGGTGCTGATCAGCGACGCCTTCTTCCCCGTCAATGTGGACCCGTCGGTGCGCTCCGCGACCTCGCAGGACACCATGGGCAGCAAGATCGTGTGCGATGCCACGCTCAAGGTGGACGCGGGCGAGTTCTCGCTTCCGCCCAGGGAAATCATGATGAAGGCGCTGGATCTGTGGAAGGAAATCGGCCTGCCGGAGTTCGACGTTCCCAGGCGCGCCAAGCTGCGCATCGACCGTTCCTGAGGCGATTCTCAGCCTCGTTATTTGGCAGGACCGATCCCGGCGGCCTTGACGGCCTCGACCCACATCGGCACTTCCTTCGCTATCAGCTCGGCGAATTTCTCCAGAGCGATGCCGCTCGGGTCGGTGCCGATCTTGTGCAGGCGTTCCACTACGACCGGATCGGTCACCATCCGCGCCACTTCCTGGGCCGTGCGCTCGACGATGGCGCGAGGGGTGCCGACGGGCGCGAACAACCCGTTCCAGGTGTGGGTGTGAAAGCCGGGATAGGTTTCGGCGATCGAAGGCACCTCGGGCAGCTCGCGCGCGCGCTTCTCCGAGGACACCCCGAGCACCGTGGCCTTGCCGGCACGGATGTGCGGGATCAGCTCCGAGGCGTTGCCGAAATACATCTGGATCTGGCCGCCGATCAAGTCGGCCACCGCGGGCGCGCCACCCTTGTAGGGAATATGCGCCACTCTGATGCCGGCGCGCGAAAGCAAAAGCGCGCCCGACAGGTGGGCGACGGTGCCGGCGCCGCCGGAACCGAAGTTGAGCTGACCCGGGCGGGTCTTCGCGTAGTCCACGAATTCGCGCAGTGTCTTCGCCGGAATCGACGGGTGGATCGCGAGCACGAACGGGTTGGTGGCGATGATCGCCACCGGGATGAAGTCCTTTTGCCCGTCGTAGTTCACCTTGTTCACCCGCGGCACCACCAGGATGTTGGGCGTTGCGCCCACGAAAAAGGTGTAGCCGTCAGGCGGGGACTTGGCGACGGCCTCCGCGGCGATGGCGCCGCTCGCGCCGACGCGGTTCTCGACCAGGAACGCCTGGCCAAGCGCCGCGCCAAGGCGATCGGCGGCGATTCGGGCAATGGCATCGGTGTTGCCGCCGGCAGCGAAACCCACCACCAGTTTCACCGGCCTTGCGGGCCAGGTCTGAGCACCGGCCGTCGCGGGAACGAGCGCCCCGGCCAGCAGTGCCGCAAGAAATGCCAACCGCCCTATCGAAGCCTTCATATCACTCCTCTCCGCTTGTGACCCTGTTTCGCGACGTCGAAGCGCCTGTTCCAGACAGGCGAGTCTTCTGGAAGCGCTCGATGACCAGTCCGCATCATGCCACGGCCTCCGTTCACTATGTACTTAAGCGATTATGGTTTGGCCAAGGGCACACTTGCATTCCGCCCGGGAACCCGCGTGGATACTTGGTCTCGGTCGAATCGACTTTCGGAGTTACCCCCAAAGTTACCCCAATTGTTCTTTCTTGACCGTGTGGCGCTGGCGCCCTTGCACATCAGGCGGCGCGCTCGCGAACGCGCTTCGGTCGTGGCGACCAGTCGAAGGTCGAAGCCCGAGCATCGAGTGTCCTGTCCTTGTAATCCTGTAGCGCCCTGCGCAGCCTCTCGCTCGGCGCCGGCGCAGCGTTCTGCGCTTTCGTGCGTATTACCTTTACAGCCACTTCCAGGCGCAAGCCGAGTCCATTGAGCATCGCCATGAGGCGCTCGACGCTGATGCGGCGGAAATCAGCTTTGCGGACGCGCGAGAATTCTCCGGCATCAATCCCGGTGAGACTCTGCGCCTTTCTTACACTGAGGCCCTTCTTATCGAGCGTCATGATGATCTTTGCCGCCAAGGCGGCCTTCAGCTGGCGAACGTCGGCATCCGGCACGTCGAAGTCCCGATAAATGTTTCCGCTTCCGCGGACACTCTTTGTAGCCTTCGGAATCATGGCGGGATTGTCCCACCCCGAGACCAAACGTTCAATTTTCCCACCCGGCACCCTTGCTATTCTTGCTACTCCTGCTACCGACCGGCGTAGGCGCCGGTGCGACGGTAGCGAGATTAGCAACAGTAGCAGCACCCTCCGATGCAACAATCCGCGTCGCGTCAATTCAGCTGCGCGAGAACGGCTTGACTGTATATGGTGTTTCCGCCATATTCTTGAAATGTCCGGCGCCACGGTGAAGCCCGTCTCATGGATCGGTTCGAGCTACAAGGACTTCCGGGCGTTTCCGGATTCCGTACAGGACGCGATGGGCTACGCGCTGTATCAGGCGCAGATCGGCTTGAAGCATGGCAGCGCCAAACCGCTCAAAGGGCTTCGGCGGTGCGGGCGTGATCGAGATTGTTGCCGACCATGTGGGCGACACCTTCCGGGCGGTGTACACGGTGTAGTTCGCGACGGCGGTCTATGTCCTGCACGCCTTCCAGAAGAAGTCGAAGTCGGGAATCAAGACCCCGACCGAGGACCTGGAATTGATCCGGCGGCGGCTCAAGGCAGCCGAAGCCGATTACAAGGCTCAGCTTGAAAAAGGAAGCGCATCATGAAGAAGGATCCGGATACCCGCATTAGGCGCGGCACGAAGAACGTTTTCGCGGATCTCGGCTTCCCCGATGCCGAAACCCATCTGCTCAAGGCGGAACTGGTGACTCGGATTCAAGGGGTCATCAACGCGCAAGGGCTGACCCAGGTCGCGGCGGCCAAACGCATGGGGCTCAGTCAGCCGGACGTTTCGCGGCTGCTCAACGGGCAATTCCGCGACGTGTCGGTCGAGCGCCTGATGCGTCTGCTGACACGGCTCGGCTGCGACGTCGACATCACCATCCGTAACCATGGGAAAACGGCGGCGCCTAAGGACACGATCCGTCTGCAGGCAGCTTCTGGATAGCGCCACAGTAGTAACAACCGAAAGTCACTCCCGCTCAGCCAGCAGCGCCGGATTGATCGCTACGCACCGGCGGCGCCCGTCTTCCTGCATCCGCGCCCGTCCGCGCTCGGCGAGAATGGCGAGCGCTGCGCGCAGGTCGCGGCTGTCCCGGACGCAGTTCGGACCGTACTGGTAGATCCGCTTCGTCGGCACGCGATCGGTGTCGTTCGTGCGCGCCGGGCGCTAGCGCATCACGCCATCCAACCCTTACTTCGAGCCAGCGGTCGAATCCTTGAATTGCGCCCTCTTGAGAGCGAGGGTCCCGATGCCTTTGGACCAGTTGGCAAGGTCGGTATAGAAGAAAGCGCCGAACGCCGCCGGCGTCATCCCGGTATCGTTGGTTTCATAGCCCATGGCGGCCAGGCGTTCCTTCATGCTTTCGGTCTTGAGGACGACGGATAACTCGCCGTAGAGTCTGTCGATGATCGTGCGCGGCGTCGCGGCAGGCGCGAACAAGCCGATCCACAATACCTGCTCGAAATTCGCCATCCCCGATTCGGCCATGGTCGGAATATTGGGCGCCACCTCGGACCTCCTCGGGCCAGTGATCGCCAGAGCGCGAAGCTTCCCGGCGCGCAGTTGTGCCAGCGCCGAGGGAATCTCCACCGCGACCATCGGCACTTCAGCCGAGATCGCGGCGGCGATCGCCGGCCCGCTGCCTTTGTAGGGAACGTGGACGATGTTTATTCCTGCCTGTCTTTTGAACAGTTCGGCGGACACGTGAAATGCCGGCGCGCCGGACGAATAGAATAGTTGCCCGGGTTTTGACTTGGCGAGCGAAATCAATTCCTTGATCGAGGCTGCCGGAATCGACGGGTGCACAGCGAATACCACCGGGTCCGAAGCGAACAGGGTAATCGGTATGAAATCTCTTCCCGCATCGTACGGGACCCGATCGTACAGGCTCGGATTCAGGACCATCGCCACGCTGGAAACCAAGAGCGTATATCCGTCAGGCGGGGCTTTGGCTACGTAATCCGTGCCAATGATGGAATCGGCGCCGGGCTTGTTCTCCACGATCACCGGCTGACCTAGACGCTCCGTGAGCCTTTGGCCGACCAGGCGCGCAAGGGTATCGTTAGCGCCCCCGGGCGCGAATCCAACAATGAATCTTATCGGTTTGGTGGGGTAGCTCTGCGCCATGGATGCGCCAAAAGCGAGGGCGAGCACAAAGGCGAGAAGCAAACGAATGACCGTGGTTTTCATCATCTCCTCCGCTGAGAAAATTGGGGTCGGGGTAACAGTTCCCTCCGCCGATGACCGCTATCGACTCCGCACCGCTACCCGCTTGCCTATACTACCTTTCTGGCAACGCATCGGTGCTGCTTCTCATGCTGCGCTTGGGCAGCGTGAAGGCCTGACGGAATCTTCCACGCGGTCTCTTACTCCACCACTCCCGGCGGTGGAAGGGGCGGTACAAGGGACCGTATGTAGGGCTAGGACGATCGAATAAACCGCGATAGGTGAAAACTAGCGAGCTTCACGTCCTCGCTCGTGAGAACGTCGGGCTCATGCGCAAGAAAACCTGGAAGCGCCTTCGGTTCAAGAACCCACATCTCGCGCGTCGAGCCCTTGCTTTGCTGCACCCACCATCCCGGAAAAACGACTACTGGGCGCACTAGATATTTACGTCCAGTGCTCTCGAAGAGTAGCTGACACAACCACGTCGACTGCGCTTTCGCTTGAATTACCGGATCGCGATCAGGCTCGAAACCGCCTACCACGACACACTCGCCGTCAAAAATTACCTTAGCCTCTGGTCCAGGTGGTTTGCTTATCGTTTTGGTTTCGATGGTGAAGATACCTGCCGGCCCGACGATTACGTGATCCACATTAAAGCTTGAACCAATCACATCGTGGAAGACTTGATATCCATGCTCCCGTAGTCGCTCCAAGTATTGCCCGACTGCCTTCTCGCCCTTAAGGGCGAGACTGAGATTCTGCAATTTTGGCCAAGCACGCACCATCTGAAGCGCCGCCCACCCTAGAAAGAGAATAGCAACAGCGGTCGCAGTTCTTGGTGAGGGAGTTTGCGGATAATAGTATCGCCAATATTCGATAAGGGTGAATGCAATGACGACGAGCCCCATTGCCAAGGGAAAAGCGAACTTTTCGTCGATTAAATCATCGAGCTGACGCTCAACAGACTGCCCTGGGTTCCGAAGCGGCTTGTCTTTGATTGGCGATCGCTTTTCCCTACTCATCGAGTTTCCTTAGCGATTGGCTTGTACAGCTGGTTATGCACCATAAAACAGTTCTAGACATTCTTGTCCCAGCGGCACGACGTTATCTATTCCCAGCCAGGCCTGCCCGTTGATCGCCACCGCCTGTTGGTATGCCCATTTGGCGATCAACTTGGAGCACCTGGGGTCCGATACGAAACCCTTCAACGACAATTGTCCTCCGATTTCGTCGCCGTGCCGCCCGATCTGATCCAACCAGTGCTCAAGGTGCGTCTTAGCAGCGAGCATCTCCCGCTTGTCGTTGTTACATTTTGGGTGAGCCACCACAAAATTGTGCGCGGTATCCCGAGGATAACGTGACCACGGAATGAAGTGATCCACCTCCACAGCGCCTCGACTCTTTTCCTGGCAATAGAAGCATCGGCCCGACTGGATGTGAACCAGTATAGGAGCCACTACGGCCAGATTCGCGCGTTTAGAGCCAAACATGAAGGACTCCAAATCGTCTAGCTGACCGAGCATCGGGGCATTCCTACTGTTGGTTCGCACATGATCAAGCCAGCCGGCCCGAGCGAATTGCTGGACTAGCGCCTGATATCGGCGGAGGTTGAACGCGACGCCCGGCTTCAACCTTACAAATCCTGTTTGTGCTGGATACTCATAGAGGATCGGCACCTGAACCCTACGAATTACTTGCAGATGACGGAGCGGCATGTTGCGTACCACAGTGCAAATCGCGCGAACTGTCCATTTCCATTTCGGGTGCAGACGAGCCTTCGAGAACTGGCCTTCGCAGTCCTGATGGATTCCGCGCAAGTGATTCACTAAAACGGCTTGCGCGCCAAGATTTTGCGACAACACTCGGGCTACAGTACCAGCCTGCCCCGATTGATAGGGCGCCGCTTGCCTCCAGTACAGTTCAGCAAACTTCTCCCCCACCAGTGGCATTGGCAGGTCTAAGGCGTCACCGCTGTCATCGCCGTGCTCCACAGCCAATTCAGCGAGCGCCAAAAGTAGAGCAAATTTATAGGTGGCCTGAAACTCCCCTTCGTCAAACAGGCGCTGGACTTGCAATAGAAACTGAATCTGCTCTTCGGCAGAAGGTTTACTCACCGCATAGTCCAGTAGTCCGCCTTATCGGGAAATATCCAGCGCACCCCACCCCGAGGATCGGCCTTGTCCCCAAGATACCGGGGAATCAGATGAATGTGCAGATGAGGAACTGTCTGCCCTGCTGGATGGCCATCATTGATTCCAATGTTGTAGCCATCGGGCCCTAGCTCTACATCCAAAGATTGTCTAACGTCGTCGAGCAGAGCAAAAAGCGATTCGCGCTCATTGGTAGTTAAGGAATATCTGCAAAACGTGTCGTCGCTTCTCGAAGGTGAGGCGTTAAGACAAGAGGCGAACGGCACGGGTTAATTCGATGAAACAAATGACATTTGGGGCGACGGGATTTCACAAGCACGGCAAGGCGACACGGCGCGCAC
>JACQTO010000025.1 GCA_016210745.1 Betaproteobacteria bacterium
GCTCGGCAAGCTGCGCGAGGCCGGCATCGAGTCGATCCGAACCGTCTACACCAACGACCTGGATCAAGGTGCGTTCATTTCGCAGACGCTAAGGATCGACGAGACCACAGATCAGCTTGCGGCGCGGGTAGCTATCTACCGGATGATGCGCCCCGGCGAGCCCCCGACGGAGGACTCGGTCGAGACGCTGTTCAACGGGCTGTTCTATTCCGAGGAGCGCTATGACCTTTCGCTGGTCGGGCGCATGAAATTCAATCGCCGCGCCTATCCGGAGAAGATCGACGAAAAGGCGCCGCAGTGGCTGAGGAATTTCTACCGGCGCGTCGGCTCGAAGGTTGCCGAGGGTCCCGGCACGCTTTCCAACGACGACATCCTTGCGGTGGTGGGTATCCTGGTTGAACTCAGGAACGGCCGCGGCGAGATCGATGACATAGACCATTTGGGCAATCGTCGCGTGCGCTCGGTTGGCGAATTGGCGGAGAACCAGTTCCGCGCCGGACTGGTGCGCGTTGAGCGCGCCGTCAAGGAACGACTGTCGCAGGCCGAGTCGGAAAACCTGATGCCGCACGACCTGATCAACGCCAAGCCGATTTCGGCGGCGATCAAGGAATTCTTCGGTTCTTCGCAGCTTTCGCAGTTCATGGACCAGACCAATCCGCTGTCGGAGATAACGCACAAGCGCCGCGTCTCGGCGCTCGGGCCCGGAGGGCTCACGCGCGAGCGCGCCGGGTTCGAGGTGCGCGACGTCCATCCGACGCACTATGGCCGCGTATGCCCGATCGAGACGCCGGAAGGGCCGAACATCGGACTTATCAACTCGCTTGCCTTGTTTGCCCGGACCAACCGCTACGGCTTTCTGGAGACGCCGTACCGCAAGGTGGTCACCGGCAAGGTGACTAGCGAAATCGACTATCTCTCTGCGATCGAGGAATCCAACTTCGTCATCGCTCAGGCGAACGCGCAGCTGGACAAGAACGGGCGGCTACTCGACGATCTGGTGTCCTGCCGGTACAAGAACGAATTCATGCTGCACACCGCAGACCAGGTGCAATACATGGACGTGGCCCCGGCGCAGATCGTGTCGGTCGCAGCCTCGCTCATCCCGTTCCTGGAGCACGACGACGCCAACCGCGCGCTCATGGGCTCGAACATGCAGCGCCAAGCGGTGCCGTGCCTGCGCCCGGAAAAGGCTCTGGTGGGCACCGGAATCGAGCGCACGGTGGCGGTGGATTCCGGCACCGCCGTGCAGGCGCTGCGCGGCGGCGTGGTGGACTACGTGGACGCGAGCCGCATCGTGGTGCGCGTCAACGACGACGAGACCGTGCCCGGCGAAGCCGGTGTGGATATCTACAACCTGGTGAAATACACCCGCTCCAACCAGAACACCAACATCAATCAGCGACCGCTGGTGCGCATTGGCGAGCGAATCGCCAAAGGCGACGTCGTTGCCGATGGCGCTTCGACCGACGTGGGCGAGCTTGCGCTAGGGCAGAACATGCTGGTCGCGTTCATGCCCTGGAACGGTTACAACTTCGAGGACTCGATCCTGATTTCCGAAAGCGTGGTCGCAGAGGAGCGCTATACCTCGATCCATATCGAGGAGCTGACGGTCGTAGCGCGCGATACCAAGCTGGGCGCGGAGGAAATCACGCGGGATATCTCCAACCTTTCGGAAGCGCAGCTGGCGCGCCTGGACGAGTCGGGCATCGTCTACATCGGGGCCGAAGTGCAGGCCGGTGACGTGCTCGTGGGCAAGGTAACGCCCAAGGGCGAAACTCAGCTCACGCCGGAGGAAAAGCTTCTGCGCGCGATCTTTGGCGAAAAGGCTTCCGACGTGAAGGATACCAGCCTTCGCGTGCCCTCCGGCATTTCAGGCACGGTGATCGACGTACAGGTTTTCACGCGCGAGGGAATCGACCGTGATAAGCGCGCGCAGCAGATCATCGACGAGGAACTCAAGCGCTATAAGAAAGACCTTGCCGACCAGATGCGGATTGTCGAAGGCGACACGTTCGACCGGATCGAGAAGTTGCTTACGGGCAAGATCGCCAACCGCGGGCCGAAGAAGCTCGTCAAGGGTACGAAGATCACTTTGTCCTATCTCGAGAGCGTCGAGCGCTACGACTGGTTCGATATCAGTCTGGCGAACGAAGATGCCCAGGTGCAATTGGAAAGCCTGAAGGAAAGCATTTCGCGCATGCGCGGGGAATTCGACCAGGCGTTCGAGGAGAAGAAGAAGAAACTCACTCAGGGCGACGAACTGCCCCCGGGCGTGCAGAAAATGGTCAAGGTCTACGTTGCGGTCAAGCGGCGCCTGCAGCCGGGCGACAAGATGGCGGGGCGTCACGGCAACAAGGGCGTGATCTCGAAGATTGTCCCGGTCGAGGACATGCCCTACATGGCCGACGGGACACCGGTTGACGTCGTGCTCAATCCGCTGGGCGTTCCGTCGCGGATGAACGTCGGTCAGATCCTGGAAACGCATCTGGGCTGGGCGGCCAAGGGTCTGGGGTTGAAGATCGGCGAGATGCTCAAAGCAGAAGCCAAGGCGGCGGATCTGCGCAAGTTCCTCGGGCGCATCTACAACCACAGCGGCAAGTCCGAGGATATCGGCGCGCTCGACGACGATGAGGTGATGCAGCTCGCCGGCAATCTGGTGGGCGGCGTTCCGTTTGCGACGCCGGTGTTCGACGGCGCCTCGGAGGCCGAAATCAAGGGGATGCTGGAGCTTGCCGGTCTGCCGCAAACCGGCCAGGTCACGCTCCACGATGGGCGCACTGGCAACGCTTTCGACCGCCCGGTGACGGTCGGATACATGCATGTGCTCAAGCTGCACCACCTGGTTGACGACAAGATGCATGCACGCTCCACGGGTCCCTACAGCCTGGTCACGCAGCAACCGCTGGGCGGCAAGGCGCAATTCGGCGGCCAACGCTTCGGCGAAATGGAAGTCTGGGCGCTGGAGGCTTATGGGGCGGCCTATACGCTGCAGGAAATGCTCACGGTCAAGTCTGACGACATCAACGGCCGCACCAAGGTCTACGAGAGCATCGTCAAGGGTGACCACAAGATCGATGCCGGTATGCCCGAGTCGTTCAACGTGCTGGTGAAGGAGATTCGTTCGCTCAGCATCGATATCGACTTGGAACGGTTTTAAATTTGGCGAGGTGAGAAACCGGGAGTGAGCGGAAAGTCTCCGCCTGACTTCCAGATCGGTTCCTCGCACCTCGGGCCTCAAGCAAACGGAGTTTGCCCATGAAAGCACTGCTGGATTTGTTCAAGCAGGTAACGCAGGAAGAAGAGTTCGATGCAATCAAGATCGGCATCGCCTCGCCGGAAAAGATCCGCTCCTGGTCATTCGGCGAAGTGAAGAAGCCGGAAACGATCAATTACCGCACCTTCAAGCCGGAGCGCGATGGCCTTTTCTGCGCCAAGATCTTCGGACCGATCAAGGATTACGAGTGCCTGTGCGGTAAGTACAAGCGCCTCAAGCATCGCGGGGTGATTTGCGAAAAATGCGGCGTTGAGGTGACGCTGGCCAAGGTGCGCCGCGATCGCATGGGCCACATCGAGCTTGCCTCTCCGGTTGCGCATATCTGGTTCCTGAAATCGCTGCCCTCGCGCCTGGGTCTGGTGCTTGACATGACGCTGCGCGATATCGAGCGCGTGCTCTATTTCGAGGCCTTCGTCGTGACCGATGCCGGCATGGTCACCGACGATAAGATCAAGCGCGCCAAGCTGCTCACCGAGGAGGACTACCTCACCAAGACCGAAGAACACGGTGACGATTTCTCGGCGGCAATGGGCGCCGAAGGCATTCGCGAATTGCTGCGTTCGCTCGACCTCAATCAGGAGATCGAGTCGCTGCGCAAGGACTTGGCGGCCACCGGCTCGGACACCAAGATCAAGAAAATCGCCAAGCGCCTGAAGGTGCTGGAGGGCTTCCAGAAGTCGCGCATCAAGCCCGAGTGGATGATCATGGAAGTGCTGCCGGTGCTGCCCCCGGAACTGCGCCCGCTGGTGCCGCTGGACGGCGGTCGATTCGCGACCTCCGACCTGAACGATCTTTATCGCAGGGACAACAACCGCAACAATCGGCTCAAGCGCCTGCTCGAACTGAAGGCGCCGGAGATAATCGTCCGCAACGAAAAGCGCATGCTGCAGGAGGCGGTCGATTCCCTCCTCGACAACGGGCGCCGCGGCAAGGCGATGACCGGCGCGAACAAGCGTCCGCTCAAGTCGCTCGCCGATATGATCAAGGGCAAGGGCGGTCGCTTCCGCCAGAACCTGCTCGGCACGCGCGTGGACTACTCGGGCCGCTCGGTGAGTGGGGTGGGTCCGCAGCTGAAGCTGCACCAGTGCGGGCTGCCCAAGAAAATGGCGTTGGAGCTGTTCAAGCCGTTCATCTTCCATAAGCTGGAGATTCAGGGGATCGCGACCACCATTAAAGCGGCCAAGCGCGAGGTGGAGGCGGAAACGGTGGCGGTCTGGGACATCCTGGAAGAGGTGATCCGCGAACATCCGGTCATGCTGAACCGCGCGCCTACGTTGCATCGACTCGGCATTCAGTCGTTCGAGCCGGTCCTGATTGAGGGCAAGGCGATCCAGCTGCATCCGCTGGTTTGTGCGGCGTTCAACGCCGACTTCGACGGCGACCAGATGGCGGTGCACGTTCCGCTGTCGCTCGAGGCGCAAATGGAGGCGAGGACGCTCATGCTTGCCTCGAACAACATTCTCTCGCCGGCCAACGGCGACCCGATCATCGTGCCCTCGCAGGACATCGTGCTCGGGCTGTACTACGCCACGCGCGAGCGCATTGCCGCCCGCGGTGAAGCAATGGCATTCGCGGACGTGGCCGAAGTGTCGCGCGCCTACGAATCTGGGCGGGTCGAGCTTCACGCTTCGGTTGCAGTGCGAATCCGCGAGTACGACGTCGGGCAAACCGGCGCCAAGGTAGAGAAGTGGACGCGTTATGCGACCACGGTTGGCCGGGCGTTGCTCTCGGAGATTCTGCCGGCGGGCCTGCCGTTCGAACTCATTAACAAGGCGCTGAAGAAGAAGGAAATCTCCAGGCTGATCAACGCTGCGTTTCGGCGCTGCGGATTGCGCGAAACGGTGATTTTTGCCGACAAGCTGATGCAGGCGGGATTCATGTTCGCAACCCGTGCCGGCATTTCGATCTGCGTGGACGATATGCTGGTGCCCAGCCAAAAGCACGACCTGATCGGCGTGGCCGAAGCCGAGGTGAAGGAAATCGAGCAGCAGTACACCTCGGGACTGGTTACGGCGGGCGAGCGTTACAACAAGGTGGTCGATATTTGGGGCCGCACCGGAGACCAGGTCGGTAAGGCGATGATGGACCAGCTCTCGCACGAACAGGTAATCAATCGTCAGGGCGCCAAGGTCAGTCAGGAGTCGTTCAATTCGATCTACATGATGGCCGACTCCGGTGCGCGTGGCTCGGCGGCACAGATCCGGCAGCTCGCTGGCATGCGCGGGCTGATGGCCAAGCCTGACGGCTCGATTATCGAGACGCCGATCACGGCCAACTTCCGTGAAGGTCTGAACGTACTCCAGTACTTCATTTCGACCCACGGTGCGCGCAAGGGCTTGGCCGACACGGCCTTGAAGAC
>JACQTO010000217.1 GCA_016210745.1 Betaproteobacteria bacterium
AAGCGATACCGAGTTGGCATGATGCGTTTGGGAAATGTTACTCTGACCCCATTTTTGGGGAGACGAATTTAGAAACCAAATCTTCGCCAAATTTGTCAACAGTAGATCTGTAAGTGACTAAACCGGCCCACCCGCAACCGGCTGGTCTCGCCTTTAATCGATCTCGTGTTTTCGTGCCGTTGCGATTTTGCAACGGCACGAAAACACGAGACCATGCAACGCCAAAATCTTCTGGAATCGTCAGCACCTTCCTCGGGGGTGATCTTTGGCGATGTCCCGCGCACTTGGCTACCCCACCTTGCGGATTGTGAAATTCCGACTAAAAAGGTAAGGTTCCGTTAAGCGATCCCCGCAAGTCATCTTAAACAAGGAGACGTTATGTCTGCGCTGCCTGAATCCTCGGCTGCGAACGACCCTGATTCCCTCGAGACCCAGGAATGGCTCGATGCGCTCGAAGCGGTGCTCGAGCGCGAGGGGCCCGAACGCGCTCACTTTCTGCTCGAAAAGCTGATCGACAAGGCGCGCCGCTCGGGGGCCTATCTGCCGTACCGCCCGCAAACGGCCTATATCAATACCATTCCGCCGCACATGGAGGAGCGCTCCCCCGGCGATCACATGCTCGAGGAGCGCATCCGTTCCTACTGCCGCTGGAACGCCATGATCACGGTGGCCAGGGCGAACAAGGGCGAGGGCGACCTCGGCGGCCATATCGCGAGCTTTGCGTCGGTGGGGACGCTGTTCGGCATCGGCCAGCATCACTTCTGGCACGCGCCCTCGGCCGATCACGGCGGCGACCTGATTTTCTTTCAGGGGCACTCCTCGCCGGGGATCTACGCTCGCGGGCTGCTCGAAGGCAGGATCACGGAAGAACAATTGATCAACTTCCGCCGTGACGTGGACGGCAAGGGCGTCACCTCCTATCCGCATCCGTGGCTGATGCCCGATTACTGGCAGTTCCCGACGGTTTCGATGGGGCTGGGGCCGCTGCAGGCGATCTATCAGGCCAAGTTCCTCAAGTACCTGCATGCGCGCGGACTCGCCGATACCGAGACGCGCAAGGTGTGGGCGTTTTGCGGCGACGGGGAGATGGATGAACCCGAGGCGATGGGCGCGATCGGCATGGCTGTGCGCGAGCGCCTGGACAATCTGATTTTCGTCATCAACTGCAACCTGCAGCGGCTGGACGGTCCGGTGCGGGGCAACGGCAAGATCATCCAGGAACTCGAAGGCGATTTTCGCGGCGTCGGCTGGAACGTGATCAAGGTCATCTGGGGCTCGTACTGGGACCCGCTGCTCGCGCGCGACAAGGACGGCATCCTGCGCCGCGTCATGGAGGAGACCGTCGACGGCGAGTACCAGAACTACAAGGCAAACGACGGCGCATTCGTGCGCAAGCACTTTTTCGCCAAGCACCCGGCGCTTTTGGAAATGGTCTCGCGCATGAACGATGCCGACGTCTGGCGTCTGAATCGCGGCGGCCACGATCCGCACAAGATCTACGCCGCCTACGCCGCGGCGGTGAAGCACAAGGACCAGCCCACCGTCATTCTGGCCAAGACCGTGAAGGGTTACGGCATGGGTCGGATCGGCCAGGCCAAAATGGCCACGCACCAGCAGAAGAAGATGGATCTCGATTCCATTCGCGAATTCCGCGACCGCTTCAACATTCCGGTGCCGGACGAAAAGCTCAAGGACCTGCCGTTCTACGTGCCGCCCGCGGATTCCCCGGAGATGAAATATCTGCACGAGCACAGGCAGGCGCTGGGCGGATACCTGCCCAAGCGCCGTCGCCGCGCCGATTCGGTGCCCGAGGTGCCGGCGCTCGCCGCGTTCGACCAGGTGCTCAAGGCGACCGACCGCGAGATCTCCACCACCATGGCGTTCCTGCGCATTGTCACCGCGCTGGTTCGCGACAAATCGATCGGCAAACACATCGTGCCTATCATCCCCGACGAGGCGCGCACTTTCGGCATGGAGGGCATGTTCCGCCAGCTCGGCATTTATTCCTCGGAAGGGCAGAAGTACGTGCCGGCGGACAAGGACCAGCTCATGTACTACCGCGAGGATGCCGCCGGGCAGATTCTCGAGGAAGGCATCAACGAGGCCGGCGCATTCTCCTCCTGGATAGCCGCGGCGACTTCCTACAGCGTGAGCAACGCGGTGATGGTGCCCTTCTACATCTTCTACTCGATGTTCGGGTTCCAGCGCACGGGGGATCTCGCCTGGGCGGCGGGCGATCAGCGCGCGCGCGGTTTCCTGATGGGCGGCACCGCGGGGCGCACGACGCTCAACGGCGAAGGCCTGCAGCACCAGGACGGCCATTCGCTGGTGCTCTCCTCGGTGATTCCGAACTGCATCTCCTACGATCCGGCGTTCGGCTACGAGCTTGCGGTGATCATCCACGACGGTTTGCGCCGCATGGTAGCGAACCAGGAAGACGTCTATTACTACATCACCCTGATGAACGAGAATTACGTCCATCCCGGATTGCAGGATGCGGCGAAGATCAATGGTGCCAAGTCCGCGGAGGGCGACACGGCCGCGGTCGTGAACGGAATTCTCAAGGGGATGTACCTGCTGCGCGAGGGTGGCAAGCACAAGGCGCGCGTCCAGCTCATGGGATCCGGGACCATATTGCGCGAGGTGATCGCCGCCGCCGAACTGCTCGAATCGGACTGGAAGGTGAGCGCCGACGTCTGGAGCGCGACTAGTTTTACCGAGCTGCGCCGCGAGGGATTGGATGCCGAGCGCTGGAACCTGCTGCATCCGGAGAGCGCGCCGCGCCATTCCTATGTCGAAAATTGCCTCGCGCGGCGCGCCGGGCCGGTGATCGCTTCGACCGATTACGTAAGGATGGTCGCCGATCAGATCCGGCCCTTCATGCCGAAGGGCAAGCTCTACCGCGTGCTCGGGACCGACGGTTTCGGGCGCTCCGACACGCGCGAGAAACTGCGGCACTTCTTCGAAGTGAACCGCTATTGGGTGGTACTCTCCGCGCTCAAGGCCTTAGCAGACCAAGGCGAGGGCAAGGCCGGCGCCGTCAGCGAAGCGCTGCGAAAATACGGCTTGGATCCGGAGAAGCCCAATCCAGTGACTGTGTAAGAAGGGGGAAATTGGGGTCAGAGTAACATTTCCTCAGACCGATGCCAGGACGGGTGGGAGCGTTGGGGAAATGTTACTCTGACCCCAATTTCCTCGAGGAATTGGTTTCTAACTACGTCTCCCCTTTTTCGTGCAGTTGCAAGCAACTGCACGAAAAAGGGGAGATTGATAAACGGCAAGACCAGCTTCCTCGGTTCCGGCACGTCCGGTTTCGGATTAGAGGGCAAGACAATGCACCAGCGCTAAGCCAAGTCATGCTGTTAAATCCTGCATCCTGATACAAAGACTATGAGCACAATAAGACAGATTCTGGTGCCGGACATCGGCGACTTCAAAGACGTCGAAGTCATCGAAATCCTGGTGAAGCCCGGCGATCGGGTGGAGAAGGAAGGCTCGCTGATTTCGCTCGAGTCGGACAAGGCGACGATGGAGATTCCGGCGCCGGCGGCGGGCATCGTGCGCGAGCTGCGCGTGAAAATCGGTGACAAGGTTTCGGAGGGCAGTCTCATCCTGCTGCTCGATGAGGATGCGAAGCAGGCGGCCGCGCCGGCCGAAACCGCCGTGACGGTGAGCGCCGTGCCGGCCGAAGACGCAGTTGCGGCAAGCGCCGCCGCCGGCGCACCGGCTGCCGGTGAATCCGTTGCGGTTTTTTCGACAAGCGAAACGGGCGCGGGGAGCTCGGAGCTCGCCGAAGTGCCGCCGCTCATCCAGCGAGCCGGACCCGTTCCCTATGAACCGACGACCGAGCCCGTCGCATTCAAGCCTCACGCGAGTCCTTCGGTGCGAAGGTTCGCGCGCGAACTGGGCGTCAGCCTGGCCAATGTCAAGGGCACCGGTCCCAAAGGCCGCATCCTGCATCAAGACGTGCAGGAATTCGTCAAAGGGGTCATGAAGGGCGCGCCCGCCGCGGCCGCTGCACCTGCGCCGGCCTTTGGCCTGGTCCTGCCCGAATGGCCGCAGGTCGATTTCGCGAAGTTCGGGCCGATCGAATCGAAGCCGCGCTCGCGCATCAGGAAACTCTCGGCGGCGAACTTGCATCGCAACTGGGTCCGAATCCCGCACGTCACGCAATTCGACGAGGCGGACATCACCGATCTGGAGGCGTTTCGCAAGTCGAATACGGCCGAGACCGAGAAGCAGGGATTCAAGCTCACCATGCTTGCGTTTCTGATCAAGGCCTGCGTCACGGCGCTGCGCCAGTACCCCGATTTCAACGCTTCGCTCGACGCGACCGGCGAGAACCTGGTCATCAAGCGCTACTACCACA
Organism: Betaproteobacteria bacterium; assembly: GCA_016210745.1. Lineage (GTDB taxonomy): Bacteria > Pseudomonadota > Gammaproteobacteria > Burkholderiales > SG8-39 > JACQTO01. Next base: position 4,370 of record JACQTO010000217.1, read on the forward strand.
TCGGCGTCGCCGTGGACACGCCCGAAGGGCTGGTGGTGCCGGTGATTCGCGACGCCGATCGCAAGGGGGTGTTCGATCTGGCGCGCGAGCTCGCGGAAGTCTCCGCACTGGCGCGCGAGAAGAAGCTGAAACCGGGCGACATGCAGGGCGGGACATTCTCGATCTCCAGCCTGGGCGGAATCGGCGGAACGGCGTTCACGCCGATCATCAATGCCCCGGAAGTGGCGATACTCGGCGTTTCCCGGTCGGTGATGCGGCCGGTGTGGGGGGCGGGAGGAAAACGAAGTGCCGACGGCCAGTTCGTGCCGCGCCTGATGCTGCCCTTGTCGCTCTCATATGACCACCGCGTAATCGACGGCGCTTCCGCGGCACGGTTTACGTCGTACCTTGCGTCGGTGCTCTCCGACATTCGTCGCACGCTGCTGTGAGGTTTTCATGGCCCTGATAGAAGTCAAGGTTCCGGACATCGGCGACTTCAAGGATGTCGATGTGATCGAAATCCTGGTGAAGCCCGGCGACCGCGTCGAGAAAGAAGCATCGCTCATATCGCTGGAGTCCGACAAAGCGACGATGGAGATTCCGTCCCCGCACGCCGGTGTGGTGCGCGATCTGCGGCTGAAGATCGGGGACAAGGTATCCGAAGGCGCGGTGATCCTGCTGCTCGAGTCCGAAGAAGCACAGCGGGCGAGCGCGCCCGAAAAAGCGGCGCCGGCGCAGGCCTCTCGCGCAGCGGCCGTGCAGGCCCCCGCCGCCAAGGCGCCTGCCGGCGGGGCGGACCTGCACGCGGACGTGGTGGTTCTGGGTTCGGGCCCGGGCGGCTACACGGCGGCGTTTCGCGCCGCGGACTTGGGCAAGCGCGTGATCCTGATCGAGCGTTATCCGGCGCTGGGCGGTGTGTGCACCAATGTCGGTTGCATCCCGTCCAAGGCGCTCCTGCACGTTGCCAAGGTCATCACGGAGGCCGAAGAAATGGCCGCGGCCGGCGTCGTGTTCGGCAAGCCGAAAATCGATATCGGCAAGGTGCGCGCGTGGAAAGACGACGTGGTCGCCAAAGGCGCCAAGGGCATTGCCGGGCTCGCCAAGCAGCGCGGTGTGACCGTGCTCGAAGGCGTGGGGCGGTTCGAATCGCCCAAAACCCTGATCGTCAAATCGGGCGAGGGCAAGAGCACGCGCGTCGGCTTCGATCACTGCGTCGTCGCCGCCGGCTCATCGGTCAGCAGGATCCCCGGTTTTCCCTACGACGACCCGCGTCTGATCGACTCGACCGGAGCGCTCGAACTCGCCGAGGTGCCCAAGCGGCTGCTCGTCATCGGCGGGGGCATCATCGGACTGGAGATGGCTTGCGTGTACGACGCGCTCGGAGCAAGAGTGACCGTAGTCGAGATGATGGACCAGCTCATACCGGGGGCCGATCCGGACCTCATCAGACATCTCGCCCGGCGCATCGAAAAGCGCTACGAGAAAATTCTCTTGAAGACCAAGGTGGCGAAACTCGAAGCGAAAAAGGAGGGACTGCTCGCCAGCTTCGAGGGTGGACCCGAAGGAAAAGGCACGCCCGAGCCGCAGCTCTACGATCGCGTGCTGCTCGCCGTGGGGCGCAGGCCGAACGGGCGCGACATCGGCGCCGAGGCCGCCGGAATCGCTGTCGACGAACGCGGATTCATCCCGGTGGACGGCCAGCGGCGCACCAATGTCGCGCACATCTACGCCATCGGCGATATCTGCGGCGAACCCATGCTCGCGCACAAGGCAACGCACGAGGCGAAAGTCGCCGCGGAGGTCATCGCCGGGCACAAAGTGGGATTCGATGCCCTGACCATTCCGTCGGTCGCCTATACCGATCCGGAAGTCGCGTGGATGGGTCTCACCGAAACCGAGGCCCAGAAGCAGGGCATCGCCTACGCCAAAGCGAGCTTCCCCTGGGGCGCATCCGGACGCGCGCGCTCCATCGGCCGAACCGACGGAGCGACAAAATTGCTCTACGACCCGGTGACCCGGCGCATCCTCGGCGCGGGCATAGTCGGCGTCAATGCCGGCGAGCTGATCGCGGAAATGGTGCTCGCGCTGGAGATGGGCGCCGACATGGACGATTTGGCGCTCACCATCCATCCCCACCCGACCCTGTCCGAAACCCCCGGCTTCGCAGCGGAAATGGCGCTGGGAACGATCACCGATCTATACGTGCCGAAGAGATAGGATTCAGGATCTATCGAGGATTATGTACCCGCATGACATGCACCCGTCATCCCCGCGTAAGCGGGAATCGTGCGCCCGTGAGGGTGCCACACTAGCATGGTGGAAGTCCATGTCGGAGCGAGCCACGGCTCCGTAGTCGAAGGTAACTGCGTCGCTGCGAGGCGGGGTGGGGAGCAACCGGAGG
>JACQTO010000019.1 GCA_016210745.1 Betaproteobacteria bacterium
GCCTGGGGACAACGTGTCGATCTCGGTGGCGTTGATCCAGCCCATTGCCATGGAAGAGGGTTTGCGCTTTGCCATCCGCGAGGGTGGCAGGACCGTCGGCGCCGGCGTCGTGGCGAAGATTATCGAGTAACCAAAAGGCAGGATTGAGGATTGAGGATTGAGGGAAGACCAGCGGTCGCTGCCCCTAAATCCTGGATCCTGGATCCTAGATCCTGAGACAGAATGCAAAGCCAGAAAATCAGAATTCGTCTCAAAGCGTTCGACTATCGGCTGATCGATCAGTCGGCGCTGGAGATCGTCGATACCGCGAAGCGTACCGGTGCCGTGGTCAAGGGGCCAATCCCATTGCCGACGCGCATCGAACACTTCGACGTGCTTCGCTCGCCGCATGTCAACAAGACATCGCGCGATCAGTTGGAAATCCGCACGCATCTGCGTCTTATGGATATCATCGACCCGACAGACAAGACGGTCGATGCCCTGATGAAACTGGATTTGCCGGCTGGCGTGGATGTAGAGATTAAGTTGTAGTGAGAATCGAGGCGTGAGCGCTCCGACGCGATAACCGCCTCCTGCAAGCGTTATTACCAGCTGGCCAATTGTAGCCGGCACCTCTGAAGAGGGTAGAAAAATGAGCTTAGGACTTGTCGGCCGCAAGGTCGGCATGACCCGCATCTTCACCGATGAAGGGGATTCCACCCCGGTGACAGTGCTGGACGTGTCCGACAATCGCGTCACCCAGATTAAGACACCTTCCACTGACGGCTACAGCGCCGTTCAGATTACTTTCGGCAAGCGGCGCGCTACGCGCGTGATAAAGGCGGCGGCGGGGCATTTTGCCAAGGCCGCGGTCGAGGCGGGGCATCTGCTCAAGGAGTTCCGCGTCGCCGAACCAGACCTTGCCCAATTGAAAGTCGGCGGAAAGGTCGGCGTTAATATCTTCCAGGTGGGGCAAAAGGTCGATGTTAGTGGCACCTCGCAGGGCAAGGGTTTCTCCGGCGCGATCAAGCGCCACCATTTTTCCTCCCAACGCGCGAGCCATGGCAATTCCAGGTCGCATAAAGCCCCGGGTTCGACCGGGATGGCGCAGGATCCGGGCCGCGTGTTTCCGGGCAAGCGCATGGCGGGGCATCTTGGCGCGGTCAAGCGCACGGTGCAGTGCCTCGAGATCGTGCGCATCGATGCCGACCGCCAGCTGCTTCTGATCAAGGGTTCGGTCCCGGGAAGCAAGGGGCGCGACGTGATCGTGTGCCCGACGGCCAGGCCGAAGAGAGTCGTCGCTGCCGTCGCAGCGCCGGCCAAGAAGAAGTGAGGGTGGCGATGGAACTCAAGATCATTGACGATCAGGGCCAAAGCGCCACGACGGTGTCGGCCTCCGATGCGCTGTTCGGACGCGAATTCAACGACGCCCTCGTGCATCAGATCGTGACCGCGTATCAGGCCAACGGCCGCAGCGGAACCCGCGCCCAGAAGGGCCGCAGCGACGTGCGCCACTCGCAAAAGAAGCCATGGCGCCAAAAGGGCACCGGGCGGGCTCGCGCCGGCGATAGCGCAAGCCCGTTGTGGCGCGGAGGCGGCCGTATTTTCCCGAATCTGCCCGACGAGAACTTCGAGCAGAAGGTGAACCGCAAGATGTACCGCGCCGGCATGTGTTCGATCCTGTCGCAGCTCGCGCGCGAGGATCGCCTGAGGGTCGTCGACAGCTTTTTGGTGGAATCGCCCAAGACCAAGTTGCTGGCGCAGAAGATCAAGCAAATGGGCCTCGATTCGGCGTTGGTTATCACCGACACCATCGACCATAACCTGTACCTGTCGGCGCGCAACCTGCACAATGTGGCGGTGCTGGACGTCGACCACGCTGACCCGGTTTCGCTGGTCCAGTTCAGGAATGTAATCCTGACCCGCAAGGCGGTGGCGAAATTCGAGGAGCTGCTGAAATGAGCGCGAAAGATGAACGTCTGATGAAGGTGTTGCTCGCGCCGACAATTTCGGAGAAAAGCACCTTCGTAGGAGAGAAGCACAATCAGGTCGTGTTTCGGGTCGCGCAGGACGCGACCAAGCCCGAGATCAAGGCTGCCGTCGAACTGCTCTTCAAGGTGAAGGTGAAGGACGTTCGGGTCTCCAACGTCAAGGGCAAGGAAAAGAAATTCGGCAGTTCGTTCGGGCGGCGGCGCAACTGGAAGAAGGCCTACGTGTCGGTTGCCGCCGGCCAGGAAATCAACTTTCAGGCGATGGAGTAAGCCATGGCGCTCGTTAAGATCAAACCGACCTCCAACGGCCGCCGCGGTGTGGTCAAGCTCGTCAACGCGAACCTGCACAAGGGAGCCCCCGTATCTTCGCTGGTCGAGAAGAAGACCCAAAAGGCCGGCCGCAACAACCTGGGCCGCGTCACCGTGCGCCACAGGGGCGGCGGCCACAAGCAACACTACCGCGTCGTGGATTTCCTGCGTAACAAAGACGGTATTTCCGCAAAGGTCGAACGCATCGAATACGACCCGAACCGCAGTGCCAACCTGGCGCTGCTGTGCTATACCGACGGCGAACGGCGCTACATCATATCGCCCAAGGGATTGGCAGCCGGCACTCAACTCATGTCCGGAGTGGAAGCGCCGATCAAGCCGGGCAACACGCTGCCGCTCAGGAATATCCCGGTCGGCACAACCGTCCACTGTGTCGAGATGCAGCCGGGCAAAGGCGCGCAGATGGCGCGCGCAGCAGGCACCTCCGTGCAGTTGCTCGCGCGCGAAGGAAGCTACGCCCAGGTGAGGATGCGTTCCGGGGAAATCCGCAAGGTGCATGTCGATTGCCGGGCGACCATCGGCGAGGTCGGCAACGAGGAGCATAGCCTGCGCTCGATCGGCAAGGCGGGCGCGATGCGCTGGCGCGGCGTCCGGCCGACGGTGCGTGGCGTGGCGATGAATCCGATAGACCATCCGCACGGCGGCGGCGAAGGCAAGACCGCCGCCGGGCGACATCCGGTAAACCCCTGGGGCCAACTGACGAAGGGCTACAAGACGCGCAAGAACAAGCGCACTCGCAGCATGATCATCCAGTTCCGGCACAAGAGATAGGGACCGAGACCATGGGACGTTCGATAAAGAAAGGGCCGTTCGTAGACCAGCATCTGCTGGACAAGATCGAGGCGGCGCGCGCCGTCAACGACAAGCGGCCAATCAAGACCTGGTCGCGGCGCTCGACCATTCTGCCGGATTTTGTCGGCATGACCATTGCCGTGCACAACGGCAAGCAACATGTGCCCGTATATATTTCGGAAAACATGGTCGGGCACAAACTCGGCGAATTCGCGATTACGCGTATGTTCAAGGGCCACTCGGCAGACAGGAAAGTGGCAGCCCCGTCGATTATGGCCAAGAAGTAGGAGCAGAGAATGGAAACAATAGCCAAGCTTTACGGGGTGCGGCTCTCGGCACAGAAAGGCCGCTTGGTTGCCGACCAGATCCGCGGACTGGCGGTCGACAAAGCGCTGAACATTCTCAGCTTCAGCCCCAAGAAGGGCGCGCGGTTGATCAAAAAAGTGCTCGAATCGGCCATCGCCAATGCAGAGCACAACGACGGCGCCGACATCGACGAGCTCAAGGTGCGACGGATCATGGTCGAGAGAGCCACTCCGCTCAAGCGTTTCACTGCCCGCGCCAAGGGGCGCGGCAACCGTATCGTAAAGCCGACGAGCCATATATTCGTCACCGTGGGCGCATTGGAGGCCGGGCGCAAGGCAAAAAGCGGTTCGGCCAAACAGGCAAAAGGATAAAGACTAGCCATGGGACAAAAAATCCACCCAATCGGGTTTCGGCTCAGTATCAACAAGGACTGGTCCTCCCGCTGGTACGCGAACAGCAAGAACTTCAGCACCATGCTGAACGAGGACATCAAGGTTCGCGATTACCTCAAGGGTAAGCTCGCGCACGCATCGGTGTCGAAGGTCATCATCGAACGACCGGCGAAGGATGCCCGCATCACCATCCACAGTGCGAGGCCCGGGGTGGTAATCGGCAAGAAGGGCGAGGACATCGAAGTACTCAAATCGGATCTGAGGAAGCTCCTGGGCGTGCAAATGGTGCATGTCAATATCGAGGAGGTGCGCAAGCCCGAAACCGACGCGCAGCTGGTTGCCGACTCGATCGCGCAGCAGCTCGAGAAGCGCATCATGTTCCGCCGCGCCATGAAGCGCGCAATGCAGAACGCGATGCGGCTGGGTGCTCAAGGCATCAAGATCATGAGCGCGGGCAGGCTGAACGGCATAGAAATTGCGCGCACAGAGTGGTATCGGGAAGGGCGTGTGCCGCTGCACACTTTGCGTGCCAACATCGACTACGGGGTTGCCGAGGCCAAGACGACCTATGGCGTAATCGGCATCAAGGTCTGGATTTACAAGGGTGAAACGCTTGCGAAGAGCGATCAGCTTACCGCGCCTCTCGCCCCGACCACGACTGAGGAGCCCGCCGCCAGAAAAGTGAGAAAGGCCCCGGCCCGAGTCCGGACCGAGGAAAAGACCGCCGAAGGCGGCGCAACGGCGGCCGAGGCCCACGAAGGCAAGCCCAAGACGGCGCCGGCGCGCGCCCCGCGCGCACGGAAGCCGGCCGCGCAAGCAGCGGCGAAGCCGGGCGTATCGACCGAAGCCGGCGCCGAAATTTCCAAACCAAAGGCGACGCCCCCAATCAAGCGAGTGCGCAAAGCGAAGGAAGGCGACGCGGACACGGGCGAGAAGAAGTAGGAGAGCGACATGCTGCAACCAGCACGAACGAAGTACCGTAAACAGCAAAAGGGCCGGAATAGGGGTGTCGCCACGCGCGGCACCAAGGTTTCGTTCGGCGAGTTCGGTCTGAAGGCGACCACTCGCGGGCGCATAACGGCGCGCCAGGTCGAGGCGGCTCGGCGCGCCATGACTCGCCATATCAAGCGTGGTGGTCGGGTCTTCATCCGCATATTCCCGGATCAGCCGATTTCCCAAAAGCCGGCCGAGGTTCGCATGGGCAACGGCAAGGGCAATCCGGAGTACTTCATCGCCCAGATCCGGCCCGGAAAAGTCTTATACGAAATGGACGGAGTCGATGAAGTCACAGCGCGCGCCGCCTTCGCGCTCGCGGCGGCGAAGCTCCCGGTCCTGACCACGTTTGTCTACCGCCAGATGGGGTGAGCGATGAAATCGAGTGAACTTCGCGCCATGGATCAGGCGCTGCTAGACAAGGAGCTTCACGAATTGCTGAAAGCACAGTTCTCGCTGCGCATGCAGAAGGGAACGCAGCAACTCAGCAACTACAGCCAATTGAAGAAGGTGCGGCGCGACATCGCCAGGGTGCGCACCATCATGCATGAGAAGGTGGCGGCCAAATGAACGAGCAAGCGAAAACTCACCGTACCCTGACGGGCCGGGTTGTCAGTGACAAAATGGACAAGACCGTGACGGTGCTGATCACGCGGCGAGTGAAGCATCCGCTATACGGCAAGATTGTGACCCGCTCCAAGAAATACCACGCCCACGACGAGAAGAATGAATGCCACGAGGGCGATCTTGTCACAATCGAGGAGTGCCGGCCGCTATCCCGGACCAAGGCCTGGCGGGTTAGCCAGCTAGTCGAGAAGGCGCGTGTTGTTTGATTCGAACCAACGCTTGCGGCGTGGGGGCATCTCAATCTATAATTCATAGCTTTCCTGCTTTGCAGCGTGTACCAGTGCAGGCTTGCGCGGCTGCAAGCGGGATTCTTACCCGGACGGGGTCCAAGACTGTCTGCCGGTGACCGATGCAACAACCGCTCTCGGGCGGCGGCGCCGGCGGGATAAGTTGGAGAGTACAAATGATTCAAATGCAGACGGTGCTGGACGTCGCCGACAATACTGGTGCGCGTTCGGTGATGTGCATCAAGGTGCTGGGCGGCTCCAAGCGTCGCTATGCCAGCATCGGGGATGTCATCAAGGTGAGCATCAAGGACGCAGCTCCCCGCGGCCGCGTGAAGAAGGGCGAGATTTATCACGCAGTCGTCGTGCGCACCGCGAAGGGCGTACGCCGACCCGATGGCAGCCTGATCCGGTTCGACACCAATGCCGCGGTATTGCTCACCGCCAAGATGGAGCCGATCGGTACGCGCATCTTCGGGCCGGTGACCAGGGAATTGCGCAATGAGCGTTTCATGAAGATCGTGTCGCTCGCCCCGGAAGTGTTGTGAGAGGAGCCCAAAGGTGAACAAGATTCGCAAGGGTGACGATGTCGTAGTGACCGCTGGTCGCGATAAGGGCAAGCGTGGCACGGTACTGCGTCGCGTGGACAGCGATCACCTTGTCGTCGAGGGCGTCAATCGACTGAAGAAGCATGTGCGGCCGAATCCCGCAAAGGGAGTCACCGGAGGCATCGTCGACAAGGACATGCCGATTCATGTTTCCAACGTTGCGCTGTACAACCCTCAAACCAAGAAGGGCGACCGCGTCGGTATCAAGGTATTGGATGATGGACGCAAGGTGCGCGTGTTCAAATCAAACGGCGAAATGGTAGACGCCTGATCCGCAAGGACGGCACAAGACTCTTATGGCTCGCTTGCAAAACTATTATCGCGAAACGGTGGTACCCGACCTGATGAAGAAGTTCGGGTACGCGACCACGATGCAGGTCCCGCGTATCACCAAGATCACGCTCAATATGGGCGTCGGAGAGGCTACCGCTGACAAGAAGATTCTCGACAATGCAGTGGGTGACTTGACCAAAATCGCCGGCCAAAAGCCAGTGACGACCAAGGCGAGGACCTCGATTGCAACGTTCAAAATTCGCAAGGATCTGCCCATCGGCTGTATGGTGACGCTGCGCGGCAAGCGCATGTATGAATTCCTCGATCGGCTGGTGTCGGTTGCGATACCGCGCATCCGCGATTTTCGCGGGGTTTCCGGTCGCGCGTTCGACGGCCGCGGCAATTACTCGCTCGGCGTTAAGGAGCAGATCATTTTCCCGGAGATCGAGTACGACAAGATCGATGCGCTTCGGGGCATGAATATCAGCATTACCACGACGGCGAAGACCGACGAGGAAGCGCGTGCGCTGCTCGTTGCTTTCCGCTTTCCCTTCAAGAGCAATTGAGCGACAGGCACCATGGCCAAGCTTGCAGTTAACAACCGTGATAAGAAGCGTCGCAAGACAGTAGCGAAATACGCCGCCCGGCGCGCGCTGCTGCTCGCCACCGTTAACGATTCAAAGCAATCCGATGAGGTGCGCGCCGATGCGCGAGCCAAGCTGCAGCAGTTGCCGCGGGACGCCTCGCCAGTGCGGTTGCGCAACCGATGTGAGCTCACCGGCCGGCCGCGCGGCGTGTACCGCAAGTTCGGCCTCGGGCGCAGCAAGCTGCGCGAGATTGCGATGCGCGGGGAGATTCCCGGCGTGACCAAGGCAAGCTGGTAACAGGAGGTCCGAGGATGAGCATGACCGATCCCATTGCCGACATGTTGACCCGCATCCGCAATGCGCAGAGCAATCAGAAGACCACCGTCATGATGCCGGCCTCGAAGCTGAAGGCTGCTATTGCGCAGGTGCTTAAGGACGAAGGCTATATAGACGGATTCGCGGTGCGCCAGAGCGAGGGCAAATCCGAACTCGAAGTCAGCCTGCGCTACTATGCCGGGGAGCCCGTGATCGAAAAAATCGAACGCGTCTCGCGCCCGGGTTTGCGTATCTATAGGGGCCGCGACGACATCCCGAAGGTGATGAACGGCTTCGGCATTGCCATCGTGTCCACCTCACAGGGTGTTATGACCGACAGAAAGGCGCGCGCCACGGGAATCGGCGGCGAAGTTCTGTGCTTTGTGGCGTGAGGGGAGGAAAATGTCGCGCATTGCAGACTTTCCCGTAGCCGTGCCAAAAGGCGTCGATGTGACGCTTTCGGGCGTGACGGTTTCAATCAAAGGTCCGCTAGGGACGCTCACGCAGCGGCTCGAGGGCAGTGTGAAGATCCAGAGGGAAGGCGACCAGCTCTTGTTCCAGGCGGCCAATGATTCGGATTTCGCGGACGCAATGTCGGGGACGATACGCGCGTTGGTCGCCAACATGGTGGTTGGTGTCACCCAGGGTTTTCAGAAGAAATTGACGCTGGTGGGCGTTGGCTACCGCGCCCAGGCGCAGGGCGACAAGCTCAACCTCGCGCTCGGATACTCGCACCCCATTGTTCACTCGATGCCCCAGGGGATCAAGGTGGAGACGCCAACTCAGACCGAGATTTTGATCAAGGGTCTAGACAAGCAGCTCGTCGGCCAGGTTGCCGCGGAGATCCGCAGCTACCGGCCGCCGGAACCCTATAAGGGCAAAGGCGTTCGTTACGCCGACGAGCGAGTGATCATCAAAGAGACGAAGAAGAAGTAGCGGGGCGTAAACATGATCGACAAGCGACAATCGAGGCTGCGCAGGGCGGCAAAAGCGAGACACAAGATCCACGAGCTGAAGTGCGTGCGCCTGGCGGTGCATCGCACCAACTCTCACATCTACGCGCAGGTGTTTTCCGCTGACGGTACCAAGGTGCTTGCGAGCGCCTCCACCGCAGAAAAGGAGGTGCGAGCCTCTGTTCCGAGCGGCGCCAACAAGAATGCGGCGGCGGTCGTGGGCAAGCGCATCGCGGAGAAGGCGAAGGGCCTCGGAATCAAGGAGGTCGCCTTCGACCGTTCCGGCTACAAGTATCACGGCCGGGTCAAGGCCCTCGCGGACGCGGCGCGCGAAGCGGGACTCAAGTTCTAAATGGGATGAACGTGGCGTCGGGCGGAGAGCGAATTGAATAGTCTCACCCACCGACCCGTCGATCGCAAGATCCAAAGTCAGAACAAGTAAGGCAAAGGAAGCACAATGGCGAGAATGCAACCGAGGATGCAGGGCGGCGAAAAAAGCAGCGATGGGTTGCGCGAGAAGATGGTCGCCGTCAACCGCGTCACGAAAGTCGTGAAGGGCGGCCGAATCATGGGGTTCGCCGCGCTCACGGTGGTCGGTGACGGCGACGGTGCGATCGGCATGGGCAAGGGTAAAGCGCGTGAGGTGCCCGTGGCAATGCAGAAATCGCTGGAAGAGGCCCGACGCAAGATGTTTCGCGTCAGTCTCAAGAACGGCACCCTGCAGCATGCTTTGATCGGTCGGCACGGAGCATCGAAGGTCATCATGCAACCGGCCTCCGAAGGTACGGGGATCATCGCCGGAGGACCGATGCGGGCGGTCTTCGAGGTGATGGGGGTGACCAACGTGCTCGCCAAGTGCATCGGCTCCACGAATCCGTACAACGTCGTGCGAGCGACGCTGAACGGTCTGAAAAACATGAATCCGCCATCCGAGATCGCCGCCAAGCGCGGAAAGTCGGTGGCGGAGATCACGGCATAGGGAAAGCAAAACCGGCGGCCAGCAGCATCCGGTGCCCGCTCAAGGAACTCGACATGGCAGAAAAGCGAATGAAGGTGACTCTGGTCAAGAGCCCGATCGGCTGCAAGCAGGCGCACCGCGCCACCGTACGCGCCATGGGCCTGAGGCGTATCAACCAGACCGTGGAAATTCTCGACACGCCCCAGGCGCGCGGCATGGTCCTGAGCGTCGCCTACCTGGTACGCTGTGAAGGTTGACGCCGACACGCCTGCCGAACCATCGCCAGATTGAGGGCATTGACATGGAACTGAACACGCTGAAGCCGGGTCCCGGATCCAAGCGCCCCCGCCGTCGCGTCGGACGCGGCATCGGGTCGGGGTTGGGCAAGACCGCTGGGCGCGGCCACAAGGGTCAAAAGTCGCGTTCGGGCGGCTTTCACAAAGTCGGTTTCGAGGGCGGACAAATGCCCTTGCAGCGGCGTGTGCCCAAACGCGGTTTCACTTCGATGAAAGTGGTTGGGGAGGTGCTTCTGTCGGATCTCGAGCGCATGAAGGCCGACACGATCGATCTGGAGGCGCTGAAGCGCGAGGGCGTCGTGCCGCATCTGGCAACCGCGGCAAAGGTCATCCTGTCGGGCGCACTCACGCGCAAAGTCCATCTCAGCGGGGTTAGAGTCTCGAAAGGGGCCAAGGCGGCAATCGAGACGGCCGGCGGCAGCGTTGTGGTACCGGAGGTGCAACCTGCACCGGCCCCTGCGCCCCAGAAGGCGGGCAGTACCGCGAAAGACAAGAAAGAAGAGAAAGACGCTAAAGACACGAAAGACAAGAAAGAAAAGAAAGACGCGAAAGACAAGAAGGACGGTTGATGGCGACCGCTACCCCACAACTGGGCAAGACCGGCAAGTACGGCGACCTGAAAAAGCGGTTGTTGTTCCTTCTGGGTGCGCTGCTTGTGTTTCGCATCGGGGCGCATATTCCGGTACCGGGAATCGATCCGATCAAACTCGCCGAACTGTTCCAAGGGCAGCAGGGCGGAATACTCGGACTGTTCAACATGTTCTCGGGCGGCGCCTTGTCGCGCTTCACTATTTTTGCGCTTGGCATCATGCCGTATATTTCCGCGTCGATCATCATGCAGCTGATGACGGCGGTTTCCCCGCAACTCGAGCAATTGCGCAAAGAGGGTGCCTCCGGTCAGCGCAAGATCACGCAGTACACCCGCTACGGGACCGTCTTCCTCGCCATGTTCCAAGCGACCGGCATCTCGATCGCGCTCGAATCGCAGGCGGGTCTGGTGATGGACCCGGGCCTGCTGTTCCGCTTTACCACCGTCGTGACGCTGGTGACAGGTACCATGTTTCTTATGTGGCTGGGCGAGCAGGTGACCGAACGCGGTTTAGGTAACGGCATTTCGATCATCATTTTCGCCGGTATCGCCGCCGGATTGCCAAGTGCCATCGCTGGCCTGCTCGAGCTGGTGCGCACCGGTGCCATGCATCCGCTTACGGCTATTCTTATCGTCGCAGCAGTGGCGGCGGTCACCTACGCGGTCTGTTTCGTCGAACGGGGCCAGCGAAAGATTTTGGTCAACTATGCCAAGCGCCAAGTCGGCAATAAGGTCTATGGCGGCCAGAGTTCACACCTGCCCTTCAAGCTCAACATGTCGGGGGTGATTCCGCCGATTTTCGCTTCGAGCATTATCCTGTTCCCGGCAACCATCGCCGGCTGGTTCGGCTCAAATGAGGGGACCTATTGGCTGAAGGATATCGCAGCGACGCTCTCGCCCGGGCAGCCGATCTACGTCATGCTGTATGCGGGGGCCATCATCTTCTTCTGCTTTTTCTACACGGCGCTTCAGTACAATCCGAAAGAGACCGCCGACAACCTCAAGAAATCAGGTGCGTTTGTGCCGGGTATCCGGCCCGGGGACCAAACTGCGCGCTACTTGGAAAAGATCCTGTTGCGGCTAACTCTGGCCGGAGCGCTGTACGTGACGGCAGTCTGCCTGCTGCCGGAGTTCCTGATCTTGAAATGGAATGTGCCGTTTTATTTCGGCGGAACGTCGCTGCTCATTATCGTAGTCGTGACCATGGACTTCATGGCACAGGTGCAGGCTTACGTTATGACGCACCAGTACGAGAGCCTGCTGAAGAAAGCCAACTTCAAGGGAGCGGGATTCCCGACCCGATGAGACGCAAACGAGAGTTCGAGCGGAGCATGCCCAAGGAAGACGTTATCCAGATGCAGGGCGAGATCGCCGAAAATCTGCCGAACGCGACCTTCCGCGTGAAACTGGAAAACGGACACGTAGTTCTTGGGCACATATCCGGAAAGATGCGCATGCACTACATACGCATCCTGCCGGGGGACAAGGTAACGGTGGAATTGACGCCCTACGATCTGACGCGTGGTCGGATTGTGTTTCGCGCCAAGTAGCGATCATTTCGACAAGAGGATGCAGCCATGAAAGTACTGGCTTCGGTAAAGAAGATCTGCCGCAATTGCAAGATTGTGCGGCGCAAGCGCGTGGTGCGTGTAATCTGCTCCGATGCGCGGCACAAGCAGCGGCAAGGATAGCTCGGAAGATCATTCGAGGATATAATATAAAGTTTCGTGTTTCGCGACGGAGAGGAACCTTCGTATGGCCCGTATCGCAGGGGTGAACATTCCGAATAACCAGCATTCCGAAATTGCGCTGACGGCGATTTTCGGCATTGGCCGCGCGCGCGCGCAGGCGATATGCGTCGCTGCCGGCGTCGGCCGAAGCGCCAAGATCAAGGATCTGTCCGAGTCCGACATGGATCGATTGCGCGAGGAGGTCGGGCGATTCGTGGTGGAGGGCGACCTGCGCCGCGAGGTTTCGATGAACATCAAGCGGCTCATGGATCTGGGTTGCTACCGCGGCCAGCGCCACCGCAAGGGACTGCCGGTTCGCGGCCAGCGGACGAAGACCAATGCGCGCACCCGCAAGGGACCGCGGAGGGCCGCCGTGAAGATCACTTCCGCGCCGACCAAGGCCTGAGCTGCCGCCGGCTAACTGAGGAAACAAGACATGGCAAGACCGCCAGCCGCGCAGGCTGCAACAAGAGTGCGCAAGAAGGTTAAGAAGAATGTCGCCGAGGGTATTGCGCACATTCATGCCTCGTTTAACAACACCATCGTCACCATCACGGACCGCCAGGGTAATTCGCTCGCCTGGGCGACCGCGGGCTCGAACGGCTTCAAGGGCTCGCGCAAATCGACGCCCTTCGCAGCGCAGGTAGCGGCCGAACAAGCCGGCAAGATGGCACAGGAATGCGGGGTAAAGAATCTTGAAGTTCGTATCAAAGGCCCCGGTCCGGGTCGCGAGTCAGCGGTACGCGCGCTGAACGCGCTCGGACTGAAAATAACCAGCATTGCCGACGTGACACCGGTGCCGCACAACGGCTGCCGTCCGCCCAAGCGGCGTCGAATCTAGAGAGGAACGCATATGGCCCGTAACCTCGATGCCAAATGCCGCCAGTGCCGTCGTGAGGGTGAGAAACTCTTCCTCAAGGGCGAGAAATGCTTTACCGATAAGTGCGCCATCGAACGTCGTAGCTATGCGCCCGGCCAGCACGGGCAGAAGAGCGGCAGCCGCCTTTCGGATTTCGGCAAGCAGCTGCGCGAAAAGCAGAAGCTGCGGCGCACCTACGGCATCCTGGAACGTCAGTTTCGCAAGATCTACGCCGAGGCCGACAGGCGCAAGGGCGTAACAGGCGAGAATCTGCTGCAAGAACTGGAGTCGCGCCTGGATACGGTGGCTTACCGGATGGGTTTTGGCGTCTCGCGCACCGAGGCTCGCCAGATCGTGCGCCACAACGCGATCCTGGTTAACGGGAAACGGGTCAACGTTCCCTCATACCGCGTGCGTCCCGGTGATTTGATCGAGGTAGCGGAGAAGGCGAAAGCCCAGCTTCGTATCAAGGCCGCAGTCGAGGCGGCTGAATCGCGCGGTTTCCCGGATTGGATCGAGGTCGATGCGAAGGCGATGAAGGGAAAGTTCAAGGTCCTGCCGCAGAGGACAGAGCTGCCGTCCAACATAAACGAAAGCCTCGTGGTCGAGCTTTATTCGAAGTAACCGGATTTTCGAGGGCGCCTTATGCAAACGAGTGGATTTCTCAAGCCGCGCATCATCGATGTTCAGAGCGTCGGCCCCAATCACGCCAAAGTGACCATGGAGCCGTTCGAGCGCGGCTACGGGCATACGCTCGGCAACGCGCTTCGCCGCGTGCTGCTTTCGTCGATGCCCGGTTCGGCGGCGACCGAGGTTCAGATCACTGGCGTGCTCCACGAGTACTCGACCATCGAGGGCGTGCAAGAGGACGTGGTCGACATACTGCTGAATCTCAAGGGTGCAGTGCTCAAGCTGCACAATCGCGACGAGGTCTTGCTCAATCTCAGCAAGACCGGCGAAGGAGTGGTTACCGTCGGCGACATAGAACGCCTGCACGACGTCGAAGTCATAAATCCGGGACACGTCATCGCGCACCTCGCGCCGGGCGGCAAGCTCGAGATGCAGATCAAGGTCGAAAAAGGTCGCGGCTACGTGCCGGGTAATCTGCGCGTCATTCCTGAAGAATCGAAAGGAATTGGCAAGATTATCCTCGATGGCTCCTTCTCGCCGGTGCGGCGCATCTCCTACGCCGTCGAATCGGCGCGGGTTGAGCAACGTACCGACCTGGATAAGCTGATCATCGACATAGAGACTAACGGGGCGATCGAGCCGGAAGAGGCCATTCGCTACGCGGCACGCATACTTGTCGACCAGCTCTCGGTGTTTGCCGCGCTCGAAGGAACGACGCCGACGATCGAGGAACGGCGAGCCCCGCCGGTGGATCCGATCCTGCTGCGGCCGGTTGATGATCTTGAACTCACGGTGCGCTCGGCTAACTGCCTGAAGGCGGAGAACATCTACTACATCGGCGACCTGATCCAGCGCACGGAGACCGAACTGCTGAAAACGCCGAATCTGGGCCGCAAGTCGCTCAACGAAATCAAGGAGGTGCTTGCCTCGCGCGGCCTCACCCTCGGCATGAAACTGGAGAATTGGCCTCCGGTAGGTCTCGAAACCATTCGCAGCTAGAGCGCGCGATACACCACGAGGTACAGTCATGCGTCACCGCCACGGACTCAGGAAGCTAAACCGCACCAGCGCCCATCGCCTGGCCATGTTCAGGAACATGACCAACTCGCTGCTTTCACACGAGGCGATCAGGACCACGCTGCCCAAAGCGAAGGAATTGCGCCGGGTGGTGGAACCGATGATCACGCTTGGCAAGAATTCGACCATGGCGAACCGACGTCTTGCATTCGATCGTCTGCGCGATCGAGACACGGTAACCAAGCTCTTCGACGAACTCGGACCGCGCTATGCCAAGAGAAACGGCGGGTATCTGCGCATCCTCAAGTTCGGTTTCAGGAAGGGGGATAATGCCCCGATGGCGCTGGTCGAACTGCTGGACCGCCCCGAGCCCAAAGACGAATCGAAAGCGGTCGAAACGAAAGCCTGACGAGCGCAAGTAGCGCAGTGACAAAGGCCGGCACAATGCCGGCCTTTTCGTTGGCGGGGGTTTGGGGCGGCGGAAATGCCACCCTCGCAAGTGCGCCGATTCGATGCCAAGGCTTTCGATCGCCGCTAGAATTGGCGCATGGCGATCGTCCTATTTACCGACTTTGGCAGTGCAGACCTCTACGTGGGCCAGGTCAAGGCCGTGCTCGCACAGCATACCCCCGGAGCCGAGGTTATCGATCTGCTTCACGATGTTCCGGCCTACGGCGTCAAGGCAGCTGCGCACCTACTGGACGCGCTGAAGGAATTCTTCCCCGTCGGCAGCGTATTTCTCGCGGTCGTCGACCCTGGGGTCGGCAGCGAGCGTGAGGCGCTGATTCTGGAGGCCGACGGACGACATTACGTAGGACCCGACAATGGACTGCTCTCGGTGATCGCCGCCCGTGCTGTCGAGCATCGCTGGTGGCGCATCCTATGGCGGCCGCGTGCGCTCTCCGATTCGTTCCACGGCCGCGATCTGTTCGCTCCGGTCGCGGCGCTGCTTGCGGCTGGCAAACTGAAGCAGGGCGAACGCGAGGAGATCAGCGCCCCGGCGACAGAATTCGGTGCGAGCGATGCAGCCGAGGTCATCTACATCGACCACTATGGCAATGCCTGTACCGGACTGCGTGCCCGGCGTGAGCAGCGAGAGGCGATTCTGGTCGCCCGTGGAACTCGGCTGTCTTTTGCCCGGGTGTTCTCGGCGGCCCCCCGCGGCGTCGGATTCTGGCACCAGAACAGCTACGGACTGGTGGAGATCGCGGTGAACTTCGGCAGCGCGGCGCAGCTGCTCGGGTTATCGATCGGTGACGAGGTGGGCTGGAGCGTCTGAGGCCGCGAGCTATCTTACCGGCTGCGCTTTATGCCAGGTGTCGGCCCGGGGCAGGAGGTGTATGCCCGGTTGGAATACAAGGGTGACCTGCCCCCTGTAGCCGTACCAATCATTGGCAGGAAGTCCGGTTGCAAGGTTAAAGGATTTCTTCGGTGGTGGGGTGCGTTGCATCGGCAGCTTGCTGCCGATGCAACGCGGCGAACTTAGCGGGTGGCATTCGTCGGCAGCTGCTGTGCGGCCGGACCTCGTTGTAGTCCTGCCGCCAGGCCGCGATGGCGTGCCTGGCCTGCGAC
>JACQTO010000223.1 GCA_016210745.1 Betaproteobacteria bacterium
CTCGAGCACGTCCTCGATCGTGACCAGTCCTGCCACACTGCCGTACTCGTCGACCACGATTGCCATGTGATTGCGCTTGGCCCGGAACTCGCGCAGCAGCACGTTGAGGGGTTTGGACTCGGGCACGAACACTGCCGGCCGCAGCATGTCGCGCACGTTGAATTCTTCTTCGCCGGCGTAGTAACGCAGCAGGTCCTTGGCGAGCAGGATGCCGATCACGTCATTGCGGTCGCGCTCGACCACGGGAAAACGCGAGTGCGCGGTTGCGATGACGTGCGGGATGAACCGGTCCGGGGTATCGGCGATTTCTATGACATCCATCTGTGCGCGAGGCACCATGATGTCGCGCACGCGCATTTCCGAAACCTGCAGCACGCCCTCGATCATCGACAAAGCGTCGCCTTCGATGAGATTGCGCTCGAAGGCCGAGTGCAGCAGCGCGATCAGCTGCTCGCGATCCGCGGGCTCGCGCAGGAGCATCGCGGCGAGCCGGTCGAGCAACGAAGGTGCGTGGCTATTTTCCATGGCAGCAATCGCTCAGTGCCGCAAGGCGCGCAAGCGCCGGCCGACTGGTTGTGCACGAGGTCGGCTCGATCGCATAGGGGTCGGGATAGCCGAGCGAGCGCATGATGGAGGTCTCCCTCGCTTCCATGATGCGGGCTTCGCGCTCAAGCGCGTGGTCGTAGCCCTGCAAGTGCAGCAGAGCGTGCACGGTCAGGTGGGCGTAATGGGCCAGGAGCGCCTTTCCTTGCGCGCGGGCCTCGCGCCGGATGACCGGAGCGCACAGCACGATATCGCCGGCGAGGGTGTCATGCTCGTCGTCGTACCGGAACGTAAGCACATTGGTGGGACAGTCCTTGCGGCGGTAGGCGCGGTTGAGCGATTCGCCCTCACGCGCCGTGACGATGCGCAGGCACACGCGCGCCGGTTTTCGCAGCGCCGCGCGCGCCCAACCCCGAAGCTGGGTGGCGCTTGGCAGCCCCCGGCTGCGCGTGGCCACCTGCAACGACAGCGCGAGCCTGGCGCGTCCTCGGCCGGGGCCGCTCATATCGGCGGCTCGCGCTCGTCGCGGCGCTGCTCGTAGGCATCGACGATGCGCTGCACCAGCGGGTGGCGGACCACGTCTTCGGACTGGAATATGGAAAAAGCTATGCCGCGGACGTCGGCGAGCACCTTGCGCGCTTCGGCCAGGCCGCTGGTCGCGCCGCGCGGCAAATCGACCTGCGTGACGTCGCCGGTCACGACCGACTTGCTGCCAAAACCGATTCGGGTGAGAAACATCTTCATCTGCTCGGGCGTGGTGTTCTGCGCTTCGTCGAGAATGACAAACGAATGGTTGAGCGTGCGGCCGCGCATATAGGCCAGAGGGGCGAGCTCGATTGCTCCGCGTTCGAAGAGCTTCTGCACGCGGTCGAATCCCATCAGGTCGTAAAGCGCATCGTAGAGGGGGCGCAAGTAGGGGTCGATCTTCTGCGCCAGGTCGCCGGGAAGGAACCCGAGCCGCTCGCCGGCTTCCACCGCGGGCCGCACCAGCACGATGCGCTTGACGGCGTCGCGTTCCAGGGAATCGACTGCGCAGGCGACACCCAGATAAGTCTTGCCCGTGCCCGCCGGTCCGATGGCAAAAGTGAGATCGTGATTCAGGATATTTTGTATGTATTGCCTTTGCCGCGGTGTGCGGCCGCGCAGATCGGATCGCCGCGTCACGAGCGGCGAGCCCTCGCCGTCTTCGCGCGCGCGGCTCTGGCGGAATTCAACCAGTCCGAGCTGGATATCGTCGACGGTGAGGTTCTCGCGCGCATCGCCGTAAAATTTCTGCAGCGCCTCGGCCGCGCGCGCGGTATGGGTCGGACTGCCGTGCAGCGTGAAGCGCTCGCCGCGGCGCGCGATCGCCACGTCGAGCGCCGTTTCGATCTGTCTCAGGTTGGTGTCCAGCGCGCCGCACAGATTCGCGAGTCGCTGGTTATCAAGCGGCGAGAGAACGAGTTCCAGGGGTTTGGGCTTCAATCGGGTAGTGTGAGTAGGCTGATGCCTGAAGTTCAAGCTGGGGGCCGCGATCAGGCCCGCAGAAGCTCGCCACGCAGCGAGTGCGAGCGCGCCTCGGTGATTCTGAGTTCGACAAAGCCGCCGAGCAGGTCTTCTTGGCCGGCAAAATTGACCATGCGATTGTTGTCCGTGCGCCCGGCGAATTCATTCGGGTCTTTTCGCGATGCGCCCTCGACGAGCACCCGCTGGCGCGTTCCAACCATGTTGCGGCTGATCGCGCCGGCGCAGGCGTCGTTTGCCGCCTGCAGCCGCGCCAGGCGCTCGAGCTTTGCCTCCTGCGGCGTGTCGTCGTGTATCTCGGCCGCGGGCGTGCCGGGGCGCGGGCTGTAGAGGAACGAAAACGAGGCATCGAATCCGATTTCGTCCATCAGCCGCAAGGTGGCCTCGAAGTCGCGCTCGCTTTCGCCGGGAAAACCGACGATGAAGTCCGAGCTTATCGAAATTCCGGGGCAGGTTGCGCGCAGATGACGCACGATCGACTTGTACTGCAGCGCGGTGTAGCCGCGCTTCATGGCTGCCAGCACGCGGTCGGAGCCGGACTGGACCGGCAGGTGCACGTGCGACACCAGCTTGCCGACGCGGCCGTGGGCCTCGATCAGACGGGGCGTGAACTCCCGCGGATGCGAGGTCATGTAGCGCACGCGCCCGATGCCAGGCACGGCGGCGACGTATTCGAGCAGCAGCGCCAGATCGGCGCTCTCGCCATCGGCCATCGCCCCCCGGTATGCGTTCACGTTCTGTCCGAGCAGCGTCACTTCCCGTACGCCCTTTTCCGCGAGCACTCGGACCTCGGCGAGCACGTCCGCGAACGGCCGTGACACCTCCTCACCCCGGGTATAGGGCACGACGCAGAAGCTGCAATACTTGCTGCAGCCTTCCATGATGGACACGAATGCGGCCGGCCCTTCGACGCGCGGCGGCGGCAGGCGGTCGAACTTCTCGATCTCGGGGAACGAAACGTCCACCTGCGGCCGGCCTGTGCGCCGGCGCTCCCGGATCAACTCGGGCAGACGCTGCAGCGTCTGCGGCCCGAACACGATGTCGACATAGGGCGCCCGCTCGACGATGGCGGTGCCTTCCTGGCTCGCCACGCAGCCGCCGACCCCGATCAAGAGCTCCGGCCGGATGTGCTTCAGGTGTTTGATCCGTCCGAGGTCATGGAAAACCTTCTCCTGCGCTTTTTCACGCACCGAACAGGTGTTGAACAGGATGACATCGGCCTCCTCAGGGCGGTCCGCCTTTTCGAAGCCTTCGGCCGCGCGCAGCACATCGGCCATGCGGCCGGAGTCGTACTCGTTCATCTGGCACCCGAAGGTGCGGACATATAGCTTCTTGGACACCTAGTGTCCTATTCCGTAAATTCCGACGATAAAGGAGCGCGCGTATTTGGCCGGCAGGCAAGGCGCGAGGCCGAGACAGTAGTGGGGACTACGGCGAGGCCTGGCAACGCAGCATGCCGGCCAAAGGCGCCGTGAACTATCAAGCGAATTTGCGGAATAGGACACTATGCTACCGGGACGTGCCGCGCTTGCGGGGTCTTGCGGCTTCTTCGGCGGTAAGCACCCAGACGCGCGAAATCTGGCCATTGCCGTCCACGAGGAATTCCGCCTCCGCGCCCTCGCGCGGGAGCGCCGCCGGAACGACGATGAGGTTGCGCTCGTTGCGGATGGTAGCGCCCGGCGCGAGCCGCAGTTCGCGGCCATCGATGCGCACGACCATGTCGGCGACGTGCTCGATGGTGCCGCGCTTGGCTGCCTCCGGAATCGCCCGCGCCTGCGCGGCGGCCAGGGCCGGAAGCGATAGCGCCAATGCCAGCAGCAGAACCCGGCCGATCATGGTCGGCAAGAACCCGTGCGGAGGCGCGCTGCCTGCTCCAAGACTGCTGGCGGCAGCGATAGGTCTAGCCGGATGGGCGCCCTGCTCAGGTCATCCATAGTTACCTCGACGGTGGATCGCGGATCGGGCCAGCGCGTAAGAAAGCTCTGTTGCAACAGCATGTTAACGCGCTCCCGAGACATTCAGTTTAGCAGAAGCTGCGGCCTGCTGCGCCACGGGGCGCCTTGCCCGGGGCTCAAATCCAGTGTCTCGCGGGATAGCCGTCGCAGATCAGCCGGTTCAACGAGGCGGCGATAATGTGGCGCCCCCACTTGAATTCCTTGTAGAGCACCAGAAAACGCCACAGGTCGCGCATGACCAGGCGGCGCTCGCGCCAGCTCAAGCGCGTCAGCGCGGCGGGGAAATCGGCCTCGTGCGGCCTGGCGAAGGCGATCTTGAGCGGGTTCCATTGATCGGTCGTGCGCCGGACCTCCGAGGCGATCATCCTGCGATACATTTCCTGCACCGGGCGGCCGCGCAGTCTTGCTTCGATGATCGCTTCGCCCGAAATCGCTCCGGAGTGCAGTGCGCAGCTCATGCCCTCGCCGATCATGTTCAGAAACCCCGCGGCCTGACCGGTGACGAGCACGTTGCCTTTGCCGAAAACGTAGCGGTTGATCAACGACGGTCCGAAGTTCTCGGCGCAGCCCTCGTGGGTGGTGTGGGGATCGAGCTTCACTCCGTGCTTTTCCTCGATATAGCGCACTACGTTCTTGTGCCGGGCATCGAAATTGTCGCCGCGCTTGAAACCGACCCCGACGATCTGCTGACCGTCGCGGGCATGACTCCAGGTGTAGTGCCCGAGATC
Source organism: Betaproteobacteria bacterium (assembly GCA_016210745.1). Taxonomy (GTDB): domain Bacteria; phylum Pseudomonadota; class Gammaproteobacteria; order Burkholderiales; family SG8-39; genus JACQTO01. The sequence continues at coordinate 4,730 of JACQTO010000223.1, forward strand.
CGGGTGAAACCAGAAGTGGAAGTACGCCTCATCCAGCGGACACGCGACGATATTGTGGAACTTCTGGCCGACAAAGAACCACGGAATGCGCTTCGGATAGTCGGGATAAACGCAGCGTACCACCGCCGAACTCGGCCCGTCTGCGCCGATCACGTGGCGCGCGCGGTATTGAATGTCTTCGCCGTCCCTGCGCGCGCTGACCACGACGTGGTCTCCGCGGTCCTCCAGGCCGGTGAATGCGGTGCGATCCTGCACCTGCGCCCCGCTTCGTTTAATCGCCCAGAAGTCGGCGAACTTACGGTGCAGGTGCGGCGTGGTGCCGCCGAAAAAATCCATGCTCATCGACACCATGCTCGGAAAATGGAACGTGACGCCGCGGCAGTAGGTCGGTTCGTGCAGCGCTTCACGCGGCAGGGGGCCGAAGTTCTCGATGAGAAAACGATGTCCGCGCGGAGACAATATGCCGCTGCAGGTCTTGTGGCGCGGCAGCTCCATGCGCTCGAGGACGATCGTTTCCAGACCGGCATCGGCCAGTCGCTTGGCAGCGGCCGCAGCCGAAAGTCCCGCGCCGACGATGACTACATCTGCTGATTGCATGAGCTTTTCATGTTAGCTGAGCCAGGTGAACGACGGGTTTGCCGGTCACGGCGGTGAACGCGGCGATGTCCTGCAGATCTTCGACGACGATGCGGGAACACTCGGGCGCCCCCTCCAGGATCCAGCGCGCCTGGTCGCGCGCGTCCACTTGGCTGCGACCGAGGATGGCGGGGAGGCTGCCCGCTGTGGTCGGTATCGCCAATCGCTGCAGGTCGAGATTCATGCTGCAGCCGCGTTCCAGGCGAAGGCCATCGTAGTGCTTTACCAGCCGCGCATGGTCGGCGTGGTAGGCGCGCGGCTCGATGACGTACAGATCTGCGGCGCGCAGCTTGCCCCGCACCGCTGCCACGGAGCTCATGGCGACGCCCAGGGCCTCGATGGGAGTTCGCGGCAGCCACGAGCGCAGCGCGCGAAACAGCATTCCGTCGCCGATGATGATTCTCCTGGCGCGCGCGAGCGGCGCGAGAAAGCGCGCGAGGCGCGCAGCGGGAATCGCAGCTCCGGCTTCGAGCGCGAGCGCAATATCGGCGCCGTCGTCTTCCGCGAGCGCGAGCTTTTCGCGCTCGCCGAGCAGCGCTAGGACCCGCCCGAGGAGCGCGCAATGGGCTTTGAGCGCCTTGTCGGGCACGAGCGTGACAGCGGCAGCCGGAGCGGCCGGGGCGGGACTCCTGTGCGCGTTCATTCGCTCATGCAATTGGGCGACGCGGTCGGGGTGATGGCGGGCGAGTTCCGCGCGCAGATCGGCGATCATGCCCACCAGGCCGATTTGCGCCGGGCAAGCAGGCTCGCAGGCGCCGCAAAGGCAGCAGGAATCGACCGCGTCGGCGAGATCGTCCATCATCGCGCCGCACTGCAGCGCCCTGGCGCAGCCTTGCGCGCTCAGGCGGATGTCGCGCCTTGCCCGCCACAGGGGGCAGGCAAGCAAGCACAGCCCGCAGCCGAAGCACTCGCCGTGCCCGAACAATCGGCCGCCCATCAGAAGATCACATCGCGGTTGAGGATCATCGCGGGGTCGGCCCGGCGCTTGTCTGCGAGGTGTGCCTCCACCAGGGCATCTCCGAATACGCGGCGGATATAGCCTTTCATCATGCCGCCGAAGCGGTAGTAGCTGGTCCCCAGCGCCACGCCGATATCGTAGATTTCGTTCTTGAACGACTGCAACCGGTCGCGGCTGACCACCTGGTTCTCGAGCATGGGCTCGAATTCGCAGCCGTAGGCGCGCTCGCGTGCGTCGGGGGGGATGCACGAGAGCTCGTAATGCGCGCGGTGGTCCTCGCGCAGCTTGATGCCGACGCAATACAGTGTGTAATGGGGGAAATATTTCCGGCACACGGCGTTGCCGCGCAGCACCGCTTCGATGAACTTCTCCTCTGCGGCGGCGAGATCCGGTATGACCATCTGCCGGCAGCCCCAAAATTTCCACACCGCGCGCGAAAATACCACGGTCCGATCGAGCATTTTTCCGTCGCGCGTAAATTCGACGCGACGGAATTCCGGGAACAGTTTGCTGCGGCGCCGACAGAGGAATAGCGCCTCGCGCACTCGCCAGGGGCGCAGCGCGTACCAGGCCATCATGCGCAGGGCGAAGACGCCTTCGCCTTGCCCGCGCAGTCGTTGCCGCCAAGCGGTCATGAATGCGGCCTCACGCTCGTCGGAATCGAATGCGACCAGGAGGTTCACCACCCTGTCCATCATGGTGAGAATGCCCGAATAGTCGGAGGCGTCATTGCGGTCGATCAATTGCAGGTCTTCGATCGCCGTGCGCAGCGAGTCGTAGTAGAAGTAGTGCATGCGAAGGGGCGTGTACGGCCGCACCTTGAGCGTGGCTTCGGTGATCACGCCGAACTGGCCGTAGCCGAGGATGACGCGCCGAAACAGCTCCGGATTGACCGAGTCGGAGCATTCGACGATGTCGCCGGTCGGGGTCACAACCTGCACCGAGACGGCTTGGTCGGCACTGCAACCGAGACGCGCCGAGTTCACGTCGATGCCGCCGACACCGAGCGTTCCGCCGACCGACGAAGTCAGATTGAGCGGTGCCGACAGGTAATCGAGGTTTTGGCGCCTGAGGACTTCGGCGAGGCTGTGCCAGAAAATCCCGGCTTCGGTGCGCACCGTCAGTGCGTCCTTGTCGATCGCAATCACCCGGTTCATGCCGGTCAGGGCGAGCAGCACGCCGCCGAAGGCGACCGATTCGCCTTCGGTGGTGAGTCCCCCTCCGCGCACCGTCACGGGTACCCGGTGGGCTTGCGCGGTTTTGAGCAATTTCGCTATCTGCGCGGCGCTCGTGGCGAGGACTAAGCCGTGAGGCATGCCGTAGGCCGTACCGCCGGCGTCGGTCGCATATGCGCGGGCGGCGGAGGGCTGCTCGATTATCTCCACGCCTTCCAGACGCAGAGCTTGTGTGAATGCCGCCCAACCCGCGCCGCTCCAGCGATTCGGATTGGTCTGCTGGCGCCGTATACCGTGCAGCGAATCAGGCGCCACGTGGTCGGGTGGGATGGTGCCGTGCTCTACGACGGGGAACTCCAACGACGCACTCCAGCTCGACCGAAGGCGCCATTATATCTGGGTAGGAACAGGATTCAGGAAGTGGTCGCTTACAAGTTTGCTGTTGGAAAATTTGGCGAAGATTTGGCTTCTAAATTCGTCTCCCCCTTTCGTGCGGTTGCGTGCAACCGCACGAAAGGGGGAGATTGATAAACGGCAATACCAGCTTCCTTGGTTGCGGCCCGTCCGGCTTAGGATTGAGGATCTAGCGAAGAAAAGCCGCGCGAAGCGCGGCCCCTAAATCGTAGATCGTAGATCCGTCTTTCAAAACGTGGCCCGGTAATAAAGGCCCACTACCAAATCCGACCTACCCGTGTTCCTGTCGGCATTGAGTCTCAAGCTCGCACTGGCATCCAGGCTGCTGTGCTTGCTGAATTGCGTCGAATAGGTGAGCTCCGTATTGATTCGCCCCCTGGCAATCAGCGACAGGGCTTGCATGTTTGAAACAAAGGATCCGACGTCCTTCGAGTCGAATAGTTTTTCCGCGATCTTTTTCACCGCATTTCGGCCCTTCATGGGTAGGTATGCGGTGAGCGTGAAATGATCGTAATCCCAGAGCATGGCGGTGCCGGAAACCGCGAGGCTCCACGGCCTGCTGCGTGGTCCACTTGGTGCCGACTGGGTGTAACTGGCTCGCGGTCTGTCGATCTTGGGTTGCACCAGATTCTGCATTTCGGCGGCACGGAGCGCTTTGTGTAGCATCCCAGTGTCGACGATGCCGGCGATAAGGTCGTCGAGCATCTGCCTGTCGTCGTCAAACGCGCGTCTTGATTCAGGCAGGAGTGCCACAGGCACTTCTGTGTTGGTCTTTTGCGTACGAGCTGCTTGATTGAATTGCTGGTTTTCCGCCGGGACGGCGTGGTTGGCAAGAAACAGCGCCGCGAACGCGATGGCAAGCATGGCCGGCGCACGGTCGAATCCGGCGACGACCGCTCCAGCCAGGCGTGTTGCCATGCCGTCGTTTCCGCCGGATCGAAAACCTATCCGTGAAGACGCGAGGGAGAAGGTCTCCATTGTCGTCTCGTCGCCAGGATCATTAGCCTGCAAATCGCAACGAGAACGCCGATCGAATAGGCCAACGCTTGCCCGTCCGGCCGGCGTCCTTCACCTCCTTCATTGCAGTAATGAGGGTGAACGCGCGTTGCAGGCTCTATGAGACGCCAATCGCTGCGTGCTGTCGTTAGGGCAAAACCCGACCCTTAATGCCCGCGGAGCAGTAACAATGGATCGGGTCGGCGATGTAGCCGTCTTTCGCTCCGCCTCGGCAATTTTCCGCGTAGTGCTGTTCGGGAATGCCTGTCGCTATTGGACTTACCGGCAGCCCCGATGCCGCATCGATGCGCTCGGGGTGCGCGCCAAAGCGGCACCGGAGTCCCGCAAAGTGGACTCTTGCCTCGAAGACAGCTGGCTGGGTGCGGGCGAGATTGCGCGGGTCAGGCGGAACTGCCCGGCCCGCGCAAGATGGTGCGTGACGCGAACTTGCCGTCTATTTTCTGCGGAGACCGATCTTGGCGGCGATCGCGCCCATTGCGGCGCGGTCATCCATGAGATAGCGCTGAAACGCCTCGCCTGTCAGCGGTTTCTTTATCTCCATTCCGTTTTTCTTGACGAATTCGATATACGTCGGGGCCTGCATGGCTTGGCTAAACGCATCGATGATGCGCTTGACCACCGCCGGGGGGAGCCCCTTGGGTCCGGCCAGGGCAAATATGAGCGAGCTGTTCGGATACCCCTGCTCGACCATCGTGGGCGCGTCGGGGACCAAGTCGAACCGCTCCGTGTCCATCGAGGCTATGAGCCGCAGCGTTCCCGCCTCGACAAAGCGCGGCCACGCTCCTGAGGTGGAGGTCGCGGCCGTGATGTGGCCGCCGAGAACCGCGGCCAGAGCGGGCGCTTCCCCGGTGTAGGGCACCATGGTCCAATTGATTTTCTCCTGGAGGGCGGTTGCCTGCAGCGCCAGTGCACCGCTCGAACCCATGCCCTGCACCCCGATCGACACCTTGCCCGGATTTTTCCGCGCGAACTCGATCACATCCTTGATGCCTTTGAACGGACTGTCGCTCTTGACGAGAAAACCGTTGCGCAGGCGTCCGAGGGCAACGAGCGCCGTAACGCGCTCCAGCAGATCGGGCGGGACATCCAGCGTGAAGGGCGCGATGGTGAGCGACGAACTCGCGGTCACGCCCAGCGTATAGCCATCAGGTTTGGCGGCAGCGATCGCTGCCATCGACACCGTTCCCGACGCACCCGGCTGGTTGACGACGATAACCTCGCGCCCGAGTATTTTCGCCACCTCCGCTGCCACAACCCGTGTGAGCAGATCGGTGCCTCCGCCGGCGGGGTATCCGACGCCAACCGTAATCGTCTTGGTCGGGTAATCCGATTGCGCCAGCGCAATCGGTGATGCGGCGGCGAGCATCAAGGCAAGAACTGCGGCAAATTTCCTCATCGTATCCCCCTTCTCGCAAGATCAGAACCTATCGCAATGTAAGGCGCTTATGCGGATATTTTCCGCCGGTCCAGACAGTTTGGCCCAAAAGCAGTCTCTACTTGCTTCCACCAGAAGCAATTGCAGGCTTTCCCGCCTTGCCTCCCGGTCACCCCATTGCCAGACTCCAGCTTACGGGTCGAGGATAAACAGGGTTTCACCCCGGGATTTCTCCTGGCTTGACCTGACAGAACTCAGACAGCTTTCAGCTTATCCGCTGCAGCCTTGCCATTCTTTCCTATAACCACTTCGTACTCCACCTTCTGGCCTTCCTTCAGTGTTGACAGTCCTGCCTTCTGAACCGCAGAAACATGCACGAATACGTCGTTCGAACCGTCGTCGGGGCCAATAAATCCGAAGCCTTTTGAGTCGTTAAACCACTTCACTTTTCCTGTAGGCATTTCAGTTTTCCCTCAAGTAAAAAAATTCACGCACCTTGATGGCAATCCACGAGCGCCGGCACGACCCACTCGGCTTTAGGCGTCTCGAAGGCACATTGTCTCACTTGGCCTACTGGTCTGCGTAAAGACCGTTTCGAAAACTATCGAGGAGCCTATGACTGCGCTTTTCACCCCTTCTAGCGCTATCCCTTATCGCTGCGACTGTCCCGGTGGCAGTTGCCCAATCAGCGACTGCATCTCATGATCACTTTGGAATGATGCACGATTCAACGCGTCATCACCAACAACGCCCATTCAGCCCCAGTGGTAGGGTGGAAGCTAGGCTTGCCTATGTAAAGACCGCCTTGGAAATCGCTGGTCACCACGAATCTTCGTGAAACGTGCCCTTGCAGGAAAGAGCAGATTCATCGTTGACTGAAAAGAAAAGCCCCACGTTCTCGGTGGGGCTCAAATGGTGGCACGAGAGCTAAGAGGAGAGAGTTACGCCAGAAGTCGCGTGAATGTTGCCACTAGGGGTGAAAGCTTGGAATGGAGGGAACAGCTGAATTATGGCGGGGGATTTACCTGGGTTTGTGTTTCCCGGGAGCTTGCCAAGCACGTGAGACTGGAAATGAATGGCTCGAGGTCTAAAGGGGATACTTCCCCTTTCCGAAGACTCCGGTACTCTTTGCGAAGCCGGAGTTTTCATTTGTGGGGTAACACGGTCCGGTCAATAGATCGCAATCATTTGCGTCTTTGATTGTGATTGATGTAGGGCAATACTCTCCTTCCGCGTTTCATTACACTGGCTAAGCGTGATTCTTCTCCACGATGGAGGTGGAACATGGCCGCTTCTTCACGCAAAGATGCTGGTTCTGGTGCCCCACGTGGCCGCAAAGTGCTGGACGAAGTGTTACGGGTTGCGCATATCGGACAAGCCAGGGTTGTCGTTTCGAGTGGCAGCAAACCCCACGTCACGATTACCAAGCACGTAACGGATGCACTTGATCCTCATGTCCATTCCATTTTGTCCGGAATAGAGCTTGTGACCCATGGCCGCTTTGGTCATGGTAGTGAAGCAGCCGGTATCACTGAGTGGATTTTGAAGTCGCGGGATATTGATGTCACCGTGCGAGCTACAAAGGGGCCGGGTGGCTGAAGGTCTTCCAACCGAGACCGTCAAGTGGATTCATCGCTGACCTAGCACCAACCTAGCACCAAGAGAATTTGCGGTTGCTGGATCGGTGCTAAGCCGTTGATTATTGGTGGCGAATCAGGGACTCGAACCCCGGACACACGGATTATGATTCCGCTGCTCTAACCAGCTGAGCTAATTCGCCGTGAGAGGGGGCGGATTATCTTTTCCGGCCCTATCGTTGTCAAGTTGAAGGGACTTCCCTTTCTGGTCGACCCCCTGGGGCATCGATTCGCGGCGTCATTCCGGCACGATGCCGGCCAATTTCACGGGAACCATGCCGAGACTGGAGATCTCGCGCAAGTGATTGCGTTGCAAACCCAATCGACGCTGATTGTCAGCCCCGCAAGCGAGCAGCGTCAAGGCGACTGCGGGCCTGTTGGCGCTACAATGGCCGCATGCAAGCAGACGTCGCCATCGTCGGGGCCGGATTGGTCGGCGCAAGCCTCGCCCGCGCGCTTGCCGCAAGCGATATGAATCTCGCGCTTCTGGAGGCTTCGGCGCCTCCGGAGCGCAAGCTCGCGTGGGAAGAGCGGATTTACGCGTTTTCTCCCGCCAGCGTGTCGTTTCTCGATTCGCTTGGAATCTGGGGGGCGCTCGACGCCGCGCGAGTGTGTCCGGTGCGCAAAATGCGCATCTACGGCGACGACGGGCGCTCCCGGCTCGAGTTCTCGGCCTATGAGGCCGGGCTTGCCGCGCTTGCCTGGATCGTCGAGTCGGGGGAAGTGCAGCGCGCCCTGTGGCGCGCGCTCGAGGGCCAGAGCAATCTCAAGCTCCTGGTTCCCGCGCGCCCCGTGGCGCTCGATGTCGGCGCTCTCTCCGCCGGTCTCAGCACCGATACCGGGGCCGAGGTAACGGCGCGGCTTGTCGTGGGTGCCGACGGGGGCGCCTCGTGGGTGAGGAAAGCGGGAGGATTCGGATCGAAAAGCCGGCCCTATGGGCAGAGCGCCGTGGTGGCGAATTTCGCGTGCGAACTTCCGCACCACTCGGTCGCACTGCAGTGGTTTCGCGGCGACGGCATTCTGGCTTATCTGCCGCTTCCAGGCGAACGGATTTCCATCGTCTGGTCGACCTCCGAGAGCCACGCGGGGGAACTGCTCGATCTTTCGCCGGCGGATTTTGCACGGTGCGTCGCCGAAGCCGGCCACAGCCGACTGGGCACCCTGGAGCTCATTACCGCGCCGGCGGCGTTTCCGCTTGCGCTCTTGTCCGTCGATTCGATGGTCAGGCCGCGTCTGGCGCTGATCGGAGATGCGGCGCACGTGGTGCACCCGCTGGCCGGGCAAGGGGTCAACCTCGGCTTCGGCGATGCGCGCTTGCTGGCGGCAGCGTTGGCGGCGCGGCAGCCGGGTTCGGACCCCGGCGAGCGCCTGCTGCTGAGACGTTTTGAACGCTCGCGTGCCGAAGACATACTCGCGATGCGACTCGTGACCGACGGACTGCAGCGCCTGTTCGGCGCCAGAGCGCCGGGGCTGGCGTGGCTGCGCAATTTCGGGCTGAACCTTACCGATGCGGCTCCAGTCATAAAGTCATGGCTCACCGGGCGCGCGACCGCCTGAGGCGCACGCTCTCCATAACATTGAACTAGGAAGCACCATGCTGTTACGCGCTGGATGTGCATTGCTTGCCGCGCTCGTGCTCGTGTCGGGCCGGGCATTTGCCGACGAAAATTCGGTCAAGCGCGCGATCGAGGCGCGTCTGGGCGGGATCAAAGTCGACAGCGTCACCCGCACCCAGTATCTGGGTCTGTACGAGGTGCTGATCGGCGAAGACATTGTCTACACTGATGAGCGCGTCACCTATATATTCAACGGCGCGATCATCGACGCCAACACGCGGCGCAATCTCACCGAGGAGCGACTGCAGAAGCTCTCCACCATCAAGTTCGACCAGCTGCCGCTGGACCTCGCGATCAAGCGGGTGCGCGGCAACGGCAAGCGCGTGGTGGCGGTATTTTCCGACCCGTTCTGCCCCTACTGCCGCCGGCTCGATCAGAGCCTGGCACAGATGGACGGCGTCACCATTTACACGTTCTTGTATCCGATTCTGCGCGAGAACGAGTCTCGGCAGATGGCCACGCGTATCTGGTGTTCCTCCGATCGCGCCAAGGCCTATTACGAGTTCATGCTGGAAAACAAGCAGCCGTCAGCCGCGGCGAACTGCAGCGCGCCCGTGGAGCGCTGGATTGCTCTCGGGCAGAAGCTCGGCGTGCGCGCCACGCCGGTGAGCTTCGTTCCCAACGGTCAGCGCATCGTGGGCGCGCGTTTTCCGGAACTGCAGAAGCTGATGGATGAAAGCGTCAAGTAGCGCGCCTCAGCGCAGCGAAAGCGGATAGCCGCGCGGCAGCAGCACCCACATGCGGCCGTTCTGGCGCATTTTCCCCGCCAGGCTTCCTGCTTCGGCGCCGAAGCCCCAGAAGAAATCTGCGCGCACCGCGCCGCGAATCGCCCCGCCGGTGTCCTGCGCAAGCACCAGCCGCACGAGGGGCGCGTTCGAGTTCGGCCAAGTGGTTTCGAGAAAGACGGGCGCACCCAAAGGCACGTAGCGCGGGTCGACCGCGATCGAGCGCCCGGCGGTCAGCGGAACGCCTAAAGCGCCGATAGGGCCGGAATTCGGGTCGCCATCGCGCGGGGCAATTTCGCGAAAGAACACGTAGCTCGGATTGCGATTGAGCAGCTCGGGGAGCCGAGCGGGATTGGCGCGCGCCCAGGACTTGATGCCTTGCATGGTCGCCTCGCCCGGTGAAAGCTCTCCTTGGTCCAGGAGCCAGCGTCCGATCGAGCGATAAGGGTGCCCGTTCTGATCTGCGTAGCCGATGCGCAGGAGTTCGCCCGAATCGAGCTGCACGCGCCCGGAACCCTGGATCTGCAGGAAGAAGGCCTCCACCGGATTGTCCACCCAGACGATCTCACGTCCAGCGACAGGCGCAGTCCCGTTCTCGATTTCGGCGCGCGAGTAGTACGGCACTACGCGCTTCCCGTCCACTCGACCGCGCAGGCGCAGGTGCTTGAGGTCGGGATTGATCGCCGTAAGGTCGATGGTGAGAAGGTCTTCGGGCGGCGCGTAGAGAGGAAACAAGAAGGGCGCGGCTTGGCTGCGGCTGCCGCGCAGCAGCGGTTCGTAATAACCGGTGACCAGCCCCTGGGTCGCGCCATCGGGACTGGCGAGGCGATGGGGGACGAACTCGGATTCGAAATACGCGCGCAGGCGATCGTTTTCGCCCGAACCGATGTTTTCCAACCCGGCGCAGGCGGTCTTCCACGACGGCTGAAACCTGAGTGCGGTGCAGGAAGTGCGCAAGGCGCCCAGCGCCTGGGTGAGGTCGTCCTCGCGCCACCCCGGCAGCTCGTCGAATCCCACCGGTTCCAGGACGCTCACTTTTGGCGGTGGGGGCGGCGCTGCTGGGGGCGGGGCCGGGCATACGGGGCATACCGGGCAGGGCGCGGGCGCCGGGCAGGCGGCTGCTGTTTCCTGCGGTACCGACGGGGGCACGGGCGCGGAGGCGCATGCGCTGAGCAGCGCAAGGGCGACGACGAGCAGGAGTCGAAATGCGCGGAGCTGTTCTATCATGCGGGAAAAGCGCTCGAAGCAAACCATACCGCCGTGGAATCCGGACTCTGGATATTCATACTCGAAGGGGCCATCGCGCTCGCATTGCTGGTTTTCATCGTCTGGTGGACGATCCCGAAAAAGCCGCCGCCAGGCGATGACAAGAGACCATAAGATACCTCGGGCGGCTTCGAAAACAGCGCCCATAGCGGGCGGCGCTTCAATGCAGGACGCGCGGAACCGCTAGAGTGAACTCGGGGATGGGCGCTTCGAACTGCATGCCGTCCTCCGCGACCATCTGGTAGCTGCCCCGCATCGTACCCACCGCGGTGGCGATCGCCGTGCCGCTCGTGTACTCGAAGGACTCCCCAGGCTTCAGCAGCGGCTGCGCCCCCACGACGCCCAAACCGCGCACTTCCTGGACTTGGCCGTTCGCATCGGTGATGATCCAGTGGCGCGAAATCAGCTGTGCCGGAACGTTTCCGGTATTGCGGATACTGATGGTGTAGGCGAACACGAAACGACCGTTTTCCTCATCGGATTGGTCCGGCACATATTGTGCAACCGACGAAACGGTGATTTCGTATTGTTTTTCCGTGGCCATCGCCGTATTGCACCCGAATTCGCCGCCCGTGACAAGTGCGGAACAGGACACTGGCATCGCGCTTCGCTCAGCCGATGCTCTGGAGCAGCTCCCGAACGTAAGTTTTCCAGACGGCTGCCAGGAAGACAGTCTGGTGCCCTTTGGTTTGATCGCTCTCCGGGATCAACACATAGCGGCCGTCGGGGACTGTCTCGATCGCCCGTTCCATGATTCCGAGGTTCGGCGGATTGACCATGTCGTCGGCGAAATTGACCGCAAGCACGCGCGCCTTGATCGTGTGCAAGTCAGGCTCCGGATCATAATCCCAGGATGCCTCCAACCAGGACAGCAGGTCATTGGCGTCGAACGTCCGCGCCGTATTTTCTGCGACTCTGTCGAAAAGCGCCTCGGTTGCTTCTCGGGTGGGCGCCTGTGCCTGCAGGGACAGCGGACTGTCGGACATGATGGTGAAGACGATCGATGCCGGCAGCCATCGGCGCGGCGGTGAGCTGTATTCTCCGCCTTGCCAATCGGCATCGTTGTGAATGGCCTCGATAATCAGGCGGCGAAACAGAAGATTGCGGCCCGCAATCTGAGCGGGCTGGCAGGCGATGGGCATGATCGCGTCCATACTGTGCGCATAACGCACCGCCCAGAGCCACGCCTGCATGCCTCCCATCGAGCAGCCTAACACGAGGCGCAAGCGATCGATGCCAAAGTGCTCGGTCACAAGCCGATGCTGCGCCCTGACGCTGTCCTTGTAGCCAAAACGCGGAAATCGCGAACGCAGGCCGTCGCTCGGTTTGCTCGACCCGCCGTGACCGATGTCGTCCGGAAGAATGATGAAGTATCGGGAAGCATCGAGCGGTTGGCCTTCTCCGAACAATTCATTTGCGACACTCGGCTGCAGGAACTGCCTGCTGGAACCGGTCGTTCCATGGAGCATCAGTACGGCGTTGACGACTCGGCCGGCAGCATCGCGCTTCGGGGTTCCCAAGGTGAGATATCGCAGTTGAAAGTCAGGCAGCGCCTCGCCGCTCTGAAAACGGAAATCGGGGATGAGAAAGCGACCTTCGGTCTGATTTGGAAATGTCGATGCCATAGCCTAGCTACGAGAAATCGAGATGTTCTATGAGTTTGAACGAATCCAGCGGCGCGCTCGCTCGGGGCGAGCCGCGGCGAGTGCTCGAGGAACCGCGCACGCCTTGTGTGATCTTACCCGGCTGCTCGGGTCGCGAACTTCACCTGCAGCGCATGCCAGTTCCTGTCCACTTCAGCCTGGAGCTGTGCGATGTCCGACTCCGACAGGTGTTCGTAGCGCTTCTGCCCCTCCACGTACCTTGCCACCGGCACCCCTTTGGGGCCGCGGTTCAGCGTATACGCGCTGCCGTTCTCGACCTCGTAGAGCGGAAATATTCCCGACTCGACCGCGAGCCGCGACGTTCGCGCACCGCCGTCGTCTGCGATTCCCCACCCGTCCAGGCAGGGAGAGAGCACCACCAGGAACCGGAATCCCCCTTTCATTTCTCTCGCCTTCGCGACCTTGCGCACGAGATCGTCGGGATAGCCTGTGGTGGCGGTGGCCATGTACGGGATGTTGTGCGCGGCCATGATCTCGGCGACGTTCTTCTTTGGCGTCTTCTTGCCCGAGGGCGTCGAGGTCGTGTAAGCGAGCGAGGGTGTCGCCGAACTCTTCTGCGCACCCGTGTTCATGTAGCCCTCGTTGTCGAGGCAGACGTAGATGATGTCCTCGTTTCGCTCCGCCGCGGAGGACAGCGACTGGAAACCTATGTCGTAGGTGCCGCCATCGCCCGCGAGCGCGACGACGTCGGTGTGGTCATTACCCTTGGCTACCAGCGCTCGCTTGATCCCAGCGGCGGAGGCCGCACTGGACTCGAGGGTCGTCTGGTAGACGGGAATATTCATCGAGCTCAAGGGCTGGGGGCCGGCGATGATGGCGATGCACGAGGCTGGAACGACTGCGACCGTGTCGGGCCCCAGCGTGTTGAGGATGAAGCGCATGGCGAGTGCGACATGGCAACCGGGGCAGGCTGCATGTCCCGATGCGAAGACCTCTTGTTCCTTTATGCCGTAGCTGACATTCATGTTCGCTTCACCCCATCCATAC
>JACQTO010000218.1 GCA_016210745.1 Betaproteobacteria bacterium
GCCATGCCCCATCCCATCACGGGGGATTCCAAGCGTCGCGGATCAGCTTCCGTCCCTGCACTGTCGTTGCTGGCGCTCGGAGTCGTTTTCGGCGACATCGGTACCAGCCCCTTGTATGCATTCAAGGAGGCATTCAGCGGCCCGCACGGTCTGCCTCTCAGTGAAGCCTACGTACTCGCCGTGCTGTCGCTTATCTTCTGGTCGATCGCATTCATCGTTTCGCTGAAATACGTCGCGATCGTGCTGCGCTTCGATAACGGCGGCGAGGGCGGAATTCTCGCGCTGCTCGCGCTTGCTACGCGGATCGCGCGGGAACAGCCGCCGCTCGCCAAGACAGTCGTCATCCTCGGAATTTTCGGGGCGTCGCTCTTCTACGGCGATGCGGTCATCACCCCGGCGATTTCCGTTTTGTCGGCCATAGAAGGTCTTTCCGTATCGACGCCTGCCTTCGAGCATTGGATCGTGCCGCTAACCATCGCGGTTCTCATCGGATTGTTCTCCATACAGAAACGCGGCACCGGTGCGGTGGGCAAACTGTTCGGGCCGGTGATGGTGATTTGGTTCCTGGCCATCGGAGCCCTTGGCGTCATCTCGATCGTGCAGACACCGGCCATCCTCGCCGCGCTGGACCCGAGGCATGCCCTGAATTTCATCGTGCATTCGCCGGGCCTCACTTTCCTCGTTCTGGGAGCGGTGTTTCTGGCGGTAACCGGGGCCGAGGCCGTCTACGCCGATATGGGGCATTTCGGGCCGAACCCGATTCGCATTGCCTGGTTCGGCCTGGCTTTCCCCGGACTGATCCTGAGTTACTTCGGCCAGGGGGCGCTGGTGCTGCGGGATCCGGCTGCGCTGAAGAACCCCTTCTACCTGCTCGCACCGGAGGACTTGCAGCTGCCTCTGGTACTCCTGGCCACGGCGGCCACGGTGATCGCTTCGCAGGCGACGATCTCGGGCGCATTCTCCTTGACGCAGCAGGCCAGCCGCCTGGGCTATCTCCCGCGCATTCCGACGCGCCACACCTCCGAGTACACACGCGGCCAGATCTATATCCCGCAGGTGAACTGGGCGCTGCTGATTTTCGTGATCCTTCTGGTGCTCGGGTTCAAGACTTCGAGCGCCATCGCCTCGGCGTACGGAGTCGCCGTGTCCGGGATGATGGTGCTCACCACCGCTCTGATCGCGGTGATCGTGTTGCGGCTGTCCAGAAGAATCAGGCCGTTCTTGCTGTCTGTGCTGGCCGTGGTCGGCCTTATGGAAGTGGTGTTCTTCGCGGCAAACCTGTCCAAGATCGCCGACGGCGGGTGGGTCTCGCTGCTTTGCGCCGGCGTGATTTTCGTGATGCTGACCACCTGGAAGCGGGCCGAGTCCGTGCTCGCTGCGCACGAGGCGAGATCGCGCATTGCGGTGAAGAACTTCCCGGCGATGTGCGGCGCAAGTATCCCGCGCGTTTCGGGAACGGCCGTCTATATGTCGCCGGATCTTGGCTGGATCCCGACCGTGCTGCTGCACAATCTGAAGCACAATAAAGTCCTGCACGAGCGCGTCGTTTTCCTGACCATCGTCGACGAGGATGTCCCGCGAATCGCGGATCGGGATCGCACCGAGATACAGGTGATCGAGCGCGGCCGCATGTACCAGGCAGCGCTGCACTATGGCTTCATGGAGGACCCTGACGTATCGCGGGGGATGAAACTGCTCGAGCGCCACGGGCTGAAATTCATTCCCGAGGAAACGACGTATTTTCTCGGCAAGTCCACCATCGCGCGCGCGACCAAGCCGGGATTGTTCACCTGGCGCCGGGAACTGTTCCGCTGGATGCAGCGCAACAGCCCGGCAACCTCCGAGTATTTCAATCTCGCCCCCAACCGCGTGATCGAGCTCGGCACTAGGCTGAGCATCTAGGATCCAAGGATTTTGATCGCCTGCAAGTTGTGCCGTTGACAAATTCGGCGAAGATTTGCTTTCCAAATGCGTCTCCCCTTTTCGTTCAGTTGCAAGCAACTGAACGAAAAGGGGAGATCGATAAACGGCAAAACCGGCTCCTTTGGTTCCGGCTCGTCGGGCTCAGAATTTAGAAAGCGGGGTAGAGCCCTGTTTGCCGGCGAACAGCGCCGGATACTGGCGCTGAAGATTGGCCAATTTCGGCAAGTCGTGAATGACGATGTACGGCTGGGTCGGATTGCGCACGAGATAATCCTGGTGGTAAGGCTCGGCTTCGTGAAACGCCCTCAGCGGGTTCACCTGTGTAACGATAGGGCGCCGGAACACGCGCGCCGCCTGAAGCTGGGCTATGTACGCCTCGGCCACGCGCTTTTGCTCCTCGTTGGCATAGAAGATAGCCGAGCGGTATTGCGTGCCGACATCCGGACCTTGCCGGTTCAGTTCCGTCGGATCGTGCGCGACCGAAAAGAACACCTTCAGGAGCTGTCCATAGGTGATGCGCGAGGGATCGTAGGTAACGCGCACCGCTTCGGCGTGCCCGGTACCGCCTGAGCTCACGCGATCGTAGCGCGCCGTATTCGCGCTGCCGCCCGAGTAGCCCGATACGGCCTGGGCGACACCCTTGAGGTGTTCGAACACGGCCTCCACGCCCCAGAAACACCCGCCGGCGAATACGGCGGTCTGGGTGGCCGACGCGAGGGCCACATCGACTTTGGGGTCCGGCAACGGCCCCGCGGCACGAGCCGGCGCGACTCCGGCCACCAGTGCCGCTGCCGCCATGCCCAGCAGCGCGGTCGTTCTTCCCGTCCATAGACCATTCATGATCCTCGTCTCCTGTTGTTTACGCCGTCAGGGCGCCCCCGAGGGGCGCGCCGCTTACTTCTTCATGTCGTCCTTGGCCATGGTGTCTTTCTTCTTCATGGCATCTTTCTTCATGGCATCTTTCTTCATGGCGTCCTTCTTCATCGTGTCTTTCTTCATCGTATCTTTCTTCATGGTGTCCTTGGCCATTTCGTCCGTCTTCATCATTCCCTGCGCCATCGCGCTGCCGCCGGCTAGCAAGACGGAAAGGGACAAAACAACTGCAGTAACTTTGCTCATGGTGAACTCCTTGTGTGAGTGAACGGTGAATCGATACGGGTGAATCGGTTCCTATGCTTCAGCGCATCCGAGGCTTGCTCAACTGCCGCCGAACCAGTTGTACCCCTGGTTTTCCCAGTAGCCGCCCGGGTACGTATTGGTGACGAAGATCGCCTGGATGTGTTTCGGATTCTTGTAGCCGAGCTTGGTCGGCATGCGCAGCTTCATCGGAAAGCCGTAGCGCGCCGGCAGCTCCTGGCCATCGTAGGTGAGGGTGAGCAGCGTCTGCGGGTGCAGGGCCGTGGGCATATCGATGCTGGTGAAGTAGTCGTCGGCGCACTGGAAGCCGACGTACTTGGCGCTCAGATCGGCGCCCACACGGCGCAGGAAATCCGCAAACTTCACGCCGCCCCATTTGCCGATCGCGCTCCAGCCCTCGACGCAGATGTGGCGCGTGACCTGGTCGGTCTGCGGCAGCGCGCGCAATTCGGCCAGCGTCCAGGCGTGCTTGTCGGCCACCAGGCCGCCCACCTCGAGCCGGAAGCTCGCCGCATCGACCTCGGGCAACTCGTCTTCGGCATAGTAGGCGTTGAACGGGAACGGCCGCGTGATCATCGATTCGGGGTAGGTCGGCGCCAGCAGATTCGGGTCGAACAGCCAGGCCTGTACCTTGTCGTTGAAGCGCGATACTTTCATCAGCGCGCTCTCGACGCTTTCCTCGTCGACAAGCGCGCAGCCGGTCAGCAGCGACAGCCCGCCGAGGGTGAGCGCTCGCCCCAGGAACAGGCGGCGCGACGGCTGATCGAGGCGTCGCAGCGCTTCCTTTACCACCGCGTCGCCGTCGAGCGCGAGTCTTCGCTTAGCTTCTATTGTCATCGGGAGGCTCCTCAGCGGCCGCGGATCATGGCGAGCAGCGTTCGCGGCACGAGCGCGGCCATCGCCAGGTGAACCGCAGCGAACGCGACGAGAGCTGCCATGGCGAGAAAATGCACCCGGCGCGCCGCTTCGTAGTCGCCCATCAGCTCGCGCAGCAGCGGAAACTGCACCGGCTTCCACAACACCAGGCCCGAGAGCAGCAGCAACACGCTGTCGGCGATCACGAACAGGTAGGCCGCTCGCTGCACAGCGTTGTACTGGCGCAGGTCGTCGTGCGCGAGTCTGCCTTTCACCGCGGCCAGCGCATCGGCCAGAATGGCGCGCGGCGACAGCGGAAAGAATTTGCGCAGCAGCCGTCCGGTAGCGGCATTGCAGATCAAGTACACCAGGCCATTGGCGGCGAGCAGCCACATCGCCGCGAAATGCCATTGAATCGCCCCGCCGAGCCAGCCCCCCAGGGTGATGCTCTTGGGAAAAAGGAATTCGAAGAATGGCGCGGCATTGTAGATTCGCCAGCCGCTCGTCACCATGATCGCCACGGCGATCGCGTTTATCCAGTGCGTCGCGCGCAGCCAAGCGGGGTGGATGGGCCCCGTGTAGTCAGTCGTGGATGTTCCGGCAGTGGAATTCATGCGCCAGCTCGATGTCGTGAAATTTGACATCTAGTTCGCAAGGAAGTGGCGGAGGGTTACAGTGCAAGGCACAATTATTTGTGCCAGCGGCGCACATCGACATTTTTTTCACGCCGCTGTAACCAAAGGCATCGATGCAACGAATACCAACAAAGGGCCGCCTGAGCGCGGGCGAGGAGCATCTCAGGGATCTGCTGATCCGCGGCCTGGCCGGCGACTCGCCGGCCTACCATGCCTTTTTGCAGGAACTGAGCGCGCATTTGCGGGCCTTTTTGAAAAAGCGTCTCGCCCGCTTGCCGGACGAGGTCGAGGATCTTGTTCAGGAATCGCTTTTGGCCGTGCATAACCAACGCCATACCTACGATGCGAATCAGCCCCTGACCGCATGGGTGCACGCGATCGCCAAGTACAAGCTTGTCGATCTCCTGCGCCGGCGCGCCGGCCGTGAAGCGCTCACCGATGCGCTGGAGGGAGAACACGATCTGTTTTCCTCTGCGGACTCCGACGCCGCCGAAGCGCGCCGGGATCTGCGGCGGCTGCTCGATCGGCTGCCCGATCACCATCGCCTGCCCATCATCCATACGAAGCTGGAGGGCCTGTCGGTGGAGGAAGCCGCACGGGTCACGGGCATGTCGGTAGCGGCCATCAAGGTGGGCGTGCACCGAGGCCTCAAGGCCCTGGCGGCGCAGATCCGGGAGGCCAAATGAGAACCGACGACTTGGTGGCCCTGCTGGCCGCAGGGGTCGAGCCCGTCGATCCGCACGCAGCCGTGCGGCGCTATGCGAGCGCGCTCGGCTTGGGGACTTGTGTCGCGATCCTGTTGATGGCCACGCTGCTCGGCGTGCGCGCCGACCTTGCCGACACGCTTCGGTTGCCGATGTTCTGGGTCAAGATCGCGTTCGTTGCCAGTCTCGTCGCTGCGAGCCTCGTTGCCGCATTGCGCCTATCGCGGCCGGGCGTGCAGTTGGCCTGGGTGCCGGGGGCCCTTGCAGCGCCGGTGCTCGTCATGTGGCTGCTTGCGGCGCTGGCGCTGGCCGGAGCGGACCCGGCGCGGCGTGCCGAGCTGTTCTTCGGTCAGACGTGGACATCCTGCCCTTTGCTTGTCGCCATGCTCTCCGCGCCCGTATTCGCCGGCGTGCTCTGGACCATGAAAGGACTGGCACCGACACGCCTGCGCCTCGCCGGTGCGGCCGCCGGGCTGCTCTCCGGTGCGATCGGGGCCCTGGTGTATTCGCTGCACTGCCCGGAGCTCGCGGCGCCTTTCCTCGGCTTCTGGTACCTGCTCGGCATGCTGATTCCGACCGTTGCCGGCGCCCTGCTCGGCCCGCGCGTGCTGCGCTGGTAAGATTGCCTGCGGTCCCTTCCCCGCTCGCGAGGCGGGGAGAGGGCGTGCACGATCGATTTCGATAATCACTGAAGCCCAACGAGTCCATTCCCATGACCCAACTCAACAAACTCACCGCGAGCGACGCGGCAAGGAAAATAGCCAAGCGCGAGATCAGCTCCGAAGCGCTGGTGCGCGATTGCCTCGAGCGCATCGCGCAACGCGACAGGGAGGTGCAGGCCTGGCAATTCGTCGATCCCGAAGCGGCGCTGGCGCAGGCACGCGTGCTCGACCGGGAACTCCAGCAGGGGTCGGCGCGCGGACCGCTGCACGGCGTTCCGCTGGGAGTGAAAGACATCTTCGACACCTTCGACATGCCCTCGGAGTACGGCAGCCCGATCTACAAGGGCAACCGGCCGGTGAGCGATGCAGGCACGGTCGCCCGCGCGCGCCACGCCGGCATGGTGATCCTGGGCAAGACCGTCACCTGCGAATTGGCGACGCACGTGCCGAGCAGGACCCGCAATCCGCACAACCTGGAGCACACGCCGGGAGGTTCCTCCGCGGGGTCCGCCGCCGCGGTCGCCGATTGCATGACCCAGCTCGCCATAGGCACCCAGACCGTGGGTTCGACCATCCGTCCGGCTTCCTTCTGCGGCGTGGTCGGCTACAAACCGACTTTCAATCTGCTTTCCCGCGCCGGCTGCAAGACCGAAGGCGACAGCCTGGACACGGTCGGCGTAATGGCGCGCAGCGTGCCCGACGTAGCGCTGTATGCCGGCACGCAAACCAATGACGCGCGGCTGATAAGCCTGCCGGCGCTCGATCCCGCGCTGCGAATCGGCATCTGCCGCACTTTCGATTCTGACCTGATGCAGGCGGAAACCGCCGAGGCATTGGAGCGCGCAGCACGCGAACTCGCCCGCGCCGGGGCCCGGGTCGGCGAATTCACGCTGCCCGAGGCGTTCCGGCCTCTGCGCGAAGCGCATCGGACGGTGGCCAATGTCGAGATGTCGCGCTCGTATTCCGATGAGCTCTACCGCAACCCGGACCAGCTGTATCCGACGCTGCGCGAACGCATCGAGGAAGGCGCACAAGTGACCGGCGAGGAATATGCCAAAGCCCAGGCGATCGGACACCGCTGCCGCGCGATGCTGGGCGAGGCCATGGGCGAGTGCGACGTGCTGCTCGCGCCCAGCGCGCCGGGCGAAGCGCCCAAGGGGCTCGCCAGCACCGGCTCGCCCGCGCTCAATCAGATCTGGACCTTTCTCTGGACGCCCACCGTCACGGTTCCCGTGCACAAGGGTCCGAACGGTCTGCCGGTGGGGCTGCAGGTATGCGGCCGCATGGGCGATGATCCGCGCACGCTGGCCGCGGCGCACTGGATCCACCAAAGGCTTGCGCTGTAGCTATAAGCGGCAGCGACTCTTTAACCAGTTGTGAATCACCTGTCGACGATTCCGGTGAAGGATTTGGTGTTGCATAGGTCTCGCGTTTTCGCGCAGTTGCGATGCAACTGCGCGAAAACGCGAGACCGATAAACGGCAAAATCAACCTTCTTGGCTCGGCTTTTCTCAACGGCCGCCCAATGAATCGTTGAGCACCCGGGCAAGGCGCACGCCGGCCTTTCTGATTCGAGTCTCGATTATCGGTGCCGCTGCCGAGTAATAGGCCTCGTCGATGGCGACGACGCCTTGGATCTTCCTCGCGCAGGAGGAGACCACGGGAAGCCGGGGATAAACGAATTCCCTGGCGATTCGATGGCTCTCGTCGATCCAGTCGGAAATCGTTCCCCGTTCCCAAGCCGCCCGGTCCGCGTCGCCGATGCGCACCAAAGCGATGGCGCGCTCCCCGCCCTTGTCCGATATCAGCCGCTGCACCATATGAACGTCCCAGATCGTGTGCAGCTTGATCGTGCCGTAAGGCGGATTGTCGCGCCGGCCCAAGAATGAAACCTCCACCGTGTTGCCGCCGTTGTCGCGCCGCGTCGCCGCATGCAGGGGCTGGTGGATGTCGCCCATCAGATGCACCACCCATTTGAGCGCCTCGTTGCGCCGGCCGATCCGCTCGCCCTTGTCCTTGAGTATTTCGATCTTGCGGGCGAGCTGCGCCGAGGCGCACCGGTCTTTGCGGCAATAGCGCGAATAGTCCGCCACTCCGCACAGCGGGATATCGTCGTAGTGCCATGAGCGCCGCACCCTGGTTCGGTCGTAGTCCTTGATCTCGTCGGCCCAGGACGCGATCTCGCCCAGGCTGCGCCTTCCGGACAGGCTGCCATCGGCGGCCCGGTCGTCTTTGAGCAACGCCCGCACCTGCCGGCTTGCTGCCGGGCTGAGGTATTTCTCCGCGATGACGCCGACCAATCGATGGCCCTCGTCGCCCCAGGCGAATGTATTTTTCGCCGGCAGCGCGCAGGCGAGACACAGGGCGAGAATCATCAGTGCGCCATGCTTCGGCACCCCGGCCGCGGCCGGAATCAGCTTGCCAAGGCATGACAAGTGCCGCTCACCCCGGCAATCGGGGCGAGGGACATCCCCTCGCCCGCCTGCACCCAAACGCATCAGCAGCAACGCGCCCTCGACGCCGGCGCAGCCTTGGCCACGGCCGGTTTGACGGCGCGTATGAAGGCGCTCATGAATTTTCCGCCGCCCTGGGAATCCTCAGCGCCGATTGCCTGGCCATCGAGCAGCTCTTGCACGTCTTGGGTTTCGTAGATGCGGGTCGGTTCTATTTCGACATGCGCAAATCCGGCCGCCGAGAGCTTGGCGCGGTAGTCGTTTTCCTCCAGCGCTCCGGCTACGCAGCCAGCCCAAAGTTCGCCGTTGTTGCGGATTTCAGCCGAAATCTCGCCTCGGGTCACCACGTCGGACACGGCGATGCGGCCTCCGGGTTTCAAAACGCGGAACGCCTCGCGCAGCACCCGATCCTTGTCCGCCGAAAGGTTGATGACGCAGTTGGAAATGACCACATCGACCGAGTCGCTCGGGAGCGGAATGTTCTCGATCTCGCCTCGGAGAAACTCCACATTCTGGATTCCCGCCTTGCGCTTGTTCTCGATCGCCAGGGCAAGCATCTCATCGGTCATGTCCAGCCCGTAGGCCTTGCCCGACGGCCCAACGCGCTTTGCCGAAAGCAGAACGTCGATGCCGCCGCCCGAACCGAGGTCCAGCACGACTTCCCCCGGCTTCAGCTCGGCGAGCGCCGTGGGGTTTCCGCAGCCCAGCGAAGCCTGCACTGCCGCCTCCGGGAGCTGGGCCACCTGCTCCGAAGCGTAGAGATCGCTCGTAATCGGATCGGCGCAACTCCGATCGCTTCCTCCGCCGCAGCAGGACGCCTTCCCGGCGGACTTCACGCTCAGCGCTGCCTGTGCATACCGTTGCTTCACCACACTCTTGACGTTGATGGGTTCCATGACTTCTCCTATGCGCAAGATTTGACGATGGCCTTGGGGTTGATCGCCTTGCTGCGGGTGCAGCACTCCGAATACAGGAAGGCCAGCAATTCCTGCAGGGCGCCGGCGTTTGCCCGGTAGCGCAGATACGTGCCCTCGCGCTGAACCTCGACCAGGTCCTCGTTTTTCAGCTTGTCCAGGTGATGCGACAGGTTCGAGCCCGACAGACCCAACTCGGCCTGAATCTCGCCCACCACCATGCCTTGCGGATGCGCCGACAGCAGTTCGCGCATGATCTGCAGCCGCGTTTCGGTTCCCATCGCGGCGAACATGTCCGCAAAACGGACGACCTGGTCTGATGTAACGGATTTCATCGCGACCACTCCCGGTTGATTTCAATACTTCCATAATAATGGAAGTATTGAATTTGTCAACCGCCCGGCTATTTCCTCACCGCCGGCGTAAGCAGGGTCTCTTTTCGCTCGCCCGCCCGGACGTAGACCACCTTGGCCGGCACGTCGACCCTGAGCACTTCGAGGGCGTAGGTGTAGTCGTAGATGTTGGTGATCGTCTGGCCGGCGATCTCGACGATCAGGTCGCCCTTTTGCAGGCCGGCCTTGTCGGCCGGCCCGCCGCCGATCACCCCGGAAAGAAGCAGGCCTTTGACCTGCGCCGCGTAATCGGGAATGGTGCCGGTGTAGATCCGCATGCCCGCGCGGCTGGGCCGGTTGAGCGTCTTCTCCTCGACCTTCACGAATGCCGGCGCCCGATCGAGATCGGCGATTCGCCGCGCGATCCCCGCAGCGAATCCGGCCACGCGATCGAGATCCTCGTAATTGATCTTGTCGGCCGTGTCGCTGGGACGGTGATAGTCGGCATGCGCGCCGGTGTAGAAATTCAGGCTGGGCACGCCCGCCTGGTTGAAGCTCGCCACGTCGGTCGGCTGGTACGGGTCTTCCTGCAGCGCGAGGTCGAAACCGGCCGGGACATTCGCCTGCTCGAGCATGCGCGGCCACGCCGGGCTGGTGCCGGTCGCCTGCACGATGAGCTTGTTGTCCTGCATGCGTCCGACCATGTCGAAATTCAGATACGCCACCATCTGATCGAGCGCAACGGGCGGCGCGGCCACGAATGCCGCCGATCCGAGCAGGCCGAATTCCTCGCCCGACCAGAAGGCGAGGAGCACGTTGCGTTTGCGCGGCTGCGCGGCAAGCGCTTCGCCTGCCGAGAGCACCGCCGCGGTGCCCGAGGCGTTGTCGTCCGCCCCGTAGTGGATGCGGCCCGCTTCGCCCTTGCCCGCAAGCGAATTGCCCGCCTCGCCGCGGCCCAGGTGATCGTAGTGCGCGCCGAGCGCAATCCAAGGCTTCTCCGACGCTGGCCCCGGAGCGCTGGCCGGAAGATACGCAAGCACGTTCGCTGCCTCGCGCTTTTCCCGAACGACCGCCGTCTTGACGATGGCGCTCACGCCGGGCAGATCGAAGCCGGCTGCGTGCGGATCGCCCGTATCGAGCGCGCGCTGCGCTGCCTCCAGGCTGCGGTCGGTGCCGGCGAAGAGCGCTCCGGCGACGCTCGCGCTGATGCTCGCGGCGACGATGCCCGAACCGGCAATCGCGGTGTCGAAGCTCATCGGGATCGTCTCGCCGGCGTTGGGCGAATGCGGGCCGGCAACCACGAGCAGCGCCTTGGCACCGCGCTGGCGCGCCACCAGCGCCTTGTAGCGCAGGGCCGCGTAGCGGGCGAGGAGGCTCTTCGCTTTGGGCTCGGCGCTTTCTGGAAAGTAGCGCAGCACGAGGACGATCTTGTCCTTCACATCGAGAGAGGCATAGCTGTCGTAGGCATAATCCTGGCTCCCGGGCACGACGATGCCGTAGCCGGCGAACACCACCGGCCCGGAGACGCTGCCGTCGTCGGAAAAGGAGAGCGCCTGCACCTCGGCGCGCGAGCCGAAGGATTGCGCGGCGATGCCCGGCCGCGAGGACGACACGGCGATGGTCGACCCGCCGTCGCGTGCGCCGGAAGTGAATTGGAACGACGACCGATAGTCGGTCGCCCCCAGAAGCGGCAGCGCCCCGATGCGCCGCAACTGCGAAATGATGTAGTCGCCCGAGCGGCGCTCTCCTTCCGATCCGGTAAGGCGGCCCTCGCCCGCCTCGGAGGCCAAAGCCGCCACGTGCGCCCTGGTAGCCGCTGCCTGGGCGAGCGAATGCTCCCCGTGCGCGACCAGCGAAACGGTGAGCGCGAGCGCTGCGAGCAGCGCCGGGCGATGGGTTCGCCTGCTCATGGCTTCCTCGCTCGGGGAGGCGCATCTTTCAGCGCCTCCAGCGCCTTTTCGTGGTTCCACCGGGCAAGAAAAATCTGACCCGCGCCGCCGCCTGAGCGGCTCGAGGTCCAGGCCAACTGCCTGCCGTCGGGCGAAGGCACCGGAAGCCCGTCGAAACCCTCGGAATAGGTGACGCGCACCGGCTCCTTCGCGCCCTGGGCGTCGACCATGTAGATCTCGAAGTTTTCGAACCCGAGCTTGTTCGAGGCGAACAGGAAGTACTGCCCGGAAGGGTGCTCGTAGGGCGCCCAGCTCATCGAGCCGAAATCGGTGATCCGCTTCACGTCGCCGCCGTCGGGATTCATGGTGTAGATATCGGCGATCAGCCCCTGCTCGTCGAAGCGGCGCCATACGATGCGCGTGCCGTCGTGCGTGAAGAAGGGCCCGCCGTCGTAGCCCGGATTGTCGGTGAGGCGTTTTTGCTCGCTGCCGTCGGCGCGCATGATGTAGATCTCGGCAAAGAGGCTCGGGTTGTCGTCAAGCGCTTTTTTCTCCACCGCGGTCAAGGGCCGGTCATAGGCGTCGCGGTTCGAAGCGAAGGCGATCCATCGGCCGTCGGGCGAATAGCTCGCCTCGGCGTCGTAGCCGCGCGCGCTGGTGAGCCGCTTCATGGCCCCGGACTTCTCGCCATAGGCATAGACATCCATCTCCGGATCGTAGTCCCACGCGTAGCGGCGGGTGCGCCCGGAGGCGCGCAGAGCGAATTCCGCGTCCTGCAATTGCTTCGACTTGGGATCGGCGTGAGTGGAGGAGAAGAGAATCTCGTCGCTGCCGGGCCGGAAAAACGCGCAAGTCGTCTTGCCGACCCCGGGCGAGATGCGCTTCACGTCGCCGCTCGCGAGGTCCATCACGTAGATCTGGTAGAACGGATTGCCCGGCTCGCGCTCGCTCTGGAACACCATGCGCTTGCCGTCGGCCGACCAGTAGCCTTCGCCGGCGCGTTTGCCTTCGATAGTCAGGCGGCGGATGCGCGACAGAAAATCGCGCTCGGAGTACGTTGCGGCGACTTGCCGGGCTTCGACGGCGAGGATCCCCGCCGCGAGCGCGGCGATGAGGATTGTGCTGGCGAGTTTCTTCATTTCGGATTGGCCATTTGACATCGATACCGGCCGATTTTATCCCCCGGCGACGGGAAGAATCGTCGCGGTGTCCCGAAGCTGGGCGGTGGCGCGCCCGGCCGCCGACGTGCGTCAACGCTGAGGGCGGCTTTGCTTGCAAGCAGAAACTTGCGCTGCGCATATTGGTCATATAAGATGACCAACATGGTTCGACAAGGAATAATGCCATGCCGAAGTTCAATATCGCCGAAGCCAAGACTCATTTCTCCAAGCTGGTAGAGAAAGCCATGCTTGGAGAGGAGGTCATCATCGCCAAGGACAACAAGCCCGTAGTCAAACTGGTCCCTCTGGATAAGCCGAAGCAACCGCGCAAGCCGGGTTCCGGCAAGGGACAGATTCTCTATATCGCGCCGGATTTCGACGCCACTCCGGAAGGATTCGAGGATTACGTCTGATGCAGGTTCTTCTCGACACGCACGTCTTTCTTTGGTGGGTCGAAGGTGACCGCGCTCTGCCCGCTAGAGCGCGGGCGGCGCTTGCTAATCACGAAAGCGAGTGTCTGGTCAGCCTGGCGAGTGCGTGGGAACTGGCAATCAAGGTCGGCTTGGGCAAGCTGAAACTCGCCCTGCCGGTGAAGCGCTACGTTGTCGAGCACGTCGCTGCCAATGGGTTCCGATTGTTGGACATACGGATGGCGCATGTCGGGCGCGTGGAATCGCTCGACCCGCATCATGGTGACCCCTTTGACCGACTGTTGATTGCGCAAGCCCTTGAGGAAGACCTGCCAGTTGTCACAGCCGACCCGGTATTCCGGAGGTACGGGGTGAAGCGCATCTGGTAGCGGCCGAAATTCGCCCCAACCCCGACACCTTGCGTTACTGCGTTCCTCGACCCCTCGCGTTTACTCCTGCACGTGAACATCACGGACCCCGATCGGAAGGAACGAATCGCTGCGGCTGCTGAACGTCGCGCTCACGCCGCTTCTCGGCCTGATAGACGTTCAAGTTCAACCGCCCCAGGGCGCGGGGCAGCCGAGGCAAGCGGCCCTCACCACCGCAATGCTGTCGAAGTCGGATAACCCTAACTGCACGAAGGCACGGCATTTGATCGTCGCGCTGATCGATGATCAACTGGCGAATTTCTCCCGCAAGTAGTCGCCGATCAGGATGACGGTCGGGTAGATCACTTCATCTTCGATCTTTTCGTGAATCCTCAGGTTGTACGCGAATTCGGCATACTCGCGTTTTTTCTCCTTGTGGGCAGCATCCAGCATCGCCTCGATCGCCGACAGAATCGATTGGTGATGCTCGTTCAGCGCGGCGTGCCTCGCCTTGAAATCGGATATGAGCGGCATGACGTCCATCATTTCCGGCCGCAGAATGCCGTGGGTCAGGTCCGGCAACAGCGCGAGCACGGGAAACACGGATTTCTCTTCCCGCTCGAAATGCGGCAGGCACAATTGGGCCACCCGCTTGGCCGCTTTTGCAATCGGACCGCCTTCCATCATCGCCTTGACCAGATCGGCACGGGCTTCGTCATGGCCAAGACGCATGGCGCTGGGAACACTCAGTTTCCCGTTCCAATGAAACATCGAGCCCATCGTCTTCTCCCTTTTGGTTGAATTTGGCAACTTTTCGCCTATGCCCTGTAAAGCACATTCCGCGCCAATCGCGCCCAATCGGTAACGGCCGGATTCTTAACGCTTAATTCTCGCGCAGCACCCGCCGAAAAAACGGTTGGGGTCGTTCGAAGGGCCGCATGCCCCACCATCGCCGGGGCAAGCCTGTCGCTGCAACCGGGAACGCCATGCCGTTGTCATGACTGCCTACCCCGGCCGTAGACCCGCACCGGGACCGTACATTCCGCAAGGGCAAAGGTGGCGTTTCCCGCGCGACGATAAGGTTTTCCCTGTACAGACGTCCGCAGTCTGCCCCGCTATCGTACGCGGCACGATTTCAAGGGGAACACTGAGCGATGATGTCCAAGAATAAGGCAGAACACGAATTCGCCAGACCATGCCGCCACTGCGAAGAACACGAGGCGCAAACAAACAGGGCGGCGGTTTCATCGGAGCTTGGGGAAATGCTCCGGCTGATCCTCCGGCTGGAAACCCACCAGATCGAGCTGGAACTTCAGAACGAGGAACTGCGCAAGGTCAGGGCGGAGCTTGAGGAGAACTATGACGAGCTCTACGATTTCGCTCCGGTCGGCTATTTCACCCTGGAACCTCACGGCCGCATCGAGAAGGCCAACCTCACCGGCGCCAGCATGCTGGGGCGGCCGCGCCCCTGGCTCCTCAACCGGCCTTTCGCAGCCTTTGTCGCGCCCGAGTCGCTCCCCGCTTTCGAAAACTTCCTGCGCCGGACCTTTGAAGGATGCGAGAAAGAAAGCTGCATGGTGACGCTGGTCAGGGGCGGCACCATCCCCGTCGCTGCCTATATCGAGGCGAGCCGCGCGGGTTCGGATTCGAGCTGCCGCGTGGTGGTCGTGGATATCACCTCGGCCGAACAGGCAAGGCTCGCGCTGCGCGAGAGCGAAATACGCCTTAAACTGGCGCTCGACACGTCGGGGATGGGTGTATGGGAGTGGGAGCGCGATACCGGGGATATCTACTGGTCGCCGGAATGCTTCACGATATTCGGCGTCGACTGTTTCTGCCCGACCCAAGAAACGCTGGCACAGCTCCTGCACCCCGAAGATGCGCCGCGGGTCAGGTCAATTCTCAACCGGGCGCTGGCCGACGGCAGGGAGCGATCGGTGGAATGCCGCATCATCCGGCCCGACGGCGAGGTGGTCTGGATCTTCGCCCGCGGCCAGGTCCAATGCGACAAGGCCGGCAAACCGCTGCGCCTGATCGGCATCGTCCAGGATATTACGCAACGCAAGCGGGAGGCACAGATCCCTGCATGCGACCTCGAAATCGCCGGCGATCATTTCACCACCACGCCGGAATAATCCTCCGCCGGCTGCGGATACGTCATCTTCAGACTCTCCAGGGTTTCGACGAGGATCGACGAGACGATCAGATTGCGCGACGACTTGGAATCGGCGGGCACGACGTACCAAGGCGCCCAGGCCTTCGAGGTATTTTCGATCGCCGCCGCGTAGACGCGCATGTAATCAGCCCACAGCCTGCGCTCCTCTAGATCGCGCGGGTTAAACTTCCAGCGCTTGTCCGGCGCGTCGATGCGCTCCTGCAGCCGCGCGCGCTGCTCGTCTCTGGAAATGTGCAGGAAGAATTTCAGTATGCAGGTGCCGTTATCGGCCAGCATGCGCTCGAATTCGTTGATCTCGCGGTAGCGGCGTTCGCACTCGGCGCGGCCGATCCACTTGTGAACTCGCGTGACGACAACATCCTCGTAATGGCTGCGGTTGAAGATGACGATCTCGCCCCAGCCCGGCACCTGGCGATGGATGCGCCACAGGTAGTCGCGCTCGGTCTCCTCGCCCACCGGCGCGCGGAAGCCGACGGCGCGCACGCCCAGCGGATCGACCTCCCCGAAGACGTGCCGTATGGTGCCGTCCTTGCCCGAGGTGTCCATGCCCTGCAGAACGATCAGCATCTTGTGCTTGTGCTCGGCGTAGAGCAGGTCCTGGAGCGTGTCCACGCGGGTGGCGAGTTCGGAGATCCGGCGCAGCCGCTGCTCCTTTTTCTGCGGGACGACGCTCCCTGCCCCAGTGCCGCGCCGGGCCAGATCCGTCTTCGCACCGGGTCTGATCCTGAATTTATCGAAGTCCATGCTTGCCTCCCGCGTCAAACTCGGATTCTCCCATGAGAAACGCGGGCGGCCCACAGCTTGCCGGGGCAGGATGGATTGCGCGGGAGGACGATGCGGGCGATGATATGGGCGAGGCATGAACCATCAGGGTACGATCCGCATCGCCCGCGATCACGAACAGCCAAACCCCAGAAAGAGAAAGCCCATGACCAATTCCCGCATTAGGCTCGAAGCGGCCGCACTCGCCCTCGCCATCGTGACCCTGGTCTGCGCCGCGCCGGTGATCGCGCAGACCTTCCCGGCCAAGCCGATCACCATGATCGTGCCTTGGCCTGCCGGCGGGTCCACGGACACGCACATGCGCAAGTTCTCCGACATCGCCTCGAAGTACCTCGGGCAGCAAATCGTCGTGGAGAATCGACCCGGCGGCGGGGGCACGCTGGGGCCGGGCACGATGGCGCAGACCGCGAAACCCGATGGCTACA
Organism: Betaproteobacteria bacterium; assembly: GCA_016210745.1. Lineage (GTDB taxonomy): Bacteria > Pseudomonadota > Gammaproteobacteria > Burkholderiales > SG8-39 > JACQTO01. Next base: position 16,827 of record JACQTO010000218.1, read on the forward strand.
CCCTTTCGCAGCTGCCCATGGGCGCGTTCCGCATTCCGCACATGCAGAAGGTCGCCTGGGATCCGATCCGCGACTACACCTACATCATCGGCGTGACCGGCTATACGTTCGGCGTGGTCGTGAGAAGCGACTCGCCGTTCAAGTCTTTTCGCGAACTCATCGATTACGCCAAGGCGAATCCCGGCAGGATGAACTACGGCTCGACCGGAACGGGCACTTCGCCCCATCTCCTGATGGAGGAAGTCGCCCTCAAGACCGGCGTCAAGTTTCTGCACGTTCCGTTCAAGGGCAACGCCGAGCTGACGCAGTCGCTCATGGGCGGCCACATCATGGCGCAGTCCGATGCGAGCGGCTGGGGGCGCTTTGTCGATGCCGGCACGTTCCGCCTGCTGGTGACCTTCGGCAGCGAGCGCACCAAGCGCTGGCCCACCGTGCCGACGGCAAAGGAACTCGGGCTGGGGATCGTTTCGAATTCACCTTACGGCATCGTCGGGCCGAAGGGCATGGATGCCGGGGTGGTGCGCGTCCTGCACGACGGCTTCAAGAAAGCGATCGAAGACCCGGAGCATCTGAAAATGCTCGACCAGCTCGACCAGGTGCTCTGGTACCAGTCGAGCGAGGACTACGCAAAATTCGCCCGGGAAACGTTTGCCCAGGATCGCGCTCTGATCGAGCGCCTGGGGCTGCTCGCGAAGTAGCCTCACCCTCTCCCGTCGAGGACGGGTGTGTGGCGACAGCCGCACCGCGGGTAGAAGGAGGGCTCGAGCGAGCTCGCTCGATTTCAAACATCCGACAGGGCTTCGCCGACGAACTGCCAGTCGCGCCATCCGGACACGAGCGGGAAATAAAGACCCAGGCCGGCCGGTTCCGCTTCACCCAGCGCACGCGCGTAGCGCTCCAGCTGCGCGGCATAACGCACCCGCTCCCGGTCGAGAAACGCATCGAGCTCCCCTCCCTCGTGGCTGCTCGTTTTATAGTCCACGATCCAGCGCCTGCCTTGCGAATCGATGAACACCCGATCGATGACGAGATTGCGGCGCTCGCCGTCCACGCTGGCGGTGAGCCGGTATTCGTTGCGAGCATCCGCCTGCGTTCCGAGCAGCCACTTGCCGCGCGGATCGTCGAGCGAATTTGCCAGGGCCCTTGCGACACGCTCGGTCGCGGCGGAGAGTTCCTTTTCTTCCACGCCGCGCGCGGTGAGTTCGTCGCGGAAGGCCTCCCGCATTGTCCCAATGCGCGCCCGGCTCCAGCCTTTCATCTGGTCATCGGCGATGCGCTGCAGCCAACGGTGAACCACGCTGCCGACGTGGCGCGCGGTCTCGCCGGCCCAGGAGAATTCGATGGCGTCCTGGACACGGGCGGGTTCCTTTGGCGGGGACCAGGAGCAGCGCGGTGGGATTTCTGGGAGGGACCACTCTGTGGGGAGGCGGCGGAGGTCTTGGTCGACTGACCCCGGTGGTCGAACCCCACCCCCACCCTCGCCCTCCCCTTGACGGGGCAGGAATGTGCGTGCGGCTTCGGCGAAATCGGATTCGACCGCGGGCCAGAGCTTGGCCAGCAGCGAACCGGAGCTTGGCGATTTCGCTCGGCTCGCGGAATCCAGTTCCGCCTCGTCGGCGCTCGCATCGAGCCGCGTGTCGCCGAGCAAATGCAGGTGTCTTCTGGCGCGCGTCGCGGCGACGTAGAGCAGGCGGCCTTCTTCGTGGCTTTCTTTTTCCGCGTCGAGGCGAACCAGATAGTCGTAGGCGAGATCGGCCTCGGTGCCTGTCTGTTTGATGGGGGCCAGGAGAAGGCTGGATTCCGGTCTTTGCGGAGATGAGGGAACCCCATCCCCTCCCCGCCCCGCCCCCTGAATGGGAGTAGGAGACGAGCTGGGACGCTCGGTCCAGAGGAAGAGGCTCGGGTCGCGTTTGCGCGGGGCGCGGCCCAGTCCGGGAACGATCACCGTATCGAATTCCAGGCCTTTGGCTTTGTGGATGGTCATTATTTGCACGGCGGTATCGGGATCGGCCTGCAGATCGGCAAGCGCATAGAGATCGGCCAAGCCTTGTTCGAACGCGGCAAGGTCCGCGATCTCGCCGGCGTGCTCCGAGTCCTCGAGATAATCGAGATAGATCTCGATGTCTTCGAGGTCGGTGTCGTTCTCCACGCATGCGGGGCCCCCGAGCGCCAGCCACGCAGCTTCGACGCGATCGCGCAGGGTGCCGCGGAGGCGGTTGTTCATCGCATGATGCAGCACACCGCGAACACGTTCGAGGCGCGTTCGCGCGTCGGCGGAGAGGTGCGCGAGTTGGATGTCGTCCTCGAGCAGTTCCCAGAGCGTCGCATGCCTTCGCGATCCAAGCTCGCCCCGCGTCCCCGTCCCCTGAGGGGCGAGAGGAGTCGGCGCGTCGCTGAAGAGGGGTAATTGCCGGGAGGCGAGCGGCCGACGCTGATCGCGGGGCGGTTTGACCCCATCCCCATCCCTGCCCTCCCTATGCGGATGAGGAGGATCTGTGCGCACCAGTGCGTGCAGGTCGGCTAGCGTGAGGCCGCACCAAGGGGCGCGCAGGAGGGCGAGCCAGGCAATGCGGTCGGCGGGGTGCGCGAGAGCGCGCGTGAGCGCCAGCAGATCCTGCACCGCCTGGCGGTGGCCGAGCGCTTCGATCTCGATGGCGCGAAAGCTCAATTCACGCTCTTTGAGACGCGGCACGATTTCCGCAAGATGGCTGCGGTTTCGCACCAGCACCGCGACGCAGCCCTCGGGGTCGTCGCGTTGAGCGGCCTCGATGAGTGCCGCCACTTGTTCGGCTTCGGCTTGTGCGTCGCCGCCGAAGAAGGCGTGCACGCCCACCGCGTCGCTCGCGGCCGGGTGCACCGGGTCCGAGGGCGAATACGGCACCGCGCCCGCCGCGACGTTCTCTTGCATCGGCATCACTTGAGCGAAAGCGCGGTTCACCCAGGCGACGATGCCGGCTTGGGAACGGAAGTTCGCCGAGAGCGTGAGCGGCTCCAGCGCGACCTGCCCAATGCCTTCATGGCGCGCCTTCAGGAACAGCCCCACCTCGGCCTCGCGGAAGCGGTAGATCGACTGCATCGGGTCGCCGACGAGAAACAGCGTGCGGCCATCATCGGGCTGCCAGCCTGCAGTGAGCTTGTGCAGCAGTTCGAACTGCGTGAACGAGGTGTCCTGGAATTCGTCGACGAGAATATGGTGGATGCGGTAGTCGAGCGACAGCATCAAGTCGGTCGGGGCCTCGGATTCCCCCAGAGCGACGAGCGCGCCTTGAGCGATTTCGACGAAGTCGGCCTCGCCGCGCGCGGCAAACACCAGTTTGAGTTCGGCCAGCGCCAGCGGCAAGAGGCGGGCAATCGCGCCCAGCGCTTCCCACTGCGCATCGGTGTAGCGCTCGGGCGGAAGGCGGCGAAGATCGTGAAGCGCCTCGCGCAGTTCGTCGGAACGCGCCAGGTGCGCAAGGCGCGCGATCAGCGCCGCGTGGTATTCCTTCCAATCCTTGGCAATCGCCTTGCCCGCCTTGTCGGTGCCGGCGGGAAATCCAATGAGCGAGTTGGCTCCCCTGCGCCATTCGCCGGCTCCGGTAAGAAGCAACTCGGCCAGGCCGAGCCAGGCGAACATGTCTGCTTCGCTCGCCCCGGGAAGCGCGGCGAGATCCGCGCATTCGCAAATCCACGACCGCTTGTCCGCAGCGGCGAGGTTGTCGGCAGCGTAGGTCGCCAGGCCGAGGAGTTCTTGTATCGATTGCCCCCACTCCCCCTCTAAGGGAGAGCCCTCGGGGGCAGGGTGCAGCAATTGCCTTACGCGCATCATCGCGTCACGCCGCACTGCGGCGAGCGCGGCTTCGAGCGCTTCGCGATCGTGCGCGCCGCGCAGATTGCGGATCCAGTGGTCGCGCTTCTGGAGCATCCCTGCGAGCAGGTCCGCTGCGACGCTCACGTCGTTGTCCAAGTGCGCGAGGAGCTTCGCAACGTCGTCTGCGGCCTGCCCCTTTTCTTCCACAAGTGCGAGCGTGGCCCGCGCCGCCTCGCGGTAGAGCGGTCCGGCATCTTCGATGCTCCGCGGCTGCGCACCGAATGCGGCGAGCACCGGCATCTGGCGCGTCAGCGAGGCGCACAGCGCGTCTATGGTCTGGATGCGCAGCCGCGCGGCATTCTCTTCCAGGCGCCAACCGAGCTCGCGGTCGCGCGCAAGCGCCGCGCGCGCCTGCTCCCAGGTAAGCGCTCGGTGCGGCTCGGGGGGCTTTTCTTCCGCACGCGCCGATGCGAGGGCTTCGAGCACGCGCTTGCGCATCTCGCCCGCGGCTTTCTTGGTGAAGGTGATTGCGGCGATCTCCTCGGGATTTCTCACGCGCGAGAGCAGCACGAGGTAACGCTGGATCAGCAGTTCGGTCTTCCCCGAACCCGCCGGCGCCTGGACGATGAACGAGCGCGTGGGATCGAGCGCATGGCGGCGCTGTTCCAAATCGGAGATGCCGGCCCCGTGCGTCAAAGGGGTACTCCGTCTAGGCGCGAGGCGACGTTCATGCCCCCTCTCCCCCCGCCCGTCTCCCGCCAGGGGACAGGGGCGTCTCGTCATCACCGCCGATGGAGGATGCCCGCTCGTTGATGCGGCACAGCGGTTTCAGGTCGCAGTAACGGCAGGTAAGCTCGCCGCGTTTGGGATCGACGCGCGCGTCGCCCTGGGCGAACCCTGTGCCGAGCGCTTCGAGTTCGGCCCGCCAGCCGGCGAGCAGTTCTTCCCAGGAGCCGTACTGCTTGGCTGCGTTCGCGCGTTGCTTGTCGAGGGTGCTCGCGCCGGGGATCAAACCTGCTTCGCGCGCAACGCCCCTGAATCCCATTTCGCCCGCTTTCACGCGCGCAAACGCGACGGCAGCGATGTCCTCGGCACTGCTCAGCGCGTAGAGGGGCAATTGCGGATCGTCGGGACGCGCCCCGAACCAGCCGCCGACAGTCGCGTCACCGGTCTTGTAATCGAGGATTGCGCGGCCCGCGCCTTCGAGCTTGTCCATGCGATCCAGCCTTGCGTTCGCCGTGACGCCGCCAAAGCTCACCGGGCGCTTGTCTTCGAGGGCGGCGACTTCGAACGGCGGGCGTGCTCGTTCGAGGTCGAGCCAAGCCCTGCAAAGCGTCATCAGGCGCATCTTCTCGATCTCGGCGAAGCGGCCCTCGATGGCATCGGACCTGCGAGAGCGCACCCGCGCGATGGCGTAGTCGGCGGCTCTCGCGATCAGGGTTTGGAGATCGCCATCGGAGGTTCCAACGAGTTGCACCTGCGATTTCAGTTCCTGCCACACCCGGGCGAGCATCGCATGCAGCAGGGTGCCGCGCTCGGCGGCATCGGGCCCCACCGCGGGGGTATCCAGCCCCTCGGCGCGCAGCCGATGGATTGCGAACGCTCGGAACGGACACGCGGCCTGGTCCTTGAAGATACCCGTCCCGCCGGGAACTGCGCCAGATCCGGCAAGGCCTGGCGCACGGTGATCCGACACGCGCTCCTCGCGGCGCGCCTTGCGGATCGCATCGCGCAGGCTTTCGTATTCGGGCAACGCGAATTCTGCCGGCGTTGCCGTTTGGACATCACGGATCAATGGGCTCGCTACGAGTTCGCGGTCTTCCTCTCGCAGCGGATGCGAGAGCACGACTTCGGCAGCCGCCCCGAGCCACCCGCGCGTTAGGCGCGCATCGAGTTCGAGCGAGGCGCCAGCCGAAGCCTCGGGCACGCCCGCGGCGCGCTGCAGCGCCACCGGAACGAAGGGATTGGGCCGAGCGGGAATCGGCCATGTCTCGTCGGTGAGCCCCATCACCCACAGGTGGTCGAACTCCATGCCTGCGGACTCCAGCACGCCCAGCACTTGTATGGGGACCTCGGGCGCCTCGGGTTGAAACAGCGTGTCCGCGACAATGCGCTCTAAGCGCGCACAGGCCTCGTCGAAGCGCATGCGAGCGGCCACGCGCCCGAGCGCGGCCAAGGCGGCGAGCGCCTCGTGAAACTTCTTCAGGCTCTGGTACTCGACGGAGTCGAGCGCGCGCTCCCCGGGAAATCCGATCGCATCGAGAAGCGCTGACATCGCTCTTGCCCATTCGGCAGGGCCTTTCGAGCCGGCGAGATTTTCCCGCGCGCAGACCGAGAGATCGGCCAGACCGCGCGATAGGATCGGGCAGGCAGGAATGGCGTACCTGCTGTCTGAATCCGTGAGCTTGGCGATCGACCGGCGCATCCGCTCTAAGCAGATTCTAGGCCCGGCGACCCTGCGCAGCTCGGCGTCCAGCTGCGCGCGGCTGGCGAGTTCCGCCTCGGCCCCGGCGATGAACGGGGACCGCAGCAACCGGCTCGCGCGGGCGAATTCCATATCCCCGCCGGCAGCCGAGCGCGCGAGTTCCAGGGCGAGCAATGCCCCCGCGACGATCGGGTACGAGGACAAGGGCTCGCCTAGGGAGAGGTTGAAGGGAAGCGCCCCGCCTTCTGCGCCTGCAAGCGAATGCCCGGGCGCCGTCACTTGGGCAAGAACGCGGCGCAGCGCATTGCGCGATTGTGCCAAGTCTGGAACGACGATGCCGATGTGCGCCTCGGGGTCGGCTTCCAGCCGGGAGCGTGCCCAGCGCGCCGCGGCGCGGATCTCCTCCCTCGCTGAAGCAAAGGCAACGCGGCGCGCATGCGCCCGGCGCAACTCGGGACCGCAGGCGAGGATCCGTGCACCCGCGCGTTCGAGCGCGGCGAAAAACTCGCGCTGCTGCGCCGTCAGCACGTCGAACCCGTAGGCGACGAGCGTGCCGGGCTTCCTCAGCGCCGCATGCGCAAGATGCGCGCTGACAACATCGGCCAAGCGTGCCCGCTCGCATTGGCGCTCGCGTCCGGTGATGCCCTCGTAGCGCCATGCCCAATCGGCGAACGCGTGGGCGTCGTCATTGGCCGGATAGCCCTTGAGGCGCGGCAGCAGGCGCCACGCATGCGCGAGCTGCCAGGCGTCGCGAGCGAGCGCCGCGGCGCTCGTCACCGAGAGCAGTCCGGCGCCGGCTTTCGAACCGCGCACCACGTCCTCCCACAGCGAGAGCTCCTGCGCGCTCGAGAGCAGGATAGGGAGTTTCGCGGCGAGTTCGGAGTAGAGCGCATCCTGGTAGAGGCGCTCGATAAACGCCGAAACGGGCAGAATGTCGGCCGTTTCCCACGAAGCGAGGTTCTTCTCGTCCTGCCGCGCGTCGAAATCGCGGCTGAGCGCCGCGGCCAGCCGCTGATTGGGCGTGACGACGGTAAGGCCGGCGCAACGGCCCTGCGCGAGCTGCGCGAACATCTCGGACTTTGAGATTGCGGGAATTGCGGCCCCCGGAGACATGGGCGGCTACTTTAACGCGAAACCGGGGAAACCCCTGCCTCTACGAGGGGGAGGCCGGGAGGGGGACGCGTATCGCTGCGGGCTACCCCATCCCACCCTGGCTCCCCTTGACGGGGAGGGAATAATGCACCTTTACTGAGTCGCGATCTGGGAGCTAGCGTTCGATCAGCTTGCGCTTGTCCTTGACCTTGGCCCACTCGTCGGCATCGGCGGGGGCTTCCTTGCGCTCGATGATCGGCTGCCACTTCTTGGAGAGCTCGGCGTTCAGCGCGACGAATTCGCGCAAGTTGGCGGGTACGTCGTCCTCGGAGAAAATCGCCTCGACCGGGCATTCCGGCACGCACAGCGTGCAGTCAATGCACTCGTCGGGATCGATGACCAGCATGTTCGGACCTTCGCGAAAGCAGTCGACGGGACAGACATCGACGCAATCGGTGTACTTGCACTTGACGCAGCTTTCGGTGACGACATATGCCATGGCGTGGAATACCTCAAAAGGCGCGGATGGAGACGGAAAAATCAGTTGCGGATTCTAGCATGCATCGCGCGAATCTGAAGTTATCGCTTTAAAAATAACCAGTTGGAAAGACAGGATCGATGCACCGGGCGCAGCAGCGCTATTTTTGCTAGCATGAGTATCTTTAGGAAGCGCCCACCGCGCTTCCCCCGTCCCTTGCATCGAGGAATCCATGAGCGAGAACATCCAACACGTCACCGACGTCACTTTCGAACCCGAGGTCCTGAAATCGGACCTGCCGGTGCTGGTCGACTACTGGGCCGAGTGGTGCGGTCCCTGCAAGGCCATCGCACCGGTGCTGGAGGAGGTGGCGAAGGATTACACCGGAAAGCTGAAGGTGGCGAAGCTCAACGTGGACGACAACCAGGAAATCCCCAAGCGCTACGGCATTCGCGGCATACCCACCCTGATGCTGTTTAAGAACGGCAATATCGAGGCGACCAAGATCGGCGCCCTGTCCAAATCCCAGCTAACCGCCTTTCTTGACAGCAACATCTGAACCCGTTAACCTGCACCTCATAGAGCCGGTGCGGACCTAATAGTCGCAGTCTGCAAACCCCGCCGCCGGCGCGAGTCCAGCATCGCCGCGCATCCGCGCGGCGGGCTTTTCCTTCCAGCTTCAGTTCCCCTATGTTTCAGAGGACGGTCTGAGGTTTCTCATTCCACTCCACGCGAGTCTCCATGCAATTGTCCGAGCTGAAAACTCTCCACGTCAGCCAGCTGCTGGAAATGGCGGTCAATAACGAAATTGACAACGCCAACCGTATGCGCAAGCAGGAGCTGATTTTTGCCCTGCTGAAGAATCGCGCCAAGAAGGGCGAGTCGATATACGGTGACGGTACCCTCGAAGTGCTCCCGGACGGCTTCGGGTTCCTGCGCTCGCCCGACACTTCCTACCTCGCCTCGACCGACGATATCTACGTCAGCCCGTCGCAGATCCGGCGCTTCAACCTGCACACGGGCGATTCGATCGAGGGCGAGATCCGCACACCCAAGGACGGCGAGCGCTACTTTGCGCTGGTCAAGGTCGACAAGGTCAACAACGAGCCCCCGGAGGCCTCCA
>JACQTO010000227.1 GCA_016210745.1 Betaproteobacteria bacterium
CCGGAAGACTGCCAGATCGGGAATCTGCCGTTCAAATCGGGGACACACCAAAAACGTTTCATTGTTTCAGCGGATCAACGTGTTACACAACTCAGATCGCAACTTAACCGGACAGCAGTGACTCTGACCCCATTTTTGCAGCATCGCTTTCATCAAATGTCACTCTGACCCCAATTTTTCATCGCTTCGAGCCGCGGCAGGTCCTCGGGCCGATCGACATCCCATAGCACCGCGAGCTCGCGATAGCGCATTCCGACTTGCGCCAGTCGCGCGCGCGTCTGCTCGCACACGTCGGAGCCGCCCCAGCGCATGCCGGCAAATAGGCTCGGAGCCGATCGACGCAGCCCGATCAGCACGTAGCCCCCGTCCTCGGCCGGTCCGAGCACCGCGTCGCAGCCTGCGGCGAGCGCGCTATCGGCCTCGCGCAGGTATTGTGGCGTCAATGCCGGAATGTCCGAGCCGATCAAGAGAGCGCGCTCGCCGGCGCCAAGCAACGCGTCCAAGGCGAGTTGCATGCGCTCGCCCAAGTCGACCCCGCCCTGCACGGCAAGCGCGATGGCGTAGCGCCGCGCGCAATCGAGAAAAAACGGATGGCTCGCGTCCGGAGAGCACCAGAGTTCGACCGGTCCGATGCCTGCCGCGAGCGCAGCTTCGAGCGTGCGCTCGATGAGCCGGCGCTGAAGCTCCGCCGCGGCTGCCGCGCCCAGCGCCGGAATCAGCCGCGTCTTGACCTCGCCCGGTTCGGGCGCCTTGGCAAAAACAGCAACTCGGGCGCTAGCTGCGGCCATGGTAGCTGCGCGCGAGCCGCGATGGCGCGGCGCCGAAAAAAAACTGCAGCCGCAGCCACCACATGAGCGCGATAGTGCGCAGCACGCCCCCCTCGCGCCAGCGCCGCCCCGAGGTCAGCGCGACTTCGGCAAGGCAGAGCGGCCGGGATTCGGCCTTCAGGCGTTTGCACAGCGAGATGTCCTCCATGAGCGGCAGTTCGGGGAATCCACCGATGCGCTCGAAAACCTCGCGGCGAACGAATATAGCCTGGTCGCCCGTGGCGATGCCGGTTGCGCGTGAGCGCAGGTTGATGAGGCGAGACACCAGCGCGAGCAATGCCTCGTCGCCCTCGATGCGGACATCGAACCGGCCCCAGTGGCGCCCGGATCGGGCAAGACCGTCGCGGACAGCATCGTCCGCGCCCGGCGGGAGCAGCGTGTCGGCATGCAGAAACAGGAGCACGCCGCCCGATGCGAGCGCTGCGCCGGCGTTCATCTGCAGCGCCCGGCCGCGCGGCGCGGCGACGACCCGATCGGCCAGAGGGCGCGCGAGCTCGGGCGTCGCATCGCTCGATCCGCCGTCGGCCACGATAACCTCGTGCCCGCGCGCGCGCAGCAGCGCAAGCGATTCGAGCGCGGGCACGATGATCTTCGCCTCGTTCAAAACCGGTACGATGATCGATAGGCGCATTCTTACGGTGCTCTCTCCCCCATCCTCATTCCCAAGCCGATCAACTGCCCAGAGCGCCTCCGCAGCTGGAGCCCTGACCGGCGGTGCAACCGAAGCAATGATTTCTGACTGCGATCGGATTGCCCTCGAGCCCTTGACCGACGAGATCCTCGATGCTCAACCGGGGCTTGCCGGCAAACCGCAGAGGCAGCCCCAGCATCTGATTGAAATCGCAGTCATAGACGGTGCCCTCCCAATCGACCGAGATCAGCGTGCGGCACATGACCGCCTCCAGGTTCTCCTCGCGATGGGCGTCGCGCAGCAAGCGCATGTAAGCGTTGAATTCGCCTTTGGAGATCAGCATCGAGCCGAAGCGCTGGATCGGCATGTTGGCGATCGTCAACAGCCGGTTGAACACGATGCCGAAGCGCTCGCCGAGGTGCGTGCGATACGCCTGCTCGAGCCCGCTCTGGGCCGGGGGCAGACTCGCGCCCTGCGGGTTGTACACCAGGGCAAGGGAAAGTCCGCTGTCGTCCCCGCCGTAGCCCAGGGCATTGAGGCGTTGCAGCGCGCGGATGCTCGCCTGGAATACGCCCTTGCCGCGCTGGCGATCGACATTGTCCTCCAGGTAACAGGGCAGCGAAGCGATCACCTCGACCCCATTTGCGGCCAGAAACTCGGCGAGATCTTCCTGTCCCGGCTCTTCCAGCACGGTGAGGTTGCACCGGTCCATGACACGCACCCCGAGCGCGCGCGCTCGCAACACCAAGTCGCGAAATTGCGGGTGCAGTTCCGGGGCTCCGCCGGTGATGTCGAGCAACCGTATGCCCGAGACTTCCAGATAACGCAGGACGGAATCGAGCGTCTCGCGGCCCATCATCTCGGTGCGGGTGGGGCCGGCGTTGACGTGACAATGAACGCAGCTCTGGTTGCAGCGATAGCCGAGGTTGACCTGCAGGGTCTCCACCCGCCGGCGCCGCAGGGACGGGAAATCGCTCACCTCCAGCAAGGGCAGTGTTGCATGCACGTCGCCATCCTCCTAGCGTCCAAACCGGGATTCGAGAACAGGCGAACTCGAGGTCCTATTGCCCAAGTCCCCCCGGCGTCCACCATGCTATATTCGTTCAGCCATGGGACACCGATTATCCAAGATCGTCACCCGCACCGGTGACAAAGGCGACACCGGCCTGGGCGACGGCTCGCGCACGGGAAAAGACAGTGCGCGCATCGAGGCCATAGGCACGGTCGACGAGCTCAATTCCTGCCTCGGGCTGTTGCTCGCGGAACAGCTCCCACAGCCGATCCGCGACGAGCTTCAGGCGGTACAGAACGATCTGTTTGACCTCGGCGGTGAGCTTGCCGTTCCCGGCCACGCCATCATGAGCGATCAGCAGGTAAAGCGCATCGAGGCTCAAGTGGAGGGCTTGAACCGCGAACTGGAGCCCCTCAAGGAGTTCATCCTTCCCGGCGGCACGCGGGCTGCCGCCTTGGCGCACGTGGCGCGGACCGTTTGCCGGCGCGCCGAACGCAGGATCGTCGCCGTGGCGCGCAATGAGCAAGTCGGCATCGTTGCCCGTATCTACTTGAACCGGTTGTCGGATCTCATGTTCGTCATCGGCCGCACGCTCAATCGCGCCGCCGGATCGGGCGACGTGCAGTGGAAGCCCGGCAAGAACAGGTAAGTTAGGCGAAAGCGCGTCCGATTTCCCAGCGCGAATTAGTCACTTACAAGTCTGCTGTTGACAGATTTGGCGAAGATCTGGTTTCTAAATTCGTCTCCCCTTTTCGTGCAGTTGCTTGCAACTGCACGAAAAGGGGAGATTGATAGACGGCAAAACCAGCTTCCTTGGTTCCGGCTAGTCCGGCTTAGGGCTCAGCGCCACCGCTCGGCCAAGACGCTGTTGCAGCACGCGATACCCCTTAACCGGTCACATTTCAGCCCCGCGCAAACCCACGCCGCGCAGGGGCTGTCTCGCGGGCAACAACCGGAATAGATCTCGAGGTTGAAGTGTTTTACCGGATCGGGTTGTGAACGGAACGCCGAAGCAGTGATCCAACGAGAGCCTGGCGATTTCGGCGCGCAGCTTTACGAGGGGCGCTCGGGCGGCGTCTCGCCATCATGGGAGCGAACCCGGGCATGGCCAAGGAGGGGAACTCGTTGCAGTCTCCATCCAAAGTGTGTGTCGATGCGCTTCCAGGCGCTGGCAACACGGCCGAGTCGGCTTGGCGCAAGGATAGACGTTGCTTTCCGAGGCCCTCGGCAATAGACATCGGTGCTGATAGCAGGCAGATGGGAAGCGGTGACAGACAAGGTCTTGACTGTTCAAGGACAAATAGCTCACCGATGAATTTTGCAGGAGGAACGCAAAGGAACTGATTTTGCCGTGGTTCGGGCCAGGGAGGGAAAAGCGGGACGCGGAGGCAGGAGAATAATCCTGTAAGCCATGAAAATCCTGGTCGTAGAGGACGAGCAGAAAACCTTAGCCCATGTGCGCAAGGGACTCGTCGAGAACGGTTTCATCGTGGACGTGGCGGACAACGGAACCGACGGATTCCACTTCGCCAGCACGGGCGATTACGACCTGATCATGCTGGACGTGGTCCTGCCGCAAGTGGACGGTTGGACCATCGTGGGGGCGCTGCGCGCCAGCGGCAAACCCACGCCGGTCTTGTTCCTGACCGCCCGCGATTCGGTGCCGGAACGGGTCAAGGGGCTGGAACTGGGCGCGGACGACTATCTGGTCAAGCCGTTCGCGTTTTCCGAGCTTTTGGCCCGAGTGCGCTCGCTCCTGCGCCGCGGACCGGGCAGGTCGGCGGAGGCAGTGCGTGTCGCGGATCTCGAAGTCGATCTCTCCAAGCAATTCGTCACGCGCGGCGGCCAGCGCATCGAGCTGACGGCTAAGGAATTCAAGTTGCTCGCACTGCTGGCGCGGCGTGCCGGCGAGATTCTGCCGCGATCCCTGATCGCCGACCAGGTCTGGGATATGAACTTCGACAGCGACACCAACGTGGTGGACGTTGCGATCCGGCGACTGCGCGGCAAGATCGATGACCCATTCGACAGCAAGCTGATTCATTCCGTGCGGGGGAGGGGCTATGTCCTTGAATCGCGCTGATCTCTCCCGCAGCCGTGCCCCGCTTTCCATCACTGCGCGCCTCACCATGCTCTACGCCGCCTCGGCCGCCGTCCTGCTGCTCGTGACCACAGCCTTCTTCTACTGGATCCAGTTGCAGAGCATGGAACGAGACGACTTTTATTTCGTGATCGATAAGGTTCTTCGGCTCGAACAGACCCTGAAGGAGCACCCGGGCGATCTCAGGGTCCTGGAGCGGGAGATCAGGTGGGGCAGCGAAGCTCACGAACGCGAGCAAAGCCATACCTTCTACTCGCGAATTTTCGACGGCCGGGGGCGCCTGGTCATCGAGTCGGAAGGAATGGCGAGTCTCGCTCCGAGCGCACAGCTTCCTCCGCCGGTCGATCCCGAGCGCGTTTCCGAGCCGGGGGGGGTGCAGCGCTGGCACTCACCTGACGGCCGAATCTACTGTGTGTTATCAACCCGGGCGCAAATCCAGCCGGGCGAACAGCCATGGGTGATACAGGTCGCCATGGACGATGCCGAGGACGAGAAGCTGGTTGCCAACCAGGGGCGCGCGGCGCTGATGGTGCTGCTCCTCGGAACCCTCGTCGCCGCAGGCCTTGGCGGTGCGATCACGCATCGCGGCATGAAACCCCTCCGCGAAATCGCGGCGGCCGCCGAGCGCATCTCGGCGCATCAACTGACCGAACGCATCGATGCGGCACGCCAGCCCAAGGAACTGACCGCGCTCGCCACATCGTTGAATCGCATGCTGTGCCGCCTCCAAGGTTCATTCGCCCGCATGTCGCAGTTCGCCGCGGACTTGGCGCACGAACTGCGACAACCGATCCACAATATGATGGGCGAGGCCGAAGTCGCCTTGTCGGCCGATCGCAAACCCGAAGAATACCGCGGCATCCTGGAATCCAGCCTGGAGGAGTTCGAAAGGATGACGCGCATGATCAACGAGATGCTGTTTCTAGCGCGCGCCGAAAACCCGGAGCAGCAGATCGAGCGACAGCGACTCGATGCGCGCCGGGAGATCGACGCGGTGAAGGAATTCTTCGACGCCTTGATCGAATCCAGCGGTGTGAGGGTCACCACGCAGGGTCTGGGTGAAATCGACGCCGACCCGCTCCTGTTTCGCCGGGCCGTGACCAATCTTCTGGCCAACGCGCTGCACCATACGCCTCGCGGCGGGACTATCGTCCTTTCAGTCGAACAAGCGGACGACGGTACGGTTCGGGTCAAGGTCGCCGATAGCGGCGTCGGCATCCCGTCCGAGCAATTGCCGAGGATCTTCGAACGCCTGAACCGCAGTGATCGGACTCCTGCCGAGGTGTCAGAACACACCGGATTGGGACTTTCGATCGTCAAGTCGATCGTCGAGCTTCACGGCGGGTCAATAATGATCAACAGTGCTCCGGGCAAGGGCACTACTGTTCTCATGCGCTTTCCGGTACCCGCACCCGCCGTGGCATCGCCCGAGCAAGCGTCCGCCCCCGCTTTGCCAGATCGTCCGGTGCGGCGGCAATCATCGGCCCACGGCCCGGAGGCTCAGGCGCAGGGATAGGCCGTACTACCGGCCCCGCAGGATTGCTGAAATCGTAACGGAATCTGCAAGTTCTGCCCTGCACCCTCAATCGGTTCCCGAGGCATGGCTATGCCTCGGCGTGGAAAGCGCCTTGCCCGTTCCACTCAGAAAACCCTTAATCGATTCCCGAGGCATGGCTATGCCTCGGACCTTGAGGTTACAAAGTTAACAAAAAATGTAATCGTCCCGTCATGCTCCTGTTAGGTCCCGTCGGTTACAAAAAGAAACAGCCGCGGCGTTTGGTCAATCGGATGGTGTTCGATGTGACCATGCTATCGCGATGGAAATACCGACAGGAGGTTGCCAATGTTTCTTCCAAGGAAAGCCTCAAGAGCCCGGCTGCGGGAAGCGGAAAATGCCCGAAGGAACCGCCTCGAGATTCTCACTGCACTGTCGCAAAAGCAAATCACGCGGCGCGAACTGATCAAGTGGGGACTCATCACCGCAGGGGGACTGATAGCCCCGATTCACGGTCTGAGTCCCTTTGTCCGGAGCGCCTACGGCAGTGACAACATCCCCACGGGATTGCCGCGCAGCCCGCTGTTCGGCATCCAAGCCTTCACGCAACCGATGCCGCGCTTCGATGTGTTGCCGCGGCATCCGGAGCCGGGGTTCCTTAATCCCGCCCCCATGGCGCAAGCCAACACCACGCAGCAGCCCGTTCCGTCGGTGCTGGGCGGGGGCACCGGCCCCATCGAAGGGCGCCCGCCGGGTCCGATCTGGGCGCATCAGCGGTGGGATCAGTTTCCGCCCCAAGTCGCGGTGGAGGTCACGCAGGAGGGCGCGAAGGTCAATACCGTCTACAACCCCGGGGTCCCGTCCAGCCTCAATTCCGGCATCAACGCGAGCGCTCCCTTCGCCCCGCGCTTCCATCCGAACCTGCCGGACCAGGGGCCGCTGTCCCTGTGGACCTTCAACGGAACCTTGCCGCCCAAGCTGCTGATCGGCCGCTACGGCGAGCCCATCCTCATGCGCCATCACAACAGACTCCCGGCCGACCCCAGACACAATGGCGGCTTCGGTCTGCACACCATCTCGACCCACGAGCACAACGGCCACCACGGCGCGGAGAACGACGGCTTCACCGGAGCCTTCTTCTTTCCCGGCCAGTTCTACGATTACCACTACCCGATCTGCCATGGCGGCTACTACAGCTTTAACACCGGCGCCACTGATCCCCGGTGCGGGGGCCCTGAAGATGACGGAGGCATCCACCAGTACCCGGGGGATTGGCGCGAGACCATGGGCACCCACTGGTTCCACGACCACATGTTCAGTTTCACGGCGCAGAACGTGTACAAGGGCAACGCCGGCATGTTCAACATCTACAGCGCGGTGGATCGCGGCAACGAGGAAATCAACGACGGCGTGAACCTGCGATTGCCCAGCGGTACGGCGAAACCCTGGGGCAATCTCGACTACGACGTGAACCTCATGATCTCGGACAAGGCCTGGGATGCCAACGGGCAGCTCACCATGGATATCTTCGACATGGACGGGTTCCTGGGCGACGTGATGACCGTGAACCTCGTCTACAAACCGTATTTCGAGGTGGAGCGGCGCAAGTACCGCTTCCGCATCCTGAACGGGTGCGTTGCCCGGTTCTGCAAGATCGCGCTCTCCGACGCCTCGCCCATGATCATGATCGGCAACGACGGCAACCTGTTTCCCAGTCCGGTCGTTCTCACCCAGCTCGATGAGCAGGGCATCGCCGAGCGCTACGACATCGTGATCGACTTCTCGCGCTACCAGGTGGGACAGAAGGTCTGGATGGTGAACCTGGTCGAGCACGACGACGGCAAGGGCCCGAAGGAAGACCTCTCGATCCGCGAGGCCCTATCGGGGGACTCCGATGATCCCTGCGTCGGCAGGTTCCTGGAATTCCGCATCGTGCGCGATCCACCCAGGCCCGATGTGAGCCGGGTGCCCAGCACGATGATCCCGAACCCGGATCTGTCCAAGATCCCGGTGGCAGCTCACCGCACCTTCGAGTTCAAGCGCGGCGCCGAACAGACCACCAACGACCCGATCTCGTCCTTCTTCGGCGAGTGGGGCATCAGGGTCGATGGCGACGACACGCTCGCGGCCGACTTCGGCCGCATCTCGGCCGCGCCGAAGTTCGGCACGCGCGAAATCTGGACCCTGAAAAACGGCGGCGGCGGCTGGGACCACCCCATCCATATCCACTTCGAGGAAGGCCAGATCCTCGCCCGCGACGGGAGCGCGAGCAACGTGCCGGCGTGGGAGCGCGGCCGCAAGGACGTCTATCGGCTGCGCCCGGGCGGGAGCGTCACCATCACCATGCAGTTCCGGGACTTCGGCGGCATGTTCATGGAGCACTGCCATAACACCACGCACGAGGACAACGCCATGCTGCTGCGCTGGGAAATCGACGGCGCCGGCGGCGCATTCCTGAAGCCGCTGCCGACCCCGATTCCGACGCCGCAAGGAGTGCAATTCCGGGATCCGACCGATGTTCTGCCTACGGCGTTCAAGAAATGATGCCGCAACGGTGCACGAAGCGGGATGGCAGGCGCGCGGGAGCGATCGCGCGCCCGGCTTCCCGGCCTGGTTGCAGCTGCGAGGTAGCGCGGTGAGCGTCATGCGGGGGAACCATGGGCTGGCCATTGCGGCGTTGTTCGCGGCCGCCGCGGCGCTGCCCTATGTCGGCCTCGCTCACGCGCATGAAGGCGAACACTCCCGCAGCGCGCGCACGGGCGATGCGCGCAGCGATGCGAGCCGCCCCGCGATCGGCGCCGTCCAGCGCTGGAGGGCGAACTATTTTCCCAACGTCCCTCTGGTCACGCAGGACGGCAGGAGAGTCCGCTTCTACGACGACTTGCTCAAGGGCAAGGCCGTGGTGATCAACGTCATCTACACCCACTGCGAGGACAATTGCCCGCTCATGACCGCGAACCTGGCTCGGGTGCACCAGCTTCTGGGCGAGCGGGTTGGGAAGGAAATATTTTTCTACTCGATCAGCATCGATCCCAAGCGCGATACGCCCGAGGTGCTCAAGGGGTACATGAAGAGATTTGGCGTCGGGCAAGGCTGGCAGTTCCTCACCGGGAAGAAGGAGGACATCGCCCTGATCCAGAAGAAGCTGGGGTTGTGGTCCCGCACGGACGTCTACGACCCCGATGGCCATCTCGTCAGCCTCATGGTCGGCAACGAGCCGACCGGGCAGTGGATGCGCCAGTCCTCGGTGGACAACCCGCGCTTTCTCGCCACGAAGATCAGCACCTTCCTGCTCGGCTGGAAAAACCAGCGGGAGGCGCAGGGGGAAAGCTATGCGGCGGCCCGCCCGATCGAGGGAATGGATGCGGGAAGCTATCTGTTCCGCACCCGCTGCTCCGCCTGCCACACCATAGGCAAGGGAAATGCCCTGGGACCCGATCTGATGGGCGTGACGAGGTCGCGCGACAGGGCGTGGCTTGCGCGCTACATCAAGACGCCGGACAAGGTGTTGGCCGAAAAGGACCCCATCGCCCTGCAACTCTTTGCCAAGTACAACGAGATGCGCATGCCCAACCTGCGGCTGGGCGACGGGGACGTGGAGATGCTGATCAGGTACCTGGAGGCGCAGGGGGCGTCCGGACTTCATGCGGAACGCAAGAATTCGGCGTCCCGGTGATGTGCGCACACGTTGAACAATTTGGCGAAGATTCGGTTTCCGAATTCGTCTCCCCTTTTCCGGCAGTTGCATGCAACTGCCGGAAAAGGGGAGATCGATAAACGGCAAACCAGCTTCCTTGTTTCGGGCTCGTCCAGTCTAGGAGGAAGACATGAACACAGTTCACCCGAGATCGACACCCGCCGTCCTGGCGCTCATCGCCGGAATACTGGCGAGCCTGGTTTGGGCAAGCGCCGCTGCCCAATTCTCTCGCCCCATAGCCAACGTCGTCGTCCCGATCGCGGGCACCGTCGCGGGAGCCCCGGAGGATGTCGCCCTATCCGGGCGCGCCCGCGTTGCGATCACCCTGGTGACCGATCCGGACTTCGGCGGCCCGCCCCGTGTCATTCTCGCCATCGATCTGCTCAACGTGTTCGGCGAGGGGCAATCGTCAGGCGCGAAGTACGCCGCCACGGGTGAGCATAAGGTGCTCAGGCTGCTCAGGCGCGAGGATCTGGTCGAGGTGACCTTCCCCGTCGCCCCCGTCGGTGCGAAGGGGACCGAGCTGGTGCGCCCGGCGCTCCTATCCTTCACCCTCAACTTCGACGTCGGCAATGGACGACTGGAGAGGGCATTGGCCAAGTTCTCCGCTCCCCAAACTCGCTGACCTCGGTTCGGATTGACCGACCGAGATACGATTTAATGCCGCGAAAGATTGCTTCGCCCTGCGGCTGGCAATAATGACAAACGCCCCACTCCCGTTACGGGAGATGGGGCGCTGTTCAGTCTAGGGGACTTGGAAAGCGCTATTCGACGAACGCTTCCTCGCGCTTCTTGCGAACCGCCGGCGCGATGACGATGAACAGGAGGAACAAGGTGATCCCGAGCATGGTCGCACTGATCGGCCGCGTGAAGAACACGATCGGGTCACCGCGCGAGAGCAGCATGGCGCGGCGCAAGTTCTCTTCCATCAATGGCCCGAGGATAAAGCCGAGGATGAGCGGCGCCGGTTCGCACTCGAGCTTCATGAATACGTAACCCCCGACAGCCCACAGCCCGGTGAGCAGCACGTCCCATGGACTGTTGGAAAGGCTGTAGATGCCCACGCAGCAAAACAGCATGATCGCCGGATAGAGAAACCGGTACGGGACGGTGAGCAGCTTGATCCAAAGTCCGATCAAGGGCAGGTTCAGGACAACCAGCATCAGGTTGCCCACCCACATGCTCGCGATCATGCCCCAGAAGAGTTCCGCGCGCTCGGTCATCACCTGCGGTCCCGGCGCAATGCCCTGGATCATCATGGCGCCTATCATGAGCGCCATCACCGGATTGGAGGGGATGCCGAGGGTGAGCAGCGGAATGAACGATGCCTGCGCACCGGCGTTGTTGGCCGCCTCGGGCGCGGCAACGCCTTGGATCGCGCCCTTGCCGAAGTTGGCCGAGTTCTTGGAGACCTTCTTCTCCAGCGTATAGGCGGCGAACGAGGAGAGCAGCGCGCCCCCGCCCGGCAGGATCCCGAGCGAGGAGCCGACCAGCATGCCGCGGACGATCGATCCGGCCGAGTCCTTGAAGTCCTGAAGGGTCGGCAAAAGGCCGGAGACCTTCTTGGTGAATACCTCGCGCTTGCCCGTTGCCCCCTGCTCGAGGTTGTTGATGATTTCCGCAAAGCCGAAAATCCCCATCGCTACACCGATGAAGCCGATGCCGTCGGAGAGTTCGGGAATACCGAAGTTGAAACGCGCCACGCCCGAATTGACGTCGGTGCCCACCAGCCCCAGCAGCAGGCCGAGCAGCACCATCGCAATCGCCT
Organism: Betaproteobacteria bacterium; assembly: GCA_016210745.1. Classification (GTDB taxonomy): domain Bacteria; phylum Pseudomonadota; class Gammaproteobacteria; order Burkholderiales; family SG8-39; genus JACQTO01. Next base: position 11,532 of record JACQTO010000227.1, read on the forward strand.
TGATGAGCGAACCGTGCGCCAGCACCGTCGCGCCGACCAGGCCCAGCACCATGAGCGAGAAATACTCGGCCGGACCGAACTTCAGCGCGACTTCGGCCAGCGGCGGCGCGAACAGCGCGATCACGAGCGTTGCGAACGTGCCGGCGATGAACGAGCCGATGGCGGCAATGCCCAGGGCGGCACCGGCCCTGCCCTGGCGCGCCATCTGGTAGCCGTCCAGGCAGGTCACCACCGAGGATGCCTCCCCGGGGAGGTTGACCAGGATCGCGGTGGTCGAGCCGCCGTACTGCGCGCCATAGTAAATGCCGGCAAGCATGATAAGGGCCGAGACCGGCGGCAGCGTGAAGGTCACCGGCAACAGCATGGCAAGCGTCGCCACCGGACCGATGCCCGGCAGCACACCGATCAGCGTGCCGAGCATCACGCCGCCGAGGCAGTAGAGTATGTTTTGGAACGACAGCGCTACGCCGAATCCGAGCGCGAGGTTTGCAATGAGGCCTTCCATGGCTTAACTCCACTCGGGCCAGAGATTGATCGGAAGCCCTAATCCGTAGACGAAGACCAGGACTGAAAATATAGCGAGCACCACGGTCATGACCGCAACTTCCGTGAACTTGAATTCATGTCCGCCCCAGGCGGCGCCGAAGATGAGCACGACGGTGGCGCCTACCATACCAAGCGGTTTGAGCAGATAACCGAAAGCGATCGCAGCGACGATGACCACGAACAGCGATTTTGGACCGAAGGACCCTATGATCAGCAGCAGCGAGGCGGCGTTGAGGAGGTATTGAATGACGGTGCCGGCAGAGCCCAGGCCCTTGATCCAGTCCGCTCCATAGTACGCAATGAACCCGATCACGATGCCGGTGATCATCATCGGCAGACGGAACGGAAACACGTTCAGGCTGTGGCGAATGCTGGATACGAATCCGCGCGCGAATACGGCCAGTCCGAGAACGGCGAGCAAGCCCCCCAGCACCGTCGGGAAATACGCCGGCCCCATGCGCACTGCAGAGCCCATCTGGTATTCGCGCGATGCGATCATGAATCCCAGGCCGATGGCGATGAACATCGCCCCGGCCCAGAAATCCCTGCCATTCACTATTTTCATTGCTCCTCCTCAATCAAACTTAAAATTTTGCCACATTACTGGAATCCCGTTTTTCATGTCAGTGAATTGTCAGCTCGACACCCAATCACTCGGGTTCCTTATCCATGAAGCTTACCAGCTTCGCGCTCGTTTGGCGAAGCCGTTGCGAAAGCATGAGTACCAATTCCATCAGGATTTTCGCTCCCAAAATGGGCTGCTCCAGAATAATGCGCGCCAGATTTTCGCGCGAGAGCACGGCGATCAAGCAAGGCTCGGCGGCCACGCAGGTGGCGAAGCGCGGCTCGCCGTCGATCATCGACATTTCGCCCACGGTCTTGCCGCGCTCGACGACGGCAATCAATCGCGGCGAATTCCAGCGATCCTGTTTGAACACTTCGACCGAACCCTCGATCAAGAGCAGCATGAAATCGCCGGCCTCGCCCTCGCGGATGATCTCCATGCCGGGCTGCGCGCGGTATGCCAGCATGAAGCGGCTTAGCACGCGTATTTCCTCCAGGCTGAAATTCTCGAACAACGGCGAATACGTGATCATGCTGTGAATCTGGTCTGCGTAGGGGGCTGCCTCGCCGCACGCTTCCAGATTCTGCAGCCTTTCCTGATCCACGGTTTCGTTCATTGTCGCAGTGAGTCCAGTCTCTATTTGGCCGGCGCGGCCGGACTGCGTATCTAGTATTTGGCTGGAGGGGGTGAAATTATGCCCAAATTCGGCTTATCCGGCTATCAGCATTAGAGCCGTAGCGAGCCATCCGGTTACGGCGGCGAGCAGATGCGGGTCGCGCAGGACCTCCACCGCGGGGTCCGCGCCCCCGCCGCGACGATAGAGAACATAGAGGTATCGAAACAATCCATAGAGCACGAACGCGACCGTATAGGCGAGCTTGTCGGTGCCGTGCGTAAGGATCGTAACGTTGTCAACGGTATACAGCGCATAAGTGACCAGAGTGCCGCCTGCACTGAGCCAGATCATGTGGTCGAGCAGCGCGGGGGTGTAATTGGCCAGTGCGCTGCGCGCAGCGACGTGTTCCTCGTTTCGATCCATTGCCTTGGACTCCCAGTGCGCGCTCGTCTCGCCCCGCGGCGTTCGCCCAGCGCCGAGCTCGGCCCGGCGCTTGGCGAATCCGAGGAACACCGTCACCATCAAGCCGCACAGGAGCAGCCAGTGCGAGGGGGCGATACCCAAACCCACGGTACCGGCGAGAATGCGCAGCATGAACCCGGCGGCGATAATGAACACATCCAGGATCGCGACTTCCCGCAGTCCGGCGCTGTAGCCGGCGTTCAGCGCCATATAGGCCACGGCGAATCCAAGCGCCGGTAGCGAGACCCGCGAGGCAAGGAATAGGCCGGCGAGAGCAAGCGCCAGCGCAAACCCGAGCGCTTTACTCGGAGAAACGCGACCTGCGGCCACCGGACGCTCGCGCTTTTTCGGGTGCCTGCGGTCGGCTTCGCGGTCCATGACGTCGTTCAGCGCGTAGACGGCGCTGGAGACCAGGCAAAATGCGGCAAAGAGGAGCGCCGCCTGCATGACCAGTTTCGCATCCGTCCAGCCGTGGCCGAAAAGGACACCGACAAGAACGAATCCGTTCTTGACCCAATGGTGCGGCCGCATCAATCGGACGAGCGCGACGGTGCGAGCCATGGCTATATCGCCTTGCCGCCGGGTGGCGGGCAGGTCGAAGCGCCGAAATAGCGCTCGCAAAAATAGCATCGCCCCTGCGGCAGATACCGCGGAATCGCATAGTACTTGTCGCGAAGCGGGGCAAGCACGCGGTCCCGGTAGGCGGCGTAATCGAAGCCGCGGCCGAACACCAAGTGAAAGGTCGCGCCTGAGAGCGACAGACTGCGGTACTCCACCGAGCGGAAATACGGCGCGTAATCACTCGCTTCCGGCGGATTCTTCCTGAAGACGAGGATGTTCTTTCCCGCCAACCGGCGGAAGTCGGTCAGGATGTCATCGTGGCGCGCGTGCGAGGACGCGTTGCCGAACACGAATACGTACGAATTCCTGAGTAAGTTGGTCGGGGATTCATCCGCACCGCCGGCCGAGCCTGCCGTCGCGGCGGCACGCCCGAGATAAAAGGATGTCGTGACCGCGGGCGAGTAGCCGTCGGCAGCGAGTTCGAATTCGCCCCGGTAGCGCGCGAGCTCGCGCGCGATGTCGCCGATGCGAAAGTGAAACACGATGCCGTCGTAGAGCCGGCTCTTGGACCAGACCTCGAGCGGAAGCGCGCCGGCAACCAGCACGGCACTTGCGTGCACCAGGCTGAAAATGCCGAGAAACACGACCGAGGCCCGCAGTTGCCGGACCGAGAGCACAAGCGCCGCCAAGGCATAGAAGAACGGCACAAACGACAGCACCCAATGCAGCCCGATGGTCTTCAGCGCGGAGAGCAATGCGAAGAGTGCCAGCGGCAACGCGCTCGCCACGGCAAACAGCCGGAACGAGGGTTCGCGCCAGCGCGCCGCCAGGCCGGCGCGGCCGCGCGCCAGTTGCACCAGGGCGACCGGCGATAGCACGTAGAGCAGCATCAGCGCATAGAGCAGCGGCGTCTTCCACGACAGGCCCGCCTCGCCATGGCGGTTGTACAGGTTGAACATGAGGTTGGCCCAGCAGTGCTCCCAGTTCCACCAGGCGTTTGCCGCCGCAAACGGCAACGCGCAGGCAAAAGTCAGCCAGAATCCGCCCCACGCTCGCTCATCGCGCGGCGAGGCGAGCAGGTAGCCGAGGTACACCAGGCCGAGAAGCGCCGCGAAATATTTCGACAGGAACGCCAGCCCGAGGAGGACCCCCGAGAGCGCAAAAAAAAATGCCTGGCCGCATTCGATGGCGCGCCGGAACGCGAGCAGCGAGAAGAAGCAAAGCAGCACCAGCGGCGTATCGGTGGTGATGAAGACGTTCCAAACGTTGATCGGCACGAGCAGAAAACCCAGACAGGCAAGCACCGCCTTATCCTCGCCGCGATCACGCAGGCCGAGATAGAGCGCGCCGGCGATGATCGCCGGCGCGAGAATCGCGGGGAGCCGCAGAACCCATTCGGCGGATGACGCTTGCAGCAGCAGCGCGAGCAGCCAGCCGACCATCGGCGGGTGGTCGTAGAAACCCCAGTCGGGGTTCGCGCCCCAATAGATGAAATAGGCCTCGTCGCCGGTAATTGGAAACACCGCCGCGAGCCAGAAGCGGAAGGCGAGCGTGAGCGCGACGACGACGAAGAGCGGATGCCGCTGCAATGCGGCGTATGGGGCGCGCATGAGTGCGCGATTATACCCGCCACCCAAGCGCGCGGACGCGGGTTCTGTTCGCGGCAGATCAGGCCGCGCGGGGCGGGCGTATCGCGCGATCCAAGAACCTAAGCCGGACGAGCCAAAACCAAGGAAGCTGGTTTTGCCGTTTATCAATCTCCCCTTTTCACGCAGTTGCACGCAACTGCGTGAAAAGGGGAGACGAATTTAGAAACCAAACCTTCCCCAAGTTCGTCAACAGCAAACCTGCAAGTGACTGGCTGTCGCTCATTTAACGCGAGACCCGCTGACGCCTGCCTCATTGCGCCAGGTCTTGCTCTTTCTGGGAACACCTTTCGCGGCGCAGCCGCACCGCTTCGGCGAGATTGTCGAGCAGCGGCATGCTGTGCTCCCATCCGATGCAGGCATCGGTGACGCTCAAGCCGTAGACCAGTTCGCACCCGGGCACGAGGTCCTGCCGGCCGGCCTTGAGGTGCGATTCCACCATCACGCCGAAAATGCGCTCGTCGCCGGCGGTGATCTGGGCCGCGACATCGGCCGACACTTCGGCCTGGCGCAACGGGTCCTTGCCGCTGTTGGCATGGCTGCAGTCGATCATCAACCGTTGCGTCACACCCGCAGCGGCAAGCGCCTTGGCCGCGGCCATGACGCTCGCCGAGTCGTAATTGGGCTTCTTGCCGCCGCGCAGGATGAGATGGCAATCCTCGTTGCCGCGCGTTTCGACGATCGCGACCTGGCCGTTCTTGTGCACCGACATGAAATGATGCTTCTGCCGCGCGGCAAGGATCGCGTCCACCGCGATTTTCACATTCCCGTCCGTTCCGTTCTTGAAACCGATCGGCGCCGAAAGCCCCGAGGCAAGCTCCCGATGCACCTGCGACTCCGTGGTGCGCGCTCCGATGGCGCCCCAGCTGATCAAGTCGCCGATGTACTGCGGTGAAATCACGTCGAGAAACTCCGATCCGGCGGGCACGCCGAGCCGGTTGATGCGCAACAGCAGATCCCGGGCAATGCGCAGGCCCTCGTTGATGCGGAAGCTGCCGTTCATGTAGGGGTCGTTGATCAAGCCTTTCCAGCCGACGGTGGTGCGCGGCTTCTCGAAATAGACCCGCATCAGGATTTCCAGCTCCATGGCGTACTGCAGCCGAGCCACCGCAAGCCGGCCGGCGTATTCGAGCGCCGCGTCGGGATCGTGGATCGAACACGGCCCCATCACCACCAGCAGCCGGTCGGAGCGGCCATGAAGTATGTCGCGAACCCGCCGGCGGGTGTCGGCGATCAGCGATTCGGCCTCCGTGCCCTGAATAGGGAAAAAACGGATGAGATGCTCCGGCGGCGGCAACGGAACGATGTTCTCGATGCGTTCGTCGTCGGTGAGCGAGGTCCGGTCGGCAGGGGCCAGTGAGTGGAAGTTGTCGGTGGTCATGTCGTGTTGCCTCGTGAGCGTCTGACGCGTGTCAGAAAACCAAAACCGCCAGGCTTGTTCAGCGCTGGCGGTTCTCAGGATTCGTTGCGGGTAAAACTAGTCCGTCCCTGGCGCCAGCGTCCGGGGAAAGCAATAAAACCAAAAAGCGAAGCGATGGGCCATGTCGGTCTTTCTCTAGCCGGATTCAATCATGGACGCCGCAGTTTAGCAAGCCCAGTATGCCACGCCGGAAGTTAGGCTCAAGCCGCCGGCCCGAAACATCGAATCCGTTCGCGCGGCGTCGGTGAACCTATTGCAGCAGAATTTCTGCCGAATTTCCAGCCTACTTCTTGTTGAAGCGGGCCGAGTCTTCCTCGAGCAGTTTCACCATCGGGCCTCTCTGCGGGTCGTTCTTCATTTTTTCCCAGACACCCTTGCGGACCGCGTCCTTCATCTTCTGCAGCTCGGCCGCCGGCATGCTGGTGACCGTTATCGCCTTCCTCATCAATTCCAGACTATCTTGTTGCGACTTGGTGTAGATCGTGTCGGCGAAAGCGATGGTATCCTTGCCCGCCCTGGTCACCACGTCCTTGAGGTCCTGCGGCAGTCCGTCGAACCACTTCTTGCTGACCATGAAGATGGAGATTTGTGTGCGGTGGTTGGTGATCGTGAAGTACTTGGCCACTTCGAAATGTTTCATCTTGAAGATGACGTCGGGCGGGTTCTCCATGCCATCGAGCGTGCCCTGCTGCAGGGCGGTGTACACCTCGCTGAACTCCATCGGACGGGCAACTGCGCTCCAGTCCTGGAATGAACCTACCCGGGCCGGGGACGGAATCACCCGGAACTTCTTGCCCTGGACGTCCGCGAGTTTGTTTACCGGGAACTTGGTCAGAAGGCTCTCGGGTCCGATGCCATGAAAGCCCAGAACGTGGATGCCCTTTTGCTCGGCCAGCTCCTTCATCTTGGCGGCAGCCTTGCTCTGCGCCGCGAAAGCCGTGGCCCTCGCCGGTTCGCTCGGGAGCAGAAATGGCATGTCCCAAAGGGAAAGTTCCGGCACCACCGTGGAGGCGAATCCGACCGGGAAGATTCTTCCATGCACTGCACCGGCCTGCAGTGCAGCCAGCATTTGGGCGTTGTTTCCCAGGGCTTCGCCGTGGCGCGCGGAAGCCTTGAAGCGGCCGTTGGAGTACTTGGTCAGCAGTTCAGCGAACTTGTCGTTGACGGCGGCCTGAGCGTCGTTGACTGTCGCGTTGCCGATAAGCAGATTCACGGCCGGCGGCGTCTGCCCAAGCACCGTGCTCGCCGCGAAAAGCCCGACGGCGGCGAAAACCAATCTTGAAATCGCTCCCATGACTCCTCCAAAAGAACCCGGTTCCCCAGTGCTTGTCAGCCTAGCATGCGCTACATTCCAAGTCCACGCTGACACCGCTGCGAAGGACCACCGATGTCGCACGGGGCTATAGGTCCCTAAGCCGGACGAGCCGGAACCGGTGAAGCAGGTCTTGCCGTTGATCAATCTCCCCTTTTCGTGCAGTTGCAAGCAACTGCACGAAAAGGGGAGACGAATTCGGAGACCAAATCTTCGCCAAATTCGTCAACAGCAGATTTGTAGGTCCCTAAGGAGAAAAGTGCCAATGGAATTCGCAGGAAGATTGAAGGGTCGCGTTGCCATTGTGACCGGAGCGGCTCAAGGGATCGGTGCGCGCTACGCCAAAGCACTGGCGGCCGAGGGTGCAGCAGTCGTGATCGGGGACGTGCTTGATTCCACGCCGGTGGCCGAGGCCATAGCAGCAGCCGGCGGCAAGGCGCTGGCCATGCCTTTGGATGTTACCGATCCGCCGTCTGTAAAGCACACGGTCGCAGAGACAGTCCGGGAATTCGGCAGCCTCGATATTCTGGTCAACAACGCCGCGGTATTTTCCACGCTAGCATTGAAATCTTTCGAGCAAATCGACAGCGCCGAATGGGACAAGGTGATGGCCGTCAATGTCCGCGGCGCATTCGAATGCGCCAAAGCGGCGGCTCCGGAAATGCGCAAGAGAAAATACGGCAAGATCGTCAATATCGCCTCCGGCACGGTGCTCAAGGGCAATCCTCTGATGCTGCACTACGTCACCTCAAAAGGGGCGATCGTCGCCATGACCCGCTGCCTGGCACGAGAACTGGGCGATGACGGCATCAGGGTCAACACGCTGGCGCCCGGCCTGGTGATTACCGAGGCGGTGCGCGCCCATCCCGATTGGAAAACCGACCTGCTGGACTACCAAGTTGCGACCCGCGCCATCAAGCGCGAATCCGTACCGGAAGACATGTGCGGAACGCTGATCTACCTTTGCTCCCCGGAGAGCGACTTCGTCACCGGGCAGATGCTGGTCGTCGACGGCGGCTCGGTTATGTATTGAGTGATCCTACGCCAGACAAGACTGGAACCAACAAGGGTGTTCTTGCCTTTTTTCGATCTCGTGTTTTCATGCAGTTGCGAGTTCGCAACTGCATGAAAACACGAGACCTAGAGACAGCAAAATCTTCGCCAGAATCGTTAAGACTTAGCTCGTAAGCGACCAAGGGAAACCTACGTGAGACTCCAGAGCAAGATCTGCATCGTTACGGGCGGCGGTTCGGGGATAGGACGCGCCGTGTGCCTGCTTTTCGGCCGGGAGGGTGCCAAGGTGATGGTTGCCGACAAGGACCTGCACGCGGCGCAAGAGGTTGCATCACTCGCAGGCAGCGGCGCTGTCGCGATCGCCGTCGATGTTGCCAACCGCGACAGCGTTCGCGCCATGATTCGAAAGGCGGTCGGGGAATTCGGCCGGATCGACGTACTGGTCAACAACGCGGGCTACAGCATCAAAGGCAACGTCGTCGATACCGACGAGGACGACTGGAACAAGCTGATAGCGGTCAATTTGAACGGCGTGTTCTACGGCTGCAAATACGCCATTCCGGCAATGCGCGCGCAGGGCGGCGGTGTGATCGTCAATACCGCATCGGTCTTGGCGACGATCGGATTGCGCGACCTTGCCGCCTATTGCGCCAGCAAGGGCGCGATCGTAGCTTTGACCAAGGCGATGGCCGTCGACCATGCGGCCGACCATATCCGGGTGAACTGCATAGCGCCGGGAAACACCGATACGCCCATTCTCGACACCATGTTCGCCCAGAGCCGGAATCCGGCCGAGTTGCGGCGGGAAATGGAGCAACGCAACCCCATGAACCGCATCGGCAGCCCGGAGGAAATCGCCTACGGCATACTGTATCTGGCTTGCGACGAGTCCTCGTTCGTCACCGGATCGACGCTTACGGTCGACGGCGGCTGGACGGCGCAGTAATCGCAAGCGCTATTTCACGTAGCGGCGGAAATCCGCTTTGCGCTTCTCGCTCAGCGCCCGCACGCCCTCCTTGGATTCCTCGGAATCGTAGTAGAGCTTCAAGGCCTGCATGCCCAGGCCGCCGATGCCGGCGATGCTGTCCGTATCGGCGTTGAACGAGCGCTTGGCGATGGCGATCGCGGTCGGGCTCTTCTCCGCGATCTCGCGACACCATGCATCCACTTCGGCGTCGAGCTGGTCATCGGGCACGACCTTGTTCACGAGCCCCATCTCGAGGGCCTCTTTGGCGGAGTAGCGGCGGCACAGGTACCAGATCTCGCGCGCCTTCTTGTCGCCGACGATACGCGCGAGGTACGCGGTCCCGAATCCGGGATCGACCGACCCCATCTTCGGTCCGACTTGCCCGAATATCGCGGTCTCCGAGGCGATCGTGAGATCGCACAGCGTCGCCAGGACGTTGCCGCCGCCGATGGCGTAGCCGCGCACCTTGGCGATCACGGGCACCGGCACGCCGCGAATCGTCGCGTGCAGTTCCTCCATCGGCAGCCCGATGGTCCCCCGACCATCGTACGCGCCCTCATGCGCAGACTGGTCGCCGCCGGTGCAAAAGGCCTTGGTTCCGGCCCCGGTGAGCACTATCACGCCGATGGCCTTGTTCCATCCGGCGCGGCCCAAGGCGTGAATCAGCTCCTCGCAGGTCTTGCCGCGAAAAGCGTTGTACTTTGCCGGACGGTTGATGGTGATGGTCGCCGCCCCGTCCTGTTCCGCGTAGAGAATGTCCTCGTAATCCTGCTGTGCGCTCATGATGATTGCCTTGTCTGAAGTGTTTGGAATCTTGCCCGCTGCCGTAATTAGACTAACGCTACTGCATATAAGCTGCACGAGGGTGCGCGCATCGCCCCGGCCCGGACGAGCCGGAACCAAGAAGGCTGAATTTGCCTTTATTCAATCTCGTGTTTTTGTCCCGTTGCGAAGTTGCAACGGGACAAAAACACGAGACCTATATAACATCAAAATCCACACCAGAAGTGTCAACAATGAACTCATAACCCACTACAGCCGTTCGCCAACCCAGCCGGCAACGGATTCGAGCGCCGACGCGAGATTCGCCGCGTCGGTTCCGCCGGCCTGCGCCATATCGGGCCTGCCGCCGCCCTTTCCCCCGACCTGCCGGGCGACAAAATTCACCAGCTCGCCCGCCTTCACTTTGGCCGTGAGATCCGCGGTCACACCGGCGACCAGGCTCACTTTGTCGCCCTCGCTCGCAGCGAGCACAATCGCAGCCGATTTGAGCTTGTCCTTCAACTGGTCCAGGGCCTCGCGCAGGGTCTTGGCGTCGGCGCCTTCGATCCGCGCCGCGAGCACTCTTGCGCCTTTCACTTCGAGCGCCTGCGCGGCGAGGTCCTCGCCCTGAGAGACCGCCATCTTCGATTTCAGGCGCGCCAGTTCCTTCTCCAGCGAGCGGACGCTGTCGAGGGTCTGCGCGATCTTTTGCGACAAATCGGTCGGCCGCGACTTGAGCGCCTGCGCCGCCTCGGCGATCATTGCCTCCTGGGCCTGCACCCAGGCGAGTGCCCCGTCTGCGGTAACCGCCTCGACGCGGCGAATGCCCGCCGCCACGCCGGATTCGGAAACGATCTTGAAGAACCCGATATCGCCGGTGCGCTTCACATGCGTGCCCCCGCACAGTTCGGTGGAAAAACCGCCCATGCCGACCACACGCACCTCGTCGCCGTATTTTTCGCCGAACAGCGCCATGGCGCCGGCGCGGATCGCCTCGTCGTACTTCATGATGCGCGCCGAAACCTCGGCGTTGCGGCGGATCTCGCGGTTCACCAGCGCTTCGACCTCGCGAATCTGCGCTTCGCTCATCGGCTCGTTGTGCGAAAAGTCGAAGCGCGTGCGCTGGGGATCGACCAAAGAGCCTTTCTGCTGCACGTGATTGCCCAGCACCTGCCGCAGCGCCGCGTGCAGGAGGTGGGTCGCCGAATGGTTCCACGCAGCGCGCTCGCGCGCGGGCGTGTCCACTGCGGCCATGACCTTAGCGCCGACATGCAGGCGGCCGACTTTCAAAGTGCCCTTGTGTCCGAATACTTCGGCCTGGATCTTGGTCGTGTCATCGACGATGAACGTGCCGGCACTGCCGGCGAGTTCGCCGCGGTCTCCCACCTGGCCGCCGGACTCGGCATAGAACGGCGTGCGGTCGAGCACTACGACTGCCGGTTCCCCGGCGGCGATTTCATCGACCGGCGTCCCCTCGCGGTAGATCGCCAACACGGTCGCCTCGAGAGCGAGCGTGTCGTAGCCGTGGAATTCGGTGGGTCTGCCTGAATACTCCACCGTCGTGGTCATCTGGAATTTGGAGGCGCCGCGGGCGCGCTCGCGCTGGCGTTCCATCGCGGCCTCGAACCCGGAATAGTCGATGGTCACCCCGCGCTCGCGCGCGATGTCGGCAGTGAGGTCGACGGGAAAACCGAACGTGTCGTAGAGCTGAAAGACCGTTTCCCCATCGAGCAGCCGGGTCGAACCGTTTTCACCCTGCCTGAGCGCACCCTCGAGCATCTTCATTCCGTTTTCGATGGTCTCGGTGAAACGCTCCTCTTCGCTCTTCAGAACCTGCGCGGCGCGCTCTCTTGCCTTGGCGAGCTCCGGATACGCCTGCCCCATGATTCGGGCCAAGTCGTCGACGAGGCGGTGAAAGAACGGTTCCTTCTGCCCGAGCTGATAGCCATGACGGATGGCGCGGCGGATGATGCGCCGGAGCACGTAGCCGCGGCCTTCGTTGCCGGGGATCACGCCGTCCACGATCAGAAAAGCGCAGGCGCGGATGTGATCGGCGATTACTTTGAGCGAGTTGGAGGCAAGGTCCCGGGTATGCGTCTCGCGGGCGCCGGCAGCGATCAGTTCCCGGAACAGGTCGATCTCGTAATTGGAGTGCACGCCCTGGAGCACCGCGGCGATGCGCTCCAGGCCCATGCCCGTATCTACGCACGGTTTGGGCAGCGGCGTCATGACGTCCTTGCCGTCGGCGCCTTTTTCCCTGTTGTACTGCATGAACACCAGGTTCCAGATCTCGATGTAGCGGTCAGCGTCGGCCTCCGGCGATCCGGGCGGTCCCCCGGGGATGCCGGGACCGTGGTCCCAGAAAATCTCGCTGCACGGTCCGCACGGGCCGGTATCCGCCATCTGCCAGAAATTATCGCTCTGGTACTTCTGCGCGCCCGCTTTGTCGCCGATGCGCACGCAGCGCTCGGCCGGCACGCCGATTTCCTTGGTCCAGATGTCGTAGGCCTCGTCATCCTCGTGGTAGACGGTGGTCCAGAGCCGATCGGCCGGCAGTTTGTAGACGCGCGTGATCAAGTCCCACGCATGGCGGATCGCCTCACGCTTGAAATAATCGCCGAAGCTGAAATTGCCCAGCATTTCGAAGAACGTGTGGTGGCGGGCGGTGTAGCCGACGTTCTCCAGATCGTTGTGTTTGCCGCCGGCGCGAACGCAGCGCTGCGATGTGGCGGCGCGCCGATAAGGGCGCGATTCCTTGCCCAGGAACACGTCTTTGAACTGCACCATGCCCGAATTGGTGAATAGAAGGGTCGGGTCGTTCGCGGGCACGAGCGAACTGGAGGCGACGACGGTGTGCCCGCGCTCGGCGAAAAACTGCAGGAATTTGGATCGGATCTCGGCCGATTTCATGGGGGACCGCGACCGGAGTCGCCGCGACTGGCTTAATGAAGTCCGGGCATTTTCACCTGAATCGCCGCGCGACGCAACGCGGGGGGATTCTACGGCTCATGTCAAGCCTGTAGTTAGCCAAGGTGGTTCTGGCGCTCGCTCGAATCATGAGTTCGAGCTATCGGAACGAGCCGGAATGAGCAGCGCCGATTTTGCCGTTATATCGATCTCCCCTTTCCGTGCAGTTGCTTGCAACTGCACGGAAAGGGAGACTCTGTAGAAACCCAATCCCCGCCAACATCGCCAATTCTCGTCTGATTAGCGCGAAATCCGACCGGAAGCGTGCGGAGGCTTGGCAAAGAAGAAGAACGCCGAACCCAACCCCGAAAGCACTGCAACCACCGTGAAGCCCGCCCGGTAGTTGCCCGTCGCATCGGCGAGGATTCCAGCGATCATCGGCCCGCTCACCTGCCCGACAAGGGCAACCATCGAAGAAAAACCCATGATCAGCCCGATCGAGCTGCGGCCGAAATAATCCGCGCGAATCGCGCCCATCAGGGGTCCGCGGAGTCCCCAGGCGAGGCCGTGCACGACGGCGAAAGCGATCACCATGCCGAACACGGCGGCGTAGGTGAGAAATACCAGTCCGACCATGTGAAGCACCATGCACCCGGCCGAAAGAAGGCGTTTCTCGAAGCGGTCGCCGATCGTACCGGCAAGCAGGATGCCGCCGAACTGGCTGAAGGTCATGATTCCGATCACCAGCGCCGCCGTGGGAATGGAGTAGCCCAGGCCCTCCTTCATGTGGGTAATGGCATGCACGTTCACCGCGCTCACGGTAAGAAGAGCGAATCCGTGTCCGAACGATATGAACCAGAACGCGGGCGTTCGCAGCGCCTCCTTGGTGGTGTAGTCGCGTGGGCCGTTTGACACGCCGGCCGCAACCCCGGCGGACGGACCCGATGGCAGCGGCTCGCCGTCCACGGTTTCGCCGTGGTCCTCCGGGCGCCCGCGCAGCATGGAGGCAAGCGGCAGGCCGAGGACGATGATAAGCACGCCGGAGGCGAACGCCGTCTCGCGCCAACCGAAGCTCAGCAGCGACCAAGCGACCGCGGGCACCGCCATGCCGCCCGCCGCGAAGCCCAACTGCATGCTCGAAAGCGCCCGCGCCCGCTTGCGCTCGAACCATTGGACCAGGGTCACTGTGAGCGGGAAGTATCCCGAGAGTGCCGAACCGAGCGCAAGCACCAGGAACGCGCCATAGAAGCCGGCCAGCGATTCGACTCGGCTGAGCAGAATGAAGCCAACGCCGAAAACGACGATAGCGCCGCGGATCATCCCGCGCGGCCCGAAGCGATCGGCAATCCAGCCCTGGATGGGCCCAAGCAGTGCGTTTTCCATCTGCATGATCACCGCGGCGCCCGATAGCGCCGTTTTGCTCCAGCCGAATTCCTCGCGCAGGACCGCGATGTAGGCGCCCAGGGACTGGAGCAGCAGGCCGGACTGCATGAATTGCAGCCCGCAGGCCGAGGCGACCATCCACCAGCCGTAGAAAATTCGCCCTCCCCGGCCCTTCCCGGCACCGTCGACGGGACGGCCCGCGGAACCCGATGTATGCCGGTGCGTCATCGCCTTATGTTCGACGCTTGAGTTTCATCGGATACTGGCTTCTCCGGCAAGCTTGGAGCCGCAATGGGTGGAGAGGTAGCCACCTTCAGTACAGGATTCCGACGACGCTGCCAGCAATCAGGGTGGCGAGCGTTCCCGAGACGATGGTCTTTCCCCCCAGCGAAACGATTTCCTCGCGCCGCTCCGGGCACATGGTCGTGAGGCCCCCGATCATGATGCCCAGGCTTCCGAGGTTGGCGAACCCGCACATGGCGTAGACCATCATCAGCTCGCTGCGATTGGAAAGTGAATCCTGGGGCAGCGCCGCAAGATCGAGATAGGCGATGAACTCGTTCAGTATTGTCTTGGTTCCCATGAGCGCACCGGCGGTCGGCGCCTCCGACCACGGTATACCCATCACCCAGACGAGCGGCGCCATGATCCAACCCAGAATCCGCTGAAGCGTAATCGGGTTCTCCGCCAACGAAGGCAAGAATGCGAGCAGGTAGTTTGCCAGCGCCACCAGCGCCACCAGAACCACCAGCATCGCGATGATGTTGATGTACAGCGCGACCCCGTCGATGGTTCCCCTGGTGACGGCGTCCATGCTGCTCGTTGCCTGTTGCGAGGGCACCAGTTCGCCTTCGGTCAGTCCGCCCTCCGGGGGAACCATCAGTATCGACACCACGATTGCGGCCGGGGTCGAGATGATGGAGGCGATCAGCAAGTGCCCCAGGATGTCCGGTATGACTTTGCCCAGCACGCTGGCGTAGAGCACCATCACGGTGCCGGCTATCGTGGCCATGCCGCAGGTCATCATCACGAACAGCTCGCTTCGGCTCATCTTGGCGATGTACGGCCGCACGAACAGCGGCGCTTCGACCATGCCGACGAACACATTGGCCGCCGAGGAAAGGCCGATCGCGCCGCCCACGCCCATGGTTCTGGTGAGCAGGAGCGAGAAAGCGCGGACGATCCACGGCAGGATGCGCCAGTAGAATAGGAGCGAGGAGAGCGCCGAAACAACGATCACCAGCGGCAGCGCCCGGGTGGCGAAAATGAAGGAGGCGCCCGGCTGAGTCTCTTCGTAAGGCAGCGGCCCGCCGCCGAGATAGCCGAGTACGAACGAAGTTCCGTGCTGAGTTGCCTGTTCCAGCACGGTGACCAGATTGTTCAGAGCGAGGAACAATTCGCTCACCGTAGGCACCTTCAGCAGCAGCAGGCCCAAGCCCAGCGTGAGCAGCATGCCGGAGACGACGGTGCGCCAGGCAATCACCCACCGGCGCTCCGAGATCAGCCAGGAGAGGACGTGCAACGCGAGGAATCCCGCGAAACTTTGGAGCACCTGTGCCGTATGCATGTTCTCCTTAAGCCGACGAGCCGGAACCAAGGATGCTGGTTTTGCCGTTTATCAATCTCCCCCTTTTCGTGCAGTTGCAAGCAACTGCACGAAAAGGGGGAGACTCATTTAGAAACCCAATCTTCGCAAAATTATTCAACAGTTAGCTTGCAAGTGACTAATTGATTACCACGCCCATCAGTTTGCCGACGAGGTAGGTGATGCCGCCGGCGGCCGCCCCGATGCCCAGCATGCGCAGACCGTCGCGGTGCGCACTCCTGCCGGTGAACAGGCTGATCACAGCGCCGATCGCGAACAGCGCAACGCCGGTGAAGGCGACTGCGCCGAGCAGCGCCTTGTCGCCCGAGGCAAAGGCGAACGGGACCAGCGGCACACCGGCGCCGATGGCAAACGAGACGAACGATGAGGAGGCAGCGCCCCAGGGCGAACCCAGATCATCCGGATTGAGGCCGAGTTCCTCGCGCGACAGTGTGTCGAGCGCTTTCTCCGGGTCGGCGATGGTGCGACGGGCCAGTTCGATCGCTTGATCCTTCGGCATGCCGCGCGCGGCGTAAATCAGCGCCAGCTCCTCGGCCTCCTCCGCGGGGTACTCGGCAAGTTCGTTTCGTTCCAGCCCGATCTGGTGCTCGTACATCTCGCGCTGCGAGCGCACCGATACGTATTCGCCCGCGGCCATGGAGAACGCGCCGGCCAGCAATCCGGCGATCCCGGAGAGCAGGATAGCGCTCGCGCCAACGTCGGCGCCGGCGACGCCGAGTATGAGCGACATGTTGGATACCAGACCGTCATTGATGCCGAATACCGCCGCACGCAGATTGCCTCCGACGCCCATCCCGCGGTGGCGCGACTCCATGCCGTCGATCGAAGTCGGGGCCGGATGGCCCGGCGCGGCGTGCGTGTAGATCGAAAGCCCGCGCACCTTCATCGCCGCAAGGACCGCGCGCATCGCACGCGGACCGTGCGCCCGCGCCAATCCCGCAACAATCCGGGTGCGCAGGTCGGGCCGATAGACAGGGAGCGGCATGCCCGCTTTTTCGGCCCAGATCTTCGCCTGGACTTCGGCTTCGGTAGCGAGGCTGCGAAACAGAGTCTCGCGCGGCGTGCCGCGTTCGCACTCGGCGATGACCCGGTAGAGATACGCGGAGCGCAGTTCGTCCAGCCAGCCGGTGTGTTCTTGTGTCATCGCCCGCCGAGAAATTCTTTTGCGGCGATGGTAACGCGATTCGGTGCCGGACGCAGCCGCCGCAAAGCGCGGAATATACGGCAGCGTAGCAAATGTCTCGCCCGCGTCGACTACTCGTCGTCCAAGCGAAGGACGCGGTTGATGACCTCGGCGCTGAAACCGCGGCCTTGCAGAAATCGCGCTTGCCGGGCGCGTTCCTTGATATTCACGGCGGCGCGGCCGAACTTGCGCCGCCAAACTTCGCGGGCGCGATCGAACTCGGTCGCGCGGGCCTCGAGCGCGGCCGCATCGGCCGCTTCGCCGGCGACGCCGTGAACACGAAGGTCGTGCTCGATGCGGGCCGCTCCGTACTTGCGCGAAAGCACGCGCGCGCGCCCTTCGGCGTAGCGCTCGTCGCAGAGCTGCTTTTTGCCCTCGAGTTCATCGAGCAGCGACTGGAGTTCGGCCGGACTCTCGGCGTGCGGGGCGAGCTTGCGCTCCAGCTCGCGCCTGCTGTGCTCGCGCCGCGCGAGGAACCGCAGGGCCCGCTCGCGCAGCGAAAAATTGGGGTCAGAGTAACTTTTCCGCATCTGTAATTCCACAATGCAAGGCTGCACAGGGAAAAGTTACTCTGACCCCAATTTCTCCCACTTTCCCGAAAAGTTACTCTGACCCCATTTTTTCTTACACTTCGACTGGCGCCGCAGCAGCCGAGGGGTTTTTCACGCCGAGCTTTTCGCGGATCCGCGCCTCGATCTCGGCGGCGAGTTCCGGGTGCTCCTCGAGATATTCGCGCGCATTGTCCTTGCCCTGGCCGATGCGGTCCTTCTTGTATCCGTACCAGGCGCCGGACTTGTCGACGATGCCGCAGTTGACGCCCAGTTCGATGATCTCGCCCTCGCGCGAGATGCCCTTGCCGTAGAGGATGTCGAATATCGCCTCGCGAAACGGGGGCGCGACCTTGTTCTTGACCACCTTGACGCGCGTCTCCGAGCCGATCACCTCGTCGCCCTTCTTGATCGCGCCGATGCGGCGGATATCGAGCCGCGCCGAGGCGTAGAACTTGAGCGCATTGCCGCCGGTGGTGGTCTCGGGATTGCCGAACATGACGCCGATCTTCATGCGGATCTGGTTGATGAAAATCACCAGCGTGTTGGTGCG
>JACQTO010000219.1 GCA_016210745.1 Betaproteobacteria bacterium
CCTTCGCGCTCCATCCATTTCTGGTTGTGGATGTGACCGTGCTTGCCCTGAACGATGGAGAGCGTCACGTGATTCTTGTCCATGAGCATCGAGCGATAGGCGCCCAGGTTGACCCAGCCCTCTTCGGGATCGATGGTCGCGACCGCGACGCCGGTGCCGATATAGCGGCCGCCATCGGCTGCGTGCCAGAACGGCGTCGGAAACTTGAGCAGATCGACGGCATCGCCTTCCATGACGTTCTCGAAGACGGGCCCGCTTTCCACGAATACCGGGGCGAAATTCTTCGACGCTTCCTCCCACCGGCTGGGCGCGCCACGCAGGTCAGAGACCAGCGACGCGTCGGTGTGGTCCGCCCCCATCCTCAGGGTAAGACCGAGCCGGCGCGCGCTGTTGGTCGACGAGGTGAGCACGCGGAAACCAGCGGCGTGGCCCTTGATCTTGTCGAACAAGAGCGCAGGACCGCGTTTCTTGTAATCAAGTTCCGAAACGCCACCGATCTCCAGGTTCCAGTCGGCGCCGAGCGGGCGCGCCAATTCGCCGATGGCCTCGACTTGGTCGAGCCATTGGCGCAGGTCGTCGTACTTATTTGTCACAGTATCTCCTTGAGGTTTTCACGGCCGTTTCCGCTCGCCGGCAACGCGTCCCCGATTGCGGGATCTTGCTAAGCGTGCACTGTTGCCTAGTGTAGCAAATCCCGGTTTTATCGTTGGCTTCGAAGAACAGGCCATTGAAGCTGCGGTCGGTCGACCATGAACACGAATTGGGATAACGTCAATCCCGCGGCGACCTACCCGAGCGGCGCGGTTTGATCGATAATGCGGGGCGCTTGCGTGCTCCATAATCAAAACAGCAGCGGCCGCCCTGCCGCGTGGACACGGCGAACGAGCCCCCAATTTGCACTCGGAGATATCCGCACATGCCCAAGGTCATATTCTTCACTTCGCTGGCAACCGATCTGGCAAATATCCTGATCCGCAGCGCACCGCCTCACTTCGATGTCCGCATCTATCCCCCTGACCTTGCCGAAGAGCAGCAAAAACAACTCATCCGAGACACGGATTTTTTGATCCTGTTTACGAGCCACGTGTCAGACGATGTGCTGCGCTCGGCTCGGCAGCTCAAGTTGATTCAACTCGTGGGCGCGGGCTACGACAAGATAAACTTGCCCCTGTGCCGCGAAATCGGCGTTCCCGTGGCGAACAACGGCGGCACCAACGCCGTCGACGCGGCCGAGCACGCGCTCACGCTCATGCTGGCCGCCTATCGCCGGCTGCCGGAAATGGACCGCAACGTGCGCAGCGGCAACTGGGATGCGATTGACTCCGGCGCCACCACCTACACGATCCACGGCAAGACGGTCGGGATCGTCGGACTGGGCAAGATCGGGCAGCGGGTCGCGCAACTGCTGAAGCCTTTCGATGCAGAACTGCTCTTCTTCGATCCCTCCCCGCCGCCGGCGGATGTGCAGCGATCCCTTGGGGTAATGCAGGCAAGTCTGGAGGAGTTGCTGCGGCGCGCCGACATCGTGACGCTCCATGTGCCGCTGTTGCCCTCCACCCGGCATCTGATCGGCGCGAAGGAGTTGGCCGCCATGAAACCGACGGCCCTCCTCGTCAACACCGGCCGCGGTCCGGTGGTGGACGAAGCGGCGCTGAGCGAAGCGCTCCGGCAGCGGCGGTTAGGCTGGGCGGCGCTGGACGTCTACACCAAGGAACCGGTCGATCCGGCCAACCCCATCCTTCGACTCGAGAACACCACCTTTACGCCACACACGGGAGGGGTGACCTACGACACCTGGGCTCGACGCGGTGAATTCATCTTCCGGAACATCCAGCGCGTGTGGGCAGGAGAAAAGCCGTTGGCGGTCGTCAGCTAGCGTCTTGTCCGAGCCGCTAGCAGCAAGTTGCGTCAGGGGTCGCGATTGGGTAGCGCCCGATGGACGGGCTCATTGGATTTTGACGCCGGATGATCCGAGCGCGTCGCGCATCATCCGGAACAAATCGGTGTTGTGGCGAAAGCCGTTGATGCCTTCGGAGCCGGGGCCGGCGCCGAAGACGAACACGGGCGATGCCGTGTGCCCCGATGTGGCCCAGCCCACGCCAAGGTGGCGCTGCAAGATCGAAACCAGCGAACGCGGCGTCGGAATATAGGTTTGAGTCGTGTCCTTGCGATACGATTCGCCCGCCAAGACCTTGGCTTCCTCGTCGCTGATCGCGAGCGCCAGCCTGGCGCTCACCGCCCTGCGGATTCTCGCCGCGGTGGGCGTCACTGCAAGTTCCGCAAGCAACGTCTCGAGGGAACTGCGCGCGCCGCGGATCGCGGCGAAGTTGATTGCGGTGCCGCCGCCGATTCCGGTCAAGGCCATGCCGCCGGTCTCATGGTCCGCCGTCACAATCACCAGCGTGTCCGGATTGCGGCGCTGGAAGTCGAGCGCGATGCCGACGGCCTCATCGAACGCGAGCACGTCGCGTATGGTTGCCGCCGTGTCGTTGCCGTGCGCCGCATGGTCGATCCGGCCGCCCTCGATCATGGCGAACAGGCCCTTCGGATTCCGGCCGAGCACTTCCAGAGCCTTGGCCGTCATCTCGCCGAGACTTGGCTCGTCTGTTCGCGAACGGTCGATATCGAAGGCCATGTTTCCCATGCTGAACAGGCCGAGAATCCTCGCACCGCCCGCCCTCTGCAGTTCGATCCCGGTGGTGGGCAGCGCGTATCCCTCGCCGCGGGCCTCATCGAGGAGATTGCGTGCGTCCTTTCGGGCCCCGCCCGCGGAATCCGGCAGGAAGTGGCGGCGGCCTCCTCCGAGCAGCACGTCGACCCCGAGCCGCAATTGCTGCGCGGCGACCGAATTCTCGCCGTCGCGGTCCTCGACATGCGCTGAAAAAGCCGCCGGCGTCGCGTCGGTGATGCGCGAGGTCGTCACCAAGCCCGACTTCTTTCCCATCTCCCCGGCAAATTCCAGGATCGTCTTGCACGGCGTCTTTCCGTCCGGCCCCATACCGACGGCGCGTGCGGGTACCCTCACGCCGCAGGCCATTTGCGTGGCCGCGGCAGCCGATTCGGTGACAATTGCGTCCAAGGTGTCATTGCCGAGGAAAGCAGTGCGTCCGCGATTCATCAGTTCCACCATGCGCAGGTCCCGGCCCAGCTCGCGCATGGCATAGAGGCGTGTCGCCCATACCTGGCTTGGTCCCATCCCGTCGCCGATCATCAGGATGATGTTCCTGGCCTGGGCGGCTAAGCCGGGAACTGGCGCAAGCAGCGCGGCAGCCAGCACGAGCAGGAACAAGGCCGGTGACAGCCGGGACCGCTGCTGCGCCATCCAAGTTACGTGGGATCGCGGCTGGCGGGTAAGCCTCCGATAGGAACGAGCAGGCATGCCGTCACTTTACAATGAAATACGACGGCAGCAATTTCAGCTGAACACCGCGCCGCGCAGGCGACAAATCGAATTTCCTTTCTCGATTCGACCTTTGAGCGCAGCGCGTAATCAGCGAGCACAGCCTATCGACCGGTGCCCCTGATGCAACCTCACCGGCCTTATCGCGGTCTAGGCCATGGGTCAGATCTTCCAGACGAGAACCATATTCGACCCCTTTGGGCGGTATCGATTCGCCACTCTGTCGGGGCCGCGCTGCCGTCGTCGGCAGCGCTCCGTGGCCCGATTTCTCCGGCGTCGCGCGGCGAAGCCCTATCACTGAACGCAATCGACAGAGGCGAAGGACCCACCATCCAGGCCAAAACGGAGCCCACTGCAGCGGCTCCGATCGCTGCAGCGGCCCCCAGCGCCACGTACAAGAGCTTCCTACGCAAGACCTCACGATCCAGGATCATGATTCCTCCTTCGAGCCAACGGAGCACAGCCGCGTTCTAGTCGTGGTCCTCCTCGGTCTCGACTTCACCATTGGTGGCGTCGACCGACGTGCCGTCGCTCCCCGCGACGCCCGCTGCCTTCACGATCGTGTTCACGTCTCTTCCGGCAAACCAGGTGGCAGCGTCGACGCGCACGTTCTGGAGCTCCCATTGCGTGCCCGAACCGCCTTGGACTCTGATTCCCAAAATCGTCAGGCTGGTCGCCGCAGGATCCTTGCTGTCCATGCGACCCTGCAGCACCACTTTCTGCAGCGGTGGATCTCGACGAATGATCTTGACGGCCACCACGTCGCCGTTGGTGTCCTCGAATGCGCGTACGCGCAGCGCGTCGTTCGGCTGAATGTCCGCCAGCCCGAAAGTGCGCAGGTCCGATGCCTGATCGACAAACTGCGTTGTTGCCCTCACCTGAATCTGCTTGCCTAGGAGGGTCAGGGTGCCGCCCGCCACATCGGTGGCCTGGACCAGCGCTTCGAATTTCACGTCGGCTTCCATCTCGAGCTCGATCGGCTCGTCGGCTCTGAGCACCAGCACGCCGTTGACGATGGTTCCCTCGACCTCCACCTTCATGCCGTTGGCGAGACCGGCAACGCCGGTCACACGCGCGTCCACCGGAATTCCGGCAACGGTGAAGGTCATCGCGACTGGATCGAGATCGGCGATGATCCCTTCCACCTCGACGCGCGCGCCTTCGACCGGCGCCGGCTTGGCTTCCGCGACCCTGACAGAATCCGCGATGAACGTGCCCCCCAGCGGCGCAGGCCGCGCCTGGGAGCGAACGTCGACGAAGAATCCATTCTGCAAAGCCGCGGCCGAGGAATTCTGGATTTGGGCGGCGCCGAAGTCCACGACGAGATTATTGATGCTGAAGGTTCTTTGGGCGGTGTTCAGGTTCTTTATGAATCCCCTCACCTTGAGCGGACCGCCGAAGTTGGGAGACTTCTCCTGGATGCGCCGCGCCACGATGTTGTTGGTCTGCGCCGGATCGAGGTTTTCGAACCAGCCGCTCACCTCGACCGTGTCGCCCGGCGCGATGCCGGTGAGGTCGTTGACATCTTCGAATACAGCGGAGCCGCTTACGCTTACCGGCTGGCCGAGAACCACCAGTGTGCCGGCACCGGCGTCGACGCTATCGACTGGACCACGCACCAGGTTCTGAACCCTGATCCTGGTCGCGTTGCCGGTACCGTCGCCGTTTCCCCGCCCTTCCACTTCGGCCACCATACCGACGCGCAGATCGTCTCTCGTGACCCTTTCGTCGTCCACCGTGATTTCTACGCTCGAGTCATCGCTCCAGTGGATACCGTTGACGATCACGCTGCCGAAGCCGCTGATTGCGCCGGCGGAGAAACCGATTGGCGCCGCCGTGAGGGGACTTGAAGCGCCTCCGGCACCCGAACCGCCACCACCACCCCCGCCGCAGGCTGCGAGCAGGAGCAGCGGCAGCATCAAGGTTCCGAACCTTCTCAATTTCGCTTGGATCATTTCAGCCTCCTGGGAAAACCTCAGCTCCCTGACTCAGACGTTGTACACGGGAAACTTTCCCGGCTATAATGACTATAAGTGGGAAATTTTCCCGTGTCAAGAACCAGCGGAAAATTTTCCCGTTTGTGTTAAGCTATTGAAATATCAAGATTACATTGCTAACTACCGCGCCTATGACGACCAAGAACGATGACCCACAGGTTTCAGTCACCCCCGTGTTGCGCCGCGTGTTGCGGCCCCTGGTGCGCTTGATGCTCGCGCGCGGGTTGACCTTCCCGTTCGTCGCGGAGCTCCTCAAGGGCTTGTTCGTGGAGGTGGCCGACGAGCATTTCCGGCTCGATGGCGATCGGCAGACGGTGACGCGCGTGAGCCTCTTGACCGGCGTTCACCGCAAGGACGTCAAGCGGCTTCGTTCCAATCCCGAATCCTCGCGCGAGTCGTTTCCCGAGAACATATCGCTCGGCGCGCAGTTGATTGCCGCGTGGAACGCCGATGCGAAATTTCTCGATGACGAGGGACGCCCGCGGCCGCTGCCGAGGTTTTCCGGCGCCGAGGGCGAACCGTCCTTCGACATGCTGGTGCGAAGCGTGAGCACCGATATCCATCCGCGCGCGGTGCTCGATGAATGGCTGCGGCTGGGTGTCGCGGCGATCGACGATCAGAACCGCGTCCGCCTGAAGGCCGAGGTGTTCGTGCCGGAGAAGGGTTTCGAGGAAAAGATGTTCTACTTCGGCCACAACCTGCACGATCACAGCGCTGCAAGCGTCCACAACGTCCTCGGCGAGCAGCCGCCGCTGCTCGAGCGATGCGTGCATTTCAGCGGGGTCTCACCGGACGATATCGAGCGCATTGCCCAGGCGGCGGAAAAACACGGCATGCAGGCGCTGCGCGGCGTCAACAACCGCGCGAATCAGCTGTTCGCGGATCAATCGAATTCGGCCGATCCGCCGATGCGCATGACCTTCGGCGTGTATCTCTACTACGAGCCCGAACTTTCCGCCGAAGAATCGACTCCAAATGCCACCGCTTAGCCGCGGCTCGCCGCCGCTGTCACCTCCGGGCGCGACGGGACTTCCCCGCGCCGCCCACCCGACAAAGGCGAATGGAGTTCGCCTGCGATCACCCGCCGCGGGCCGAATCGAGGCCGTTGCGGGGCGCACAGGCTGCCGACCAGAAGAATCTATCCGCGGGACTTTGTTCGGATCAGGTATCGTGAAGCGGCGAAAGCACTGGAAGCACGCGTTCCTTCTCGCTGCGGCAATGGCAGCGCTCGGGTCGTACTCTTTCGGGGCAGTCGCCCAAAACGCCTGCGTCGGCGCCTCCCCCGTCAATCCCGAGTCGAGACTCGCAGCCGACACCGGGCGTGGCGGCATGGGCGGAACCGGCGTCGTCGCGGAGGAAAACAAAACCTTCGTGGGGCTCGTTCCCGACACCAGCGGAATGGGCGGCACCGGTATCGTCGGCCTCATTGCCGGATTTGCCAGCATCTGCGTGAATGGTGAAGAAATCCACTACGACGATGCGACGCCGGTGACGATCAACGGGCGCAGCGCACGCTCGCGCGAGTTGACCATAGGACAGCTGGTCGTGGTGCACGCAGAGGCTAGCGCAGGCAGATTGCGCGCGAAGGCACTGGCTGTGGTCGACGCGGTGGCTGGACCGGTGTCGCGAATCGACCGCGGCGCAGGAACGCTGGAAATCATGGGACAGGTGGTGAGGAGCGAAGCCGCCTTCGCCCCGCAACTCCCGCAGATCTCGGCTGGCGCATCGGTGCGCGTGAGCGGACACCGTCTGGACAGCGGAGAAATCCTCGCGACCCGAATCGACTTGGCGCGCGCTGGCGCGCCGGCAAGCACGCACGGATCGATCACCGGAATCGACAGCGAGGGATTCATCGTCAACGGCACCCGTGTCGCCGCCTCAGGCGCGAACATTCCGGCTGGGGCGAGGCCAGGGATGGAAGTGTTTGTCTCGGGACAATGGAACGGTTCGGTCCTGAGCGCCAACCGCGTGCAGTTCGAGCCGGTGCGCGAGGCAATCGCCAGGGCCGAGAGGGTCATCATCGAAGGCTTCGTTCACGCGCGCGCGGGCAACAATATCGATGTCGGGGGATTGAGCGTGAACATCAGCGAGGACACGCGCGTCTCGGGCGGCTCGGTGCGCGACGTGGAGACGGGACGAAGAGTCCGGCTCGATTTGCGCAAATCAGGCGAAGGTCGCTGGAGCACCGAACGCATAGACATACGCGGGGACGATCGAGAGCGGCGGGGCGCATCCGAGTCCCGGGGCGCAGGAAGTGAGCGCGATCGAAATGAAGGGCCCGGCCCAAGAAGCGGGCCCGGAGACGGCGACAGCGGTCGACGAGGAGGCGATGATTCCGGTCGGGGCTCGTCCGGAAGAGCCGATTCGCCGGCAGTGCGGGACCCCTTCGATTCCGGTCGAGATCGATCCGGGCTGCGATTCGATCCGCGTCGATCAGATACGCCGCTGCGGCCCGAGTCGCTCGACCGCGATTCCGGGCGAGATCGTTCAGGACCCCGATACGATCCGGGCCGATCGGACACGCCGCTGCGGCCAGACTACTTCGACCGAAGTCCCGGCGTGGACAGCCCCGGAGGCGGATCCGGCTCGGGTTCCTCGGGCAGCGGCCGCGGCCGCTGAGCACATCGTCGACGGTTCGCCGTGAAAAGCCGGTTCGGCGAGGGACTGAGACCAAACCGTTGCAACCCGGAATCGGGCTACCCGGATTTCGAGGGGGCAGCCTCTTCCATCTCTTACGCTTTGGACATCTGCTTCAGGCTCTCGGTGACCGCTTCGATCCCGTATTGGTTGACCAGCGATTCCAACCCGATCTCGATCTGCCCGCGCTTGGGCTGCAGCTTTTCGTCGCGTTCCACTTCCCGCTCCACGTAGGTCAGGGCGTCGGTCCCGCATACCTGGACGCACATCGGTTCCTCGAGCGGCGGCACGCTCTCGCACATATCGCATTTCAGCGGCAGGCCGGAGTCGGGCTCCACGAAGTAATCCCGGGACGGGCAGGAAGCGCCGCAGAAGCTGCACTCGCTGTATTCCTTGCCGTTGATCGTATAGATATGCCTGCCGTTGCATTCGGAGGGGGTGTAATCACCGGCGCGTATCGGCACATACTCGTCATTGATCTCGTCGGCGACCACCCTGATCCGGGACTTGGCAGGATTGATGCTGCTGTACCTCGGATGCGCGTGATAGGCCGAGCAGGCCATCTCACAGGCACGGCAACCCGTGCATTTGTCGATATCAACCTTGATCTCTTTGACAGTCTTTGTCGTTGGACCGGCCTTCACTGCAATTCTCCCAGTCACTCTAGATGCTTGCCGCTTCCGCCGAAGGCTCTCTGGCGGAAGCGTTTTCATCAGCCGTTAAGATGCCTCTTCGTTCCAGATCATCGGCCACGTAACCCAGATCCAGCGCTTCCAGCGCCCGCCGGGTAGGAATGCCCTCGCTGTCCCATCCCTTGAATTCGTAATACATGCTCAGCAGCTTTTGTTCGTACTCTTCGTCCCTTACCGCCCAGTGGTCCTCGGGCGGCCGTTCATCCTTTCTCCGTAAACCTCTTCTGACATTCACGGCGCGGACGAGCGTTCGAATTCTCTTGAAAGTCTTCCATAATCTTTCCTTGTCCATCTCCATGCCGGTCGCAAATGAGATGACCTGGGGAATGTTGTTCATGTGATACGCGACACCTCCCCCAAACTGGCCCCTGAATGACGACACGAATCCGCACAATCCGGTGGAGTCATCGATGTAATGCATCGCCTCGTTCCAGTCGACGATCTCGCAGGTCGCCCGGTCGGACATGTCGCTGCGTTTTTCCCATTCCAGGAAGTATTTCTTGAATTTCTCATCGGGCGGGGCTTCCCATTTGCTGACAAACTCTTCTCTCTGCTCCAGGGTGGGAAGGGGGTCCTGGGGGAAAGATCCTTCGATCTGGGTGATGCTCATCTTCTCGCCGGTGGCGATCATCAGGAAGTAGGCCGGGTTCAATCTGCCGAGCTTGATCGGCAACTGCTCGAATTTCTTCGTGGTGTTGTGGTCGTAGGCTTCCGCGCCGTTGCCGATCTGTTTCGCCGCTTGGGAAACGCTGTTGGCCAAAGTATCGCCGATGCCTTCCCGGCGGACGATTTTTTCCAGCAGGTAGAAAAACCTGCCTTTGGTGTCGGCGGGCATGTCCGGAAAGTCCTTGTCGGTCAAAATGCCGGCTTCGAGCAGCTCCAGCGCGAAGGCTATCACCTGCGGTGTCGAGTAGGAATCCACGCCGTACTCCTGGGCCACACCCAGGATCTCATAACTGAAGTCCAGCTCCAGGAAGGCCGCCATGTGGTAGGTATCCTTGCCGAAGCACTTGTAGCCGAAGCGGGGCCGTCCCGGCCACTTGATCACATTGCGGCATTTCTTCGGACAGTTGTAGCAGCCTGTCTGCCGGTCCATGTGTTCATATTTCCACTTCGTCCATCGTTCCTGGAGTTCGTCGCTCCAGTAATCCTTTATCCGCTTACGTGCGTTGCCCCAGGAGAAATGGTTGTGGTGGAAACTGTCGTCTTCATCGACCGCCATCCAGTCCCCGTTGCCATCGCTCTCGGCGATCTTCTTGTTCATGGCCTGGCTGATCGCGAAGAGCTCCGCCGGCTTGGCCACATTGACGTCCTTGGTGCCGCGCACGGCAATCGCCTTTAGCCGTTTGTCTCCCATGATGACGCCGACCCCCCGCGCCGCACTGGCGTGATTGTGGTCGATGGAAGCCATCCACACCCTGTTTTCGCCGGCCAGGCCGATGGCAGCCACCTGGACTTTTTGATCCTTCAACTCCCTTTTCAGCAAGTCTCCGGTTTCCGTAGTGCCTTTGCCCTTGAGGTGCGCCGCGTCGCGTATTTCTACCTTGTCATTATTTATGTACAGATAAACCAGTTCAGGGGACTTGCCGCGAATGATGATCCGGTCATAACCGGCATATTTCAGTTCCGGTCCGAAAAACCCTCCAAACAGCGAATGCGACATCAAATTTGTCTGCGGGGAAATGGTGTTCACCACCGTACGATTGGCAGCGGGAACCGGCGTGCCATGCAAAAGACCGGTACTGAAGATCAACAGATTATCGGGCGAAAAGGGGTCGATGTTGGGCGGAACTCTTTCGTACAAAATCTTGGCGGCGATTCCCTGCCCTCCGAGGTAGAGTTCGGTGTCTTGGGGGTCCGTTTTCACCTTTTCGATGCTGCCCCGGGATAGATCGATTTCCAGGCAGTACCCTGTCTCGCCGAATCTCATTTTCTTACCTCTTCGCTGTTACCTTAGTCCTAAGCCGGACGAGCCGGAACCATCGATGCTGCTCTTGCCGTTAATCAATCTCCCCCTTACCGTTCAGTTGCTTGCAACTGAACGGTAAGGGGGAGACGAACTTAAAGTCCCAATCCTCGCCACATCTGCCAACGGCAAACTTGTAAGTGACTACCCCTGTCGCTCGCAATGGACACACGGTGATTCCGATTTCACTTCGCAGCCGAATTCGTCTCTGCCTGTTTCGTGGACTCGACCTTGACCGATGATGGAAAAGATGTCAGCGATCTCATCAAGACAAAGGCCGCCTGCAATGCCGACGTAGGGCAAAGCGGAAAACATTCCTTGCAGTCCCAGCACTCCCTGGCGGCGACCTCCGGAACGAAGCTGATCTCTCGGCTTGGACCTCGGTCCACGAAACCGACTGCGTTCTTCTGCTTGATCTCGGCGCAGTATCTTACGCACAGGCCGCAGAGAATGCAGAACGAGGGCTCTTTTGCAAAACGGTGCTTATCGGCCTGGTATTCCCGGGCCAGATTCTGCAATACCTCGGACTCCGGGGCATAAGCCAGCAACTGCTCGGTCAGCACCTTGCGAATCTTGTCTATTTGCCCGGACCGGGTTTTCACCGCCAGGTCGTTCTGGACCGGATATGTGCAGGCGGCAACCAGGTTCGTCCTGCCGCCGGCTTCGACTTCCACCATGCAAAGCCGGCAGCCGCCGAACGGCTCCAATTTCTCGTGATGGCAGACAGTAGGAATGAATATGCCCGCCCTTCGGGCTGCATCCAGGATGGTCATATCTTCCGTGGCGGCAACGGGCCTGCCATCGATCTGCAAGGAGATTTCACTCATCTTGCTTCTTCCCTTGCTTCTTTCTTTGCCTCTTTCTTTCTGACTATGATTCTCAATTCCTCCGGGATGGGTCCCGGAACGGGTTCGCCGGTAATCCTCACTACCGCACCGAAGCGGGCGGGGCAAACGTCAAAGCAGGTTCCGCACTTGCTGCATTTCGCCTGATCGATGACATGAATCCGATGCTTGGCCCCGGCAATCGCTTCTGTAGTGCATTTCCTCATGCAAAGCAGGCAGGCTTGGCACAATTCCGGATTGATATAGTACGAGACCAGACCTTTGCAGGAATAGGACGGGCACCTCTTTTCCCTGATATGTGCCTCATACTCATCTCTGAAATAGCGTATCGTGG
The DNA here is from genome assembly GCA_016210745.1 of Betaproteobacteria bacterium. Lineage (GTDB taxonomy): Bacteria > Pseudomonadota > Gammaproteobacteria > Burkholderiales > SG8-39 > JACQTO01. The sequence continues at coordinate 11,872 of JACQTO010000219.1, forward strand.
AGAGAACCGGGTTAGGGGCGCTTCTCCCCAGGGCGCAAAGCGAGGCACCACGGGTTGACGTCGCCAGCTCTTCCAGAAGCTCGATGTCCCCCTCTTTTCCCTTTCCTTCGGTGATATTGGTGAGAATCCGATGCATCTGCTTGACGCCCTCGCGGCATGGGGAGCATTTGCCGCAGGATTCTTGAGTGAGAAAATTGAGAAAGTATCGGGCGACGTCGACCATGCATGTGTCTTCATCCATGACGATCATGCCGCCCGAACCCATGATGGCGCCAGCTTTGGCGAGTTCGTCGAAGTCGACGGCTATGTCCAGGTGTTCTTCAGGGATGCATCCTCCTGCCGGGCCACCGGTCTGCACCGCCTTGAACTTCTTGCCTCCGGGAATGCCGTCGCCGATTTTGTAGATGATGTCCCTGAGCGTTACTCCCATGGGCACTTCCACCAGGCCGGTATTTTTTATTTTGCCGACCAGGGAGAAAATCTTGGTGCCCTTGCTTTTTTCAGTTCCGAATTGATTGAACCAGTCGGCGCCTTTATTGATAATCAGCGGCACATTGGCCCAGGTTTCGACATTGTTGATATTGGTCGGCTTGCCCCAGAGCCCGCTGGTGGCCGGATAGGGCGGTCTCGATCTGGGCTCGCCGGGTCTGCCCTCTAGAGACAGGAGCAGGGCTGTTTCCTCGCCGCAAACGAAAGCGCCGGCTCCCCGGTGCACCTTGATGCCGAAATCAAAGCCTGATCCAAGGATATTGCTGCCCAGAAAACCGTATTCCTCAGCCTGCTTGATCGCAATGCCTATGTTCTCCAATGCCAGGGGATACTCCTGGCGCACGTAGGCGTAACCCTCATGGGAGCCGATCGCATAGGCCCCTATGATCAATCCTTCCAGGATCGAATGAGGATTGCCCTCGAGCACAGCCCGGTCCATGAATGCCCCCGGGTCGCCCTCGTCGGCATTGACGATCACATACTTTGTTTCACCGGGAGCATTGCGGGCGGCGTCCCATTTTATCCCCGTGGGAAAGCCGCCGCCCCCTCTTCCTCTGAGCTTGGATTTCTTGACTTCCTCCACTACCTGCTCGGATGTCATTTGGAAAAGCGCCCTGGCCAACGCAGAATATCCGCCCAGCGCCAGATAGTCATCGATGCACTTGGGATCGATCTTGATGTTATTGCCGATGATGTTCCGTTCCTGATTCCTGTAGAACGGAATGTCGGATTCACGGGCTGCTTTTTCGTTACTAGCCGGGTCTGCATAGAGCAGGCGCTCTATGACCTTTTTCTCCTTTATGGTCTGAGAGACGATTTCGGGGACATCTTTAGGCGTCACCTGGAGATAACATGTCTCCTCAGGGTCAATAACAACGACGGGTCCGCGCTCGCAAAATCCAGGGCAGCCGGTGCCCTTGGTGATCACTTTCCCCTTCAAGCCCTGTTTTTCGATTTCCGCGTCAAAGGCGGAAATGACACGGCTTGCGCCCGAGGCGAGACACCCGGCACCGGCGCATACGGAGATGCGGGGTTTGCCGGGATCCCGTCTTGACAGGATGTCCTGCCGGAGCTGCTCCAGTTCGGCGGGCGAATTCAGCATGGGCGTCAAATTCACTATTCGTAGTTCTTCAAGAGGTCGGCGGCCATGTCGGGCACCAGCTTCCCGAGATGCTGCTCATCGATTTCCATCACCGGCCCCAGAGCGCAGCAGCCCAGGCAGTTCACGGTATCCAGGCTGAATTTCATGTCCGGGTCGGTTTCGCCGGGCTGGATTCCGATGATGTTCTGCACCACTTCGAGGACGCGCGGCGCACCGCGGACGTGGCAGGCAGTACCCATGCATACGCTTATTTCATGACGCCCTTTGGGAACCAGGCTGAAGGCCTTGTAGAAGGTGGCCGTATGCTGGATCCGGCTCATGGGTACCTGCAATTTCTCGCTGACGATCTGCAGCGCTTCCCAGGGGAGCCAGTGAAGTTCGTTCTGGATATCCAGCAATATCTGGATCAGCGAACTCGCTTCGCATCCATGCTTGTCGATGATTCTCTCGATTCTCGCGGTATCCATGACTCAGCCTCTACCCTTCGCGCCGCTGTCCATCAGGCGAGCGCATAGCGCTTCTGTTCTTCGTCGAACCTGACCAGTCTTTGCCTGGCTGAACTGTTGAGGTGCTTCGATACCTCGGACGCGCTCATTCCCAGACTGCTTGCGATTTCCCCGGTGGAAAGGGCTTGCTGCTGCAGAAGCACCATGATCTGACTGATTGCCAGCTTGTCCGCGA
>JACQTO010000228.1 GCA_016210745.1 Betaproteobacteria bacterium
CCAGGACGCCTCGGTGGTCGCCCGCTCCAGCATTTCCTTGCGCTGGGGAAAATAGCGGGCAAGGAAGGCTTCCCAGCTCAGCGTGAAATAGTCGCTCACCAGCTTCAATGCCTCGGCGATCTTGCCCAGGCCGATTTCCGCGTAGCGGATCATGACGTGAATCTGGCTTACCCGCTGAGCGTAGTGATCCGCCAGCGGTTGATAATCGTGGCCAGCGAAACCGCGCTTCTTTTCCTCCGGATAGAGCCGCAGAGTCATGGCCGCACGGAATATCGACAACCCGTGCGCCAGTGTCATAACTCCCTGCTCGTGCAGATAAAGCAGCGCCGTCTGCACTGCGGCCGGCACATCACGCAGCTCGGCGGCGATGGCAAGATCACCCTTCAGCGCCTGACCGATCTCACCCAACGCGAGATCGGCCTCCAGCTCCTTACCATGGGAACCTTTCGGCAAGCGCGCCAGAAATGCAATAAGCACTTGCTCGGCACAGGCACGGCGCAAGCGCGAGAGGGCTTCGATCTCAGCCCATTCCCGCTGCACCGCCACCTGATAGGTTTGTCGATCCAGCCGGCGCAGGCCCAAACTACCACGCCCGCCTGGCAGGCCCCGGCCATCTTGACGCAGCGTTTCCAGCAATTGGCCGATTCGTTGAGGCAGAACATCGGCGAATCCCTCGTCCTTTAAACCCTGCACCAGCTTCGGCAGATTGAGCAATACTGGTTCCATCGCTTGCCCGGCATCCGGAGCAGATTCACGCAATAATGCAAGCAACGCGGATTCCAGCCGATTCAGTGCTTCCAAAGTCGGCATCGAGGCGCCGGGCACTCCGACGCGCAGATAGGCGACGATGTGGCTATCGTTCTCGAGCAATCCCATCGTTTCCAGATCATGCAGCGCCCGACCAACTTCCGCCGACGACAAGCCCGCCGCCAGCGCCAGATCATCGGTCGATAGGCCCTCCTTCGGATCGGCCTGGAGGATGGCGCGCAGCAACTCCAGCAATTGATTTCGCCGCTTCTCGGAGTAGGAGACCCCGGCCAGTTTCTGACGCGCTTCGTCCAGACGCTTGAACCGCAGTGACGCGGGAAAAACCTGAGTGCGATTCTCATTGCGCTCCAGCAAGGCGGCATTCTCTAGCCAAGCCACGGCGGTCTTGACGCGGGTATCACGACCTCGGTCCGCAGGATCGAAATCCAGTTTCAAATCTTCCGTCGCCAGCAACTCCCCCACCGTCAGGACTACGTTGCCTTCCTTGTCGGACGGACGGCGGCGCAGGGCGTGGAGCAGGTTCTGGATGTCCTTGGGCGTCAGCCGGCTGTTCATAGTCATGCCAAATTGACGCTCGGCATCCTTCTCGTCGTACAACAGAACACAACGCGCGGCCTGTTGGTCGCGCCCGGCCCGGCCCGCTTCCTGAATATAGTTTTCCAACGAGCCGGGAATATCGGCATGAATCACCAGACGCACATCGGGCTTGTCGATGCCCATCCCGAAGGCGTTGGTGGCAGCGATCACCTTCAGCCGTCCGGCGATGAAATCCTGCTGGCGTTCCTTTCTTGTATCTGGCGGCAAGCCGGCGTGATAGGCAGCTACCGCCCAGCCCATCTGGGCCAGGTAGTCGGCGACTTCTTCGGTATGCTTGCGCGTTGAGCAATATACGATGGTGCCACCTTTAGTCAGGCGATCCGTCGACTTGTCTTCGGCAGGCTCGCCAAACTGATCCGCCAGTAGACGATGAATCTGCGGCAGCTTGGCATCCTCTTGCGTTGGCACGATGGCGAAACTCAGGTTACCGCGGTCGATCGCGCCCAAGTGGGATTCGAGTCCTAATCCCAGCCGCTGCCGAAAGTGGGTGGCGATGTCGTCGATCACGTCCGGCTTGGCGGTGGCCGTGAGACACATTACCGGCGGTACCGAATCACCATGGAGTTCCCGCATGAAGCGGGAAACATAAAGGTAGTCGGGCCGGAAGTCGTGCCCCCACTTGGACAGACAATGCGCCTCGTCGAAAACCCAGGCGGCGATTTCGCGATACTTGATCGCCTCGCGGAAGCTCTTGTTGCGCACCTGCTCGGGCGACACCAGCAGGATGCCGACGTCGCCCAAACGGATGCCGTCGAGAACCTGCTTGCGTTCTGGCAGCGAAAGCAAGCCGTTCAGCGTTGCCGCGGCGGTGATGCCTCGGGCGAGCAGCGTATCCACCTGATCTTTCATCAGCGCCTGGAGAGGGGAGATCACGATGGTCAAGGCGCCAGTCTGGTTGTAGCGCATAAGCGCCGGCAACTGGTAGCACAGCGACTTACCGCCTCCGGTCGGCAAGATGCCAAGCAAGGAGCGGCCTGCGATCCCGGCGCCGACAATGTCTTCCTGCAGTGAATGTTTCGCGTCATCGCGCCGGAAATCATCGTAACCAAACCAGCGCTTCAGCCAGCGCCGCGCATCGTGGTTTTCGCGACACCAGTTGCACGCGGCATCGCCGCAGGGCGTGGCACGAAGTTCGCGCACCAGGGGCGCAATATCCGGATACTCCAACCGCACCCACGGCGGCATGACAGAGTTCTCTCCGGCCACGCGCAGCCAGGCCAGCACATAGGCGATCGCCGGGCGCAATGCTGCGTCGGCAATGTCTTCGGCGAGCAGTCGAGTCAGCCGCAACCGGCACACCCGTGCTTCCAGGGTCCGACGCAGCACGGAGACGGCTTCTTCCCGTCCAGGGCGCGCCGCCTTGGTAAGGGTCATGAAGAAGTTGCTGAGGCCGGAATTGGCTCCTTCCGGCACCAGCAAATAATGATAGGCGCGCAGCACCTCTGGCACCTCCCGATTCAGCGCATCACGCTGATCGCGAAGCAGACCAACGGTGCGCTCCGCGTCGGCCAGTGGGTCATTGACCGCCAGCTTGAGAAGTCTGTAGTCCTTGACCAGGTGGTGATAAGGGTTGCGTGGAAAGGCCAGCGGCGAGAGCGCCAAAGTATCGACCACCGGCAATTGGAGAAGTTTGAGTCCCGGCGCCAAAGCCTTGAGAAGATTCAGGTCATGACGAATGACATTGTGGCCAAGAACGAACGTGGCGCCGACGGCAAAATCATCCACTTTGCCCAACGCGGCTGCAAGGTTGTACTTGCCCTTAAAATGCAGGAATTGCCCCGTATCTGGCCGCAGTGCGCCAATCTTCAGAATGCGCTTGTCGCCGGGGTCGACCTCCAGATCGAGACACAAGCAACGCGGCGCAAAGTCCGGTTCTCTATCCATCGGCAGCAATTCTCACGTCTCCGACCTCGCCAAATGGCCCGTGCCCAGCGCTATGACGAAGGCCTCACCTCCGAGTTCGAGTCCGCTCAGGCACCCAGCGACACAGTTGCCTGAATGCTGTCGTAGGGGGCGCGAATACCTTTCTCATCACGCACGATCAATCCCACTTGAACGAGGGCGGACACATCCGAATGAACCCGTTTGTAGTCGCGCCCCAGGGTCTTGGCGAGTTCGGATACGCTACTCGCCGGATGACGGCGAACGTGCTTGAGCAGGGCGAGGCGCTTGGGAGAAAGCGTCGCCATCATGGTTTCGAGGTCGAAGAAAGTGAGATGGGTTTCCCGGACCTTTTTCCCGCGCTCCAGCCGCCGCCAGGCGTCGACAAAGCGCTTCCCCATCTCTTCGACCGAACCGACATGAAGTCGGGCCGTCTGTTTCATCATGCACCTCGTGCTCGTTTGACATCGGACAGGAAGTCGGCGATCAGGGCCTCTACGCCGGCAAACCGATAGGACTCTTCCCGGTCTCCGACATGCCGGTGGTCACCTTTCCCGCGCTCATTGTCGTAGCCAACAATGCGTCTGCCTGGGTAGCCGTAATAG
>JACQTO010000220.1 GCA_016210745.1 Betaproteobacteria bacterium
GAGCAGCCCCCTCCTAAGGGGCAGGTCGGACGTTCGATTCGTCTCCGGGGCGCCATGAAAACAATAGGTTACGGTGCAGGCTGGTGGTTGGTGTTTTTCTGGTGCTATGCGGGTGCTAGGAACCCGGCCAACAGGGCGGGGCCATCTTAGCAGAAGAACAGCCGGCAGACGGGGTAACGCCGCGAACCGAGGGGGGCCCGGGAAATGGCAAAAAGGGAGCATCCGCTACTCAACGGCATCATCGCAGCCGTCGCGACGGCCGCTGCCTCCGCTCTTATCCCGGCAGTGCGCGAGTGGGTGTCGACAGCCGCCATTGCCACTTGGTCGGTAATTCGCAGCGGATGGGCTCTGCTCACCGATTCGTACCCGGTGCCAGGCTGGGTGATCCTCATTACGCTGGTGCTCGCTTGCCGGGCGGCGTTCATGCTGTATCGACGACTGGGGCACGCGCCCGAGGTCACCTGGGAAAACTCATACCGCGAAGACAGGATGCACTCGGCGCTGTGGCGCTGGGGCTATGCGGCCGGTGACATCGTCGGATTGCAGCCATTCTGCCTGCAGTGCGATGCAGAACTCGTCTACGAGGAGCAGGGCCCGGACGTGCGGCGTAGGCTTTGGGACGACACCCCGATAGCGACAATCCTGCACTGCGAAACCTGCGGGGCTCGCAGCACCACGATGCAAGGCGATCGTCGATACGCTTGGGCCAGCGTCGAAAGAGAAATCCGCAGGCGCATCAGAACAGGAGCGTGGCGACAACAGGTGAGATCAACGGAACCGCTTGGATCGCAAACATGACAGCAGTGGCTAACTCTGAAGCGGTGTCATGCCGTCTCGACTCGACCCACTTGCCGCTTACCGTCCGCCGGTTCGCTGTTGTTGTTCGTACTCTTGTCGACGAGTTCGCTTTCCCAAGAGATGGCGCGGTCAAGCCCCAACTTCAACCGCTCCCGTTCCGCGTTCAAGTCAGGCGCTTCCGTAGCAATGCGCAGCATGTTTTTCAGGGTTCCAAACACCCTTTGGTGAGGGGTAAGGGGTTCATCCATGTCTGATCGTCCTGAAGTAAAACCGGGTGACTGGGTCATCGTTGGCGGCGTTCGGTGCGTTGTGGCGAATATCAGAGCCCTCGACGATCGATTCGGCGATTGCGAAGTCGTTTTCAATCCAAGCAAGCCGACCAATCGAGACATCAAATGGAGCGATGGCGCCTGGCATTTTGTTGAAACCGGTGATTTCGGCGGTTACGCAGACCACTATGAGCGCTTGCGCCAGTTCGTCCAGATACTCAAGTCAGGACGCTCGTAATAGGCTTGGCGAGGGGTGGCGCTTAGAAGAACGTCACTGCCGGCTCGCGCTGATCTCACTGCACTGCATCGTGTTCCCGCGCTCGTTGCTGTAGATCACGCAGCGGTCGCCCCATGGGTAGCCGGGGATGATGAGGACCTTGACGCTCTCGGTGTCCGACAGGCGGTAGCTCTTCACGATGCGGGCCTGAGCGTTCTCCGCGCGCTCCTTGTAGTTGATCGGCGGCGGTTTGGCTTCTGTCGACGCTTGGCTGCCGCACCCTGCTATCAGCAGGCAGGCCAGCATCACGGCGAGACTCGTGCGGTTCATCGGACACCCTGGCGGATCGCGTCCAACATGAAGTCCTTCGCGGTGCGCTTGATCGCGCGGTTATTCTCGTTGATCAGGCCCCGCTTCTCGTCAGAAGTATAGTCCCGATCGGCTCGGATCTCCTCGTTGTCCTTCCGCAGCCCCGAAAGGTCGCGTGCCACCTTGTTGGCATCCGGCGTGATGTCGATCAAATCGCCGTGCTGCTCCTTGTAGGGTCCCTCCCTGGGGGTGCCCTCATACGCCCGCCGCAGGCTCGCCTCGCGTTGGCGCGCTTCCTTCAGCAGGTTGTAGAAGTCGGTGATGTACCGGCTGTTCGGATTGTCCGGATCGTGAACGAAAGCCCGAACGACCGGCATCTGTCGCCAGGTCTTCGCCGGTCCCTCGGGGTAATCGCCGAACTGCCGGGCCACCAGGTCGGCGAGCATCGTGGCATAGACGCCCATGGTGCCGAAGAAGCCGCGGACCACGTGATCGATCTGCGCCGGGCTGGTGTCGGTTGCCTCGCCAAGGGCGCGCGCCGTGATACTGGCCGAATTACCGTGCTGCAACGCCGGGTCCAGCCTTTCCTTGGCCTCTGGAACGATGGCGCGGTCCGTGAACGTGTTCTTGTTCGCCCAGATCTCAGCGGGGACGAGAAGCGCGGTCGGCGCCGCGCGCAGCGCGAAGACATCGTTCCAGACCGACAGGAGGCGCCTTCCGAAGTCCTTGCCGCGCTGCTCGATCGCCAGTTGTGTGAGCGCCTCGGGCACGCTGCCGAATATCGCCCCCCACTCGAACGGTTTCGGCAGGCGCAGCGGTATCACCTGGCCGTCCTTGTCGCGGAGACCGACATCGAAGTGCCAGTAGACGTTGCGCTCCCACTGCTCGAGTTCGTCATACCAGTCAGCGTCACGGTTGAGCATGTAGAGCGCGACACTGAACGCGGTGAGGAACGCCCCGCGAAAGAGCGTCCTGGCGAACTGCTCGCGGCCGCTGCGCACGCCCTTCGCCATGCCTTGCATCGCCGGGTTCAGGAACGGCGTGATGCGGGTCAGCAGCCGCACGGCCGGGTTGGCACCGTGAACGCCGAAGTCCACCGATACCTCCCGCGCGTTGTAGGCAGCCGCGATGAGGGCGTCGACACCGCCGGCCTTCGCTGTCTTCTTGAACTCGCCGACGCGGGTTCCCGCCTCAGATATTGAGCCCAGAGCGTGCAGGGCCCGCAGGACACCGACCGGGGTAAGGATCGTTCGGGGGTCGAACTTGCCGCGCTTGGCCATGCGGGCAAGGATCTTCGCCGTTTGCTGGCTGTCGCCCTTCCAGAGGTCCGCGTAGGCGCCGCCGAAGGCGCGATAGAGCTTCGCCACGTCGGAGCGTGTCGCGACCTCCTTGAAGCCGCCCATCGTGCTCGTCACAGGCAGGATGCCGGCCTTCGACTGGATGAAGCCGGAGAGCGTGTCCCGCATGAAGTTACGGGCCATGAAGTCCGGTGAAAGCGTGACGCCGGCCCTGAGCAGGTCGGAGGGCACCGAAAGGACCTTCTCGACGATACCAAGGTCCGCCGGCTCGAAGCTCTGCAGCGCTTTCCACAGCAGCTTGTTGTTGACCTGCAGCGCCTTCGGCTCGCCGTTGATGCGGACAATCACGATGCGCTCGCCCTTGTCCTCGACGGGGCTCGGCACGATGAGCTTTTGAATCTGCGCGAGGGCCGCGGCGCTGTGCGAATCCAGCACCACGCCCTGTTTCTCGAATGCCTCCAGGATGGTGCGCTTCGGGACATTCAGCACCGCGTCGGGTATCGGGATCTGCTCGAGCCAGCGGCCACCGCCGGGCACTTCCTTTGCCAGGGCAAACGCCTTTGCGAGCACGGCATTGCGGTTCGTTGCGTAGATGATGTTCGCCGTGTTCTGCACCAAATTCGCAACGGGATCCCGCAGGTTCTCGGTGCCGCCGAAGATGCGTTTGAATGGGTTCTTGCCGCCGCCGTGCCGCGAGCCTTCCTCGGACTCCCTGAAAAACGGGACGTAAGCCGTGTACTGCCGCAGCCGGTCGGCAATCGCAGGCGAGAGCAAGCCGCCGTCGACGGCGTACTCGATCAGTCGATTGTTGTAGTCGTAGACCTCCTCGGCGGCCTGCTTGAATTCCGGGGTCTCGAGCCTGAGCCCGGCGCGGATCTCCTCCGGGGTGTAGAGGTGCTCCTTGCCGTGCTCCATGAGCTCGCCGGCACGCCGCGCGATGAGGTAGGCGCTGAAGGGCTTCAAGTCGTGCGCAACGGGCTCCAGGATCGCGCGCAGCGGCTTGCCGTAGTTCTTCGGGTCTGCCCGCTTAACCGGATCGAAGGGAACGGCCTGTGACGTGATCCAGTCCTCGATTACGGCCGCATCGCCGGCGAGCAGATGCGCAGCCTTGAAGGGGTCCTTGCTCGGCACGATGTCGGGCTTCAGTTCGGCCACCATGCGCCGGAGCGGGACCCATTTGTCCAGGACTTCGAAGATGAAGCGGTCCCGCACGTCAGCCGCGCTCGCGCGCTCGGCGGTGGCCCCTACCTTCGCCAATATGCGATCGGCTGGCGGCAGGTTCTGCCAGTCCCGTATCGCGGTCCCGATGATATCGAACGCCTTGCGGTGCCCGTTCTGATCGACGTACTGATCAAATGCTTTGCTGAAGCCCGGCGCGCGCTGCTGCGCCTGCTGCGGATCAGTCCAGAGGAAACGCAGGTACTCGGCGAAGCCTTCCTCGCGCTGCAGCGCCGGCCGCTTCTGTCCTGCCGCGTACGGCGTGATCGTGCGCAGCTCGTTCTCGTGCGCCTTCATGATGGTGCGAACTGTCCGGCTGGTCTCGCTGAAGTGATGCCCGGTTTCGTGCGCGATGACACCGATATCGTTCTGGTTCTGGATCCGGATCGTCTGAGGCTTGATCTTGTAGATGCCCAACGTGTCCCGGCTGAGCTTGAAGTGCCCCTCGTTGATCGGAACATTGAAGAGCTTGCGGATGGCCTGGCGGATCGCGTCCGGGCGTGCCTGGGCCGCGTTCGTCACAGGTTGGCCTGTACCTACCGCGGCGCCGGCATAGGCGGGGGTCATCACGACGCCCCTTGCTGCCGCCAGTTCGTCCGGGCCTGCTTGACCTGCGCTCTCGTCTTGCAGCGTCCCGGCCGACGTCATAAGCTCGCTGCCTTCGCCGCGCGCGGTCGTGGTCGCCTCTCCGGTTTGCTGGAGTCGGTCCGCAAAGCGGTTCTGCTCACCGGGAGCGGAAGGTGCCTCGCCAGCGCCCGAAGCTTGATCAGCCTGGCCCGCCGTGATGTTCTCCGGCGGGATGCCAAACTCCTGGAGCAAGTCCCGCCCGACACCCGCAGCGGATGCCGTCCGTACTGTGCCGCCCTGTTGTTCGACCTGCGCCGCGATGTCGGCGCGCTCAGCTTGGATCTGTTCGATGTGGTCCTCCACCGCCAGCGTGGCAGCTTCTCGCCCGGAAAGGAAATCCGCGTCCACGTAGCTCTTGGTGGCACGGCGCAGCGCCTCCGCTTCGTACTCGGAAAGGCCAAGCCTGTTCATGACCTTTGACAGACTGCCCGACCTCAGACCCTCGCGCAGCATCCTGCCTTTTTCCAGCTGATCGTCCACGTCTCGCAAGGCAATGTCTGCCTTCTCGTCCAAGACGACCTTCCTACCGGTCTCGGCTTCGATCGCCTGCACCTTGACGGTGATGTCGGCCAGAGACTTGCTTGTGGGCTCTAATCGGGTCGCTACCGGCGTGCTGGTGTCCTGCGGGATGCCGCCGGGTTGTTCGATCGGCGCGGTTGCCGCAGTGGGCGCCGCCTCGAGCTGCGCGGCAATCCCGAATTCCTGAAACAGATCACGGGCACCCGTCTGCTGGGCACCCGCTGCCGGCTGAGCGGTGACCGACTCGCGTAATTCCGTCGCTGCCGGGCTTTCCCTTGCCGCCAATGCACTTTCAGGCATTGGGGCGGCGGTTTGTCTGTCCTGCATCGTCGCAGGCGCTCCCTGGCGCGTTTCCGTGCCCGCAGCCGGCATCGTGAGCGCTGAATGCACACCACGCGCACCGCCGCCGACCATGGCACCAATTGCCGAGGCTTCGCCGACACCCTCCATCAACGGTTGGCCGGTGAAATAGTTTTGAATGACCTGCTGCGGGCCTTCTTGCCCGGGTCCTTCCGTCGCCGCGGCAACGGCGATGCGCTTGCCGACAGAGTTCAGATCGTTGAACAGGCCGAAGCGATCGGTGACGGAGAGCAACCCGAGGTTGAGAAAGAACGCAAGGTCGGCTCGCTTGGCAGCCTGTGCCTCGGGTTGACCAGACCGCACGTTGCTTTCATACACGCTGTTGGCTTCGCCCGCGGCCTCGAGGGCGGCCATCGTACCGGCACCAGCCCACTTCGCGGCTACCGGCGAGAGCGCGGCCAGCGCAACGGTGCCTTTCTGAACGCCGACGCCGGGCACGTAGAAGGACGCCATGCTGCCGACCGCAGAGACCAGCTTGTCGCCGAAGGTCTGCCTAGTCGGCGTGATCCGCTCCGCGTAGCGCGTCATGCTGTCGCCGATGTCCTGCAAGTCTGGGATGCCGAGCTTGCGCCCAGCATAGGCGAGAGTGCCGCCTGTGCTTCCAACGACCCCTGAGCTGTAGTCGTTCCAAACGCGCCCCAAACCAGTCTGATCGAAGCCCTCGAAATCCGAGGGTTTAACCGAGGCCGGCTGCCTCGAACTATCCATGCCCAAGGCTATATCGGCTGCAGCCTGCCGCTGTGCGACATCTGAATCCATGCCGGCAACGCGCAGGCGTGCCGCGCGCTCATCGAGTCGATCGCCGGTAACGCGCTCCGTTGTCGTCATCAGGCGACCGGCGCGCTCCTTGTCCTTGGCCACGATGTCCCGAACGGCCGTACCCAAGACATCAGGTCTCGCTTCGGCCGCCGCGCGCTGATCTGGGGTCATCAGATCGACCTGCTGTTCCACGGTTCGGTACGTCCTGGCATTCAGCGGCGCAACGGGCGAGGCCTCTTCTGCCGCTCGAGCTGCGGGCCCGGGCTGGTAGTCGTCCATCACCGAGCGCCCGCCGCCGCTCCAGAACTGTTTGAACATGCCGCGCACGGTATCAAGCAGGCCGCCCTCGTTCTTGGCCGACCGAACGCCGAACTCTGAAAAGAGGTCACGGCCCCCACCCGAGGTCGACGGCGCTCCGGGCTGCGCCGGCACGTCGAACTCCCGGAACAAATCGCGGCCGGCGCCCGAAGCCGAGGCCTCGGCAGCCGCGCTTTCACGCGGAGGGGCCGCTACACCAAAGGTCTCGAACAGATCGGCAGGCATCAACGAATACCCAGTTGCCGCCTCACCGCATCCGGTGTGATGCCGTACTTGCTGGCGGTAGCCTGAATGTCGGCATCGGTGAAGGTCTTGCCCTTGAGCGAATACGTGCCGCGGCCGGGTGCAGACACACTGCCGGCGCTTGTTCGCCCAGGCGCGGCCTCGCCCCCGGCTCCGCCCTTACCCTGGCGCAACGACTGGATTATTTCCTGCGCCTCGCGCACCGCCCGTGTTGCCCCATCCTTGCCGCGATAGCCGCCGCCTCGAACGAGATCGCGCGCCAGGCCAATGGCTGCGTCTTCCTCCGACTTTTGCCCGGTGTTGTGTAGCTTCTGGTACGCCTCGTCGTGCGTCTTGGCGACACCCTTGGTCACCAGGTAGTCCATGTTCTTGATAAGCGCTGTGGTGGAGTCCTTGCCGTTTTTCTCGGCACTGCTCCGCAGCTTTGCCTTCAGCCGCTCGCTGAAATCGATCTTGGCAATGTCGGCGTAGATCTTCTGCTCTAAGCCTCGGAGATTGTCAGCGATCACCTTGCCATCCTGAACGAGCTTGCCCCCTGGGTTGAGGACGTACCCCTTCTTTTCCTTCACCAGCCCGGTGATCTCTGCATAGCGCGGCACATCGAAAACGTAGGGCGTCCCGTCCTCCGTCGTGGCAGCGATCTTCCCGTCCTTGCCTATTGACAGGCTGCCGGCGCGGATCCGGCGCGAGCCGCTCTCGTTGAAGATCTTCTCGATCTGGCTCGCCGGCTCGCCCATCAGTGCGGCCTTGGTCACCTTGAGCAGCCCTTCGTCTTCAAGCTTGCTCATCGTCGCGTGGATTCGTTGCACGGTGTCGATGTCGCCGCGACCCTGGGCGGATTTCATCACGGCGCCGAGCATGCCGTGGTAGGTCTTTCCGCCAGGAACCAGCGGAGCCGACGCCGTAGCGGGTGCCCGAGTCCCGGATGCAGCCTCCCTCGTTGCAGCTGTGCCGGTTCCTGCATCGTTTTCGTTCCCCACAGCGGCCACGGCGTCGGATCCCGTTGCGGTCTGCTGGTCCCCGACTTCAGACGCATCACGCACCCCCATGCTCGCTGTCGGCATGGCTGGCGATGGCGCAGGCGAAGCAGCCGGCGCGGGCTCTGATTCGCCTGGAGCACCGGATGCGGCGCCTCGATACGCTTCTACGTCTGCGGCCTCCCTTTCGGCGCTCTTGACGCCGAGCGTGCGCAACCGCTGCAGCAACTCGTGCTGCTCCTGGGATCGCCTGTCCGCGGTCTGCGCTCGCTTCTCCGCTTCCTGCGCCCGCTTCTCTACCTTGTCACGCAGATCCATCTGCTGGCCAATTTGAAAACCGCCGGCCAGGCCACTGGCAAGCCCCGCTACGAAGCCCTTAGGCATGTTTGACTCCTTTCTCAGCGATTATGGAAAACGGCCGGGCGTGACCACGCCGACCCTGCGTGCGTGCCATCGTGGAGACCTTTCGCTCGATTCGATCAACCTGCTTGGCCAGGCCCTTGGTCGCGGCCATCGTGGCGCCCATCGCATCCATCATGTCGATTCCCTTACCGTCACCAACCTTGAAGTTCTTCTGGAAGTCCTCGGCGTAGGCGCCGATGTGCTCCTGCTGATCGTGGGGCATGGCCTCTTTCTTGTAGCGCCATCGCCCAATGGGGGTTTTCTTAATCGCATTGAGCGCTGAGGTCTCGTTGACCTTGCCGTGGCGATGCTTCAGCTTCTTCGACGACCACTTGTAGAGCGCCATGCCGCCCAACTGACCGAGACCCTGCGCCATGGCGCCCTGCTGCGCGAGCTCGGACTGATACCCGCGCATTTGGGCATCGTAGAGCCCGGAGTAGAGATTGCCGGCGGACTGGTTGCCGGCGATGGCGGTGCCCATGCCGGAAAGCCGAGTCGCTTCGTCGGCTCGCGCGTTCGCGGCCGGCGCGGCTGCATTGCCCACCGCTGCATTGCCCGCCTGGAGTGCGACCGAGCTCGCGCTGGTGCCCGCGGCCGGAAGTCCGCGCCCGAGCCCCGCCACGTCGAACTTGAATGCCCGCCCTTCGGTGCGCGCCGCGGTGCGGGCGTTGTTCATCACGCCCACCTTAGCAATGGTCTTGTTCAGGGAGTTGCCGGCGAGATTTGAGGTAAAGGCCCCGTCCGCAGGATTGATGCCGTAGCGTGCCGCGCTGCGTCGTGCAGCCGCATCACTTGCTGCCGCTGCCTGCTCGACATCTGCAGCGCCTTGCGCCGCCAACTCCTCCCGGCGCGCCTCGGTGTCGAAGTCGGCCGCCTGTTGGACGAGCGATTGCTCGACCGGGCGGAAGGTCGACTTCATGTAGCCGTAGTAATCCTCAGCTTGAGCCGCGCTCCTGTCTTGCGTTTGGATCTGGCTCGTCAACACCTGGCGCACGATGTCATCGAGCGCCGCCTGGCGCGGCTTGGCTTCCTCGTACTGCAGCTTGGAAAACGCGAGGGCTTCCTTGCCGATCTCGGCATTGGACGCCGCCGCTTGGCCGATCGCAGGATCCGGCGCCGGCGCCGAGGGTTCGTCAAAGAGGTCCAGCGAACAGATGCCGCGACGACAGCGCGCTTCCCAGCGGCGTTCTAATTCACGTTCGAGTCGGTTCATTGCGCTTCTCCGTCAGGTAGTTCCAAAAGGTGTCCTTCTGGCACAGCAACCGCAGATCGCTGGCAACCTCCATGCCCCAAGCGTAGCCGCCGGCCAGCGTGGCCATGAGTAGGACCGTGTCAGCAATCGAATAGCGGATCACGTGGGCGATCTCGAGGCTGTGGAGATCGCCGCGTCTCTCCAGGGCATTGGCAGCCGCGTAATTGAGAATGCCGCTTGCCATCACCGGACGCAGGTCCTCCGAGTGCTGCTGATAGAACGGGTTCGCAGGCACCCCGACGAGGGCAAGCCAGAAGGCGGCGTTGACTTGGTGGTCGGACACCGGTTTGTCCTTGTCGATCAAGTCGTCCCAAATATGGGAGATCCGGGCGAGCATGAAGGCGAGTTCCACCGCAGCCTCGTCACCACGAAAGAAACGCAGGAGCTGCTCGCGGTCGTTGAGGTCGTTCATCGTTCCATTCCCGGGAACTGCAACAACGTCGCAGTCGGCAGCGACGCACGCATGTACTGCACATACTGGTCATCGTCGCCATGATCGAGGGCGGACTGCTCAACACGCGAGCGGAGCACCGCGGCCACCTCCTTGTCGATGTCGACAAGCACGACGCACGGCGGCGGGGTGAATTCGATGACGGTCGATGCGCCCATGCGGTCCTCGTCGCCCTCGCTATCGCTGGATCTGCTCATAAGGCAGGGCGCGTGACTTACCGCTCACGGCAGCAAGGAACTGATTGATGGCATCAACGGGCGAAACGCCTGGCGCCAGCTGCTCGATGGGCACCGCGCCGGTGTCGGCAACAAACTGCTCGTAAAGCTTGACCAGTTCCGGGTCCCAGCCGCCAACTCCGGTTGTCTTTTCGAGTTTGCTGATTCGGCTATCCAGGGTTGCCATCGTCAGTCCTCACAGTTCTGGTTTGCTCGCACGGCAGGCCGCGGGTACGGTTCGCGACGGATTCATAGAACTGCCCGATATAGGCGGAAGCTGCGATGCCACAAGGAACGCTCTCGACGTTGAAGGACTGCCCTGGGCGCATCGTTTCCTGGAGTGATCGCAGCCACTCGACGAGATCAGGGTCTCGGCCGTCCGCGCCGAGGCTGTTATCCGATTCCAGCTTTTCGATCCGACGTTCAAGGCTTCCCACGTTGCGCCTCCTGTGCGGATCGAGCCTCTTCGAGCGCCTTTACTCGTTTTTCCAGGGCGTCGGTTTCGGTGATGCGCGCATGTGTCCCGAGCGCCGCCATGACGGCATGCGCTTCGTCGGGCGTAATTTCGCCGCCGGCAACTGCCTGCAGCACTCTGTCACCTTTTTGCGCGATGGTTCCTGCGAAGTCGACAAGTTGGATCGGCGCGTCGCGGGTCTTCAGTGAAGGAACCAACTTATCGAGGCAGGCACGCAGCACCGCGCCATCACCAGCAAGCGCTAGTTTTATCGCCTTGAGCACCAGCCGCTTGCTGTAAGGACGGAACAGTTCGCGAAGCTCGGACCTTCGGTCCGTGGATCCGGGTTTCCTTCCCGCGCCTGGTCGTTTTCCGCCTCGTGTCATTTGATTAACTTTGATTCTTTTTCATGTTCAGTTGAGTTGCTTGCGCTGCTCGTGCGGCCTGGTGGTCCATCACAGCGAGCTATGCTTGCGGGGAAAGCTTGTCGGCCGCCGCAAGTTGTCCGGCAACCCCAACTCAGCCAGTCGACGAGTGCGCTCCTCGCAGGCGTAATTTGGTATGGGGTCCTCGCCTTGGGCCACGGCTGGGACTGCGACTGGCTTGGGTTCGGCAACGGGCCCGAAGCGCTTGACCGCCTCGCCGGTGACCCATTGGATTCGCGCTATCAGGTTATCGGTCGACCGAGTGGCGAGCCGTGCTGAGTCGATCGAGCCGGCAAGCTCGATTTCGAAGATTTGGAGGTCGAGCAGCGAGCCGAGGTACTGCTTGAGCTTCGGAATGGCCTCGTTGAAGTCGCTGCCGCAGTTCAGGCGGGTTGTCCAGATATCGGGCCGAAGCTTGAAGGCGATGCGCGCCGCCAAGACGGCAAAACCCGTCATGGCGAGTTGTTCGATGATGTAGCGTTGGACGTTGCTGTTCATGATTTCTCCTTTGAAATTCTTCAGTCGTCTCCGAATGCGCGGCGGCGCATCGGGCGCACGGACCCGCTGTCGCTTGGCCACTCTCCGGCAAAGTTTTCAAACCGCGTGAGCGGTCCCAGCCACGTGAGGCGCACGTCACCGGTAGCACCCTGCCGATTCTTGCGGATCAGCACTTCGCCCTTCCCCGTCCACTCCGGGTCGTTCGGGCGGTAGAGTTCCTCGCGATGAACGAACATGACGATGTCCGCGTCCTGCTCGATGGCCCCTGAGTCACGCAGGTCCGACAACTGCGGGCGCCGATCGTGGCGGCTGTCGACGGCGCGGTTGAGCTGCGATAAAGCCACCACCGGCACATTGATCTCCTTCGCCAGGGCTTTCAGCCCGCGGGAAATGGCGGCGATTTCGGCGTTCCGGTTCTCGCCCTCGCCCGGCATCAGTTGCAGGTAATCGAGCACCAGGAGATCGAGCCCGTGTCGACGCTTGATGCTCCTCGCCTTGGCGCGCACCTCGTGAATCGAAAGTGATGCGCTGTCATCGAGGTACAGCGGCCACTTCTGCACCGCGCGCAGCGCCGCCTCCACGTTGGGGTGCTTCGCCTGTTCGCCGGAAATGATCTTCTCGACCGCGATCCGCGTTATCCCAGAGACGATTCGATCGAGCACTTGCTCGCGCGGCATTTCCATCGATAGCAGGAGCACCGGCCGTCCGGCAATCGCCGCCCGTTCGGCAATCTGGAACGCCAGCGCACTCTTGCCCATCGAGGGCCTGCCGGCGATGACGATCAGATCACCCGGGCGCAGCGATCCAATCTTGCGGTCAAGGTCAACGAATTGCGTTTGCACGCCCCCCGCGGCCGCGGTTCCGCGCGTTGCCAGGGCCTCGCGGTAGGCGGAAGCAGCCTCGCCGATCTGAATCGGGTCATTCGATGCGCTTTCAGTGACCGCCATCACCTTAGCCTGCACCTGGTCGAGCTTTTCGCGCCACGGGATCGCGCGGCTGTGCACAACCTCGGCGGCCTCTCCCAGAGCTGCGAGCAGCGCCCTCTCGAGCGCCCGATCCTGAATTACCCTCGCGTAGGCACCAACGTTGTGAGCCGAAGGCGTGTTCTGAGCAAGCTCACCGAGGTAGGCGAGAAAGCGTCGATCGCCCCTATCGTTCTGTTCCAGGCGCGTGGCGACTGTCACGACATCGATTGGGTCCCCCACCTCCGCACAGTCAAGCATCCCCTGGAAGACGAGCCGATGATCAACACTGGCGAAGTGCTCCGGTCGCAGCCCCGGAATGCGGTCAATGGCGTTACCGTCGAGCAGCAACGCCCCAAGCACGGACTGCTCGGCCTCGATCGACCGCGGAAGAGCGTCAAGCCGCTGCATCGTGATACTTCCCTTCGACGACCTTCACGAAGTTGGTTGGCCGGATCAACCACTCGAGGTCAGCGACGAACGGCGCCTTGCCTGGTTTCCCCTCTGCCCTCCCAGTCAGGAACTTCGATCCCGTGACGTAGGTAAAATAGCGACGCCAATACGCGAGGCCCGCATCGACGCTTGCATAGCCTTGGCTGCGGCCGTTTGGCTTCGCCTTCTCGCGCCAGCGCGCTCGGAGAAGCCCCTGCCGTTCGTCGTTCCATTCGATCACCTGCGGGCACTCCGACAGGATCTCGTGATAGAGCGCAATGATCTGTTGGTGAGGGCAATCCGGCAGCGCTCGGGTCTTGGCATGCACTACCTGAAGGTTAGGCGGTGATGGAGGTGGCACGGCACCGCCGGCCACTCCCACTGCGTCAGCAGTGGGTAAGGTTCTTTCCTGCTCCTGCTCCTGCTCCTGCTCCTGATTAGGCATAGCCTTCGCCAAGGCTTCGGCGAAGGCTTTGGCAAAGGCTTCGTTCATGCCTTCCACCAAGGCTTTAGCAGATTGAATCGCTTTGTCTTTCAGAGCACACTCGGGAAGCAAGTCGAGGGAGGATGCCCACGCCCTCACCACGTTTGGTGACTCTGGCCGGTTGTATTTCAGGAAGTTGGGAAACCACACGATGCAGGCGATTTCATCGTGCTCAGCCATACCTTTCGAGGAGGCTTCCCGGAAGGCTTCCCCGAAGGCTTTCGCCGACCATCCAATTTCAGCAGCAAAGCCTGGAATCGAGCCACGAATCGCACCCAGCGCTGTCGTGTTCGGGTGTGTCAGCAGAAAGAGAAAAGCCAGCTTGCCCGCGTCAGTGAGCACTCGGAATTTCGCATCGTTCCAGATTCGCGAATCAACCTTCCGGTATCGGCTCATAGCGTCAGCCCCATTGCGCGCTCAAGTTTGGCAACCTGCGCCGGCGAGCGGGCACCAATGAGGCGCGCCGCGCGTTGAAACAAGGGACTCGATCCGCGCTTAATGGCAAGCGCGAGCGCGTGCGCGATCAATCGCTCGAGCCGGGCGTCGCGCTCCGCTTGTAGATCCCCGTCAAGGTGTCTATCATTCGGGTGCCGTTGATCGTTATTGTCGTCTGCAAAGCCCGCCTCGCTCGCGGGCTTTGCTTTTGGGGGTCTCGGCGGCGGTGCCGGCCACGCCAGTGAGTGTTGATCCATCGTCGCCTCACGCGGCCAGGCCGCCTACCGTCCGCGACGCAATGAATGCGTCAAGGTCGGCCTTGCGATATCGGCAGAGCCGTCCGACCTTCACCATCGGAAGGTTGTATCGCCGGGTCGAGGCCCACACGGCGAGAGTGCTTTCCTCGACACTCAGGTAATCGGCTGCCTCCTTGCGCGTCAAGAGGTCTGACTTCGGCGCTTCCATCTTTGTCGGAAACGCTGCGGCCAACCCCTCCCCGACCAATTTCGTACTTTTCTGAATTTGCATGTCATGCTCCTCATCTGTCCAGGGCATCCCGGATGTGGAGCATGTTCGACTACGTTGGGTGTGCTGTAAAAAGTGGTGCTACTTGTCTTTGCGTATCAGTAGCTTGCGGAGCGCCAGGCGGTTCTTCGTAGCGCGATCACGCCGCGACGATACTTGATCTTTGAGGGCTTGCTTACCAGGGCTCGCGAGCAAGGGGCCGATCTGCCGAAGTTCACGCTCACCGGAGAGCGTCGTGCTCTCAATTCCGTGAATGGCGTATGGCCGAACGTCCTTGGCCGGCAAACCGAGCGCAGTGAATGACGCGGTAAGCACTCGGTAGTATGGACCGTTCCGCCCACGGCCCAACGGCAGCTCGAGCAGTTCATGGACGTTAGCGGCAAGCGAGGCAGCGAAGCGACGCCGCGCAAATAGTCGAACGGCTCTCGTGCTTTTCCTGTCGGACTCGACTGCATGCAGTAGCCCCATGTCGAGCTTGAGGAGGGCAAAGAAGGTTGGAAGCTGTTCACGGTCCGGCGCATCGCGTACTAGCAGAGTGATGGCTTCCCGCGCGGCGTCGGGCAGACACCATTCCTTCGCGTCTACATCAGCCTTGTCCTGCGCGTCCACTGCAACTTCCTCAGTCAGAAGCGACTGTCATTCGCCGCCTCTCGGTCCAGCCGGCGCGTTGACCATGCCCGGATCTGCAACAGCGCCTCTGCCCACTCTGCCGGCGTCAGCGTCCGCCACTCGCGTTCCGGTCGCGGCCACATCCGCCGGACTCGGAATTGCGCGATATCGGGGCAGCGCGCATCGGCAGGGTTCGGCTTCGGCGCAGGTCGATAAAGGAGCACGTACGCCGGCACGCCAGCGCGCTTGGCAAGGTTCACGGTCACCGACGCGGCCTTGCGTGGCTGTCCTACATCGCGTGCGGTCTCGATAAGTGCCAGCGGCTGTTTGCATTCGTCGTCGTACTCGACGTACAGCGCCGCGTCCAGGTCGATCATGGCGAGCCGCTGCGCGTGCTCAATCCCGACGAATCGGCGGGTGGAAAGGCGCCGATGCCAGGCCGAATAGGCGCGGTCGCGCGTACCGTACTGTTCTTCCTGCATGGCGCCATTCCCTCTCACAAGGTCTCCGTCACGTCCGGCCGCGGTTCGTCGGCGTGACTGATCGCGTGTGCCATAAAGCGCTGGAACGACGGGTCTGATTCGCCGAGCGATGTCGATCTCGACTCGATTTTGCTTTCCATGAAGAGCGCGTAAAGCTCTCTCACCAACGTCAGGGCCCGACTCCTGACCGCGGCAGAAAAGCCATATCCGTGATCCAGATCGTCGGTCATGTTGAAGGCTCGAATGAGCAACTGCAGACCTGCATCTAGGTGAGGTTTGGCGAGTTCGCGCGGGGTCATGGACGCGCGAAGTTTGCCCTCTTGCTCGCGGCGCTCGCTCTCTTCGGCGGTCCAACTGAAGCTCACACGGCAGAGCCCGCGCGCGGGCTGGAGACAGGTACCCTTGCGTCCTTCGTGAGTGATTTCTACGTAGCGCTTCACGCGACCGTTCTTACGGATCACCACCTTCCCGTCGAGAAACCACTCCGGCAAAGCGAGACCGGCGCGCAGGAGGTTCTCCTTCGTGCCTTCAAGGCTGTATCCCCATTTGCTGTTCGTACGAGTCACGCCTGGGGCGATATTCATGCGTTCACTGTTCATGATTCTGGCGCCTCGTTGCAAGCACTATGACGTCCGATGGCGCCGCGGTCCCTTCCGACGTAGCTTTGTCGCCGGCAAGGTTCGTCGCTGTATCGCGTCTCCCATTCTTGTTGTGGAGAAAGATCACATTTCCTTCGGCGCGATACCCGGGTGCTTTGGGCGCCCCCGCAGAAGGCTCGATCACCTCGGGAAGATCAACCAACGGCGCAGGGCGCGGCAGAGCTCGCATCCGCGCCTCCCATTCCCGTTCGGCGCGCGAACTTTCGTCACTCCGGCGTCGGTCCTCTTCCTCGGACACACGCACGCACACGCGGTAAGTTGTCCTTGAGGCGCGCTCAACGTATTTGGTACCTGGTTTTTTTGCTTCCGAACAGTTCGCGCTCGGCGCCCCCTGCGGAAGCGAGCCATCCGGCAGGACGGTGACTTTGACTTTTCGCATGCCAGGCATTCCGGGAAAATGCCCTGCGTTGACTATCCCGGCCGAGACAAGGGCGTCTGCGGTGCCCACGTACTCATCATGACACCCCCAGTCCCGTCTCTTTACTCCCGGCGCGAATTGGGTCGAAGGTGCTTGTTCCCGCTCCCTTCCGGGGAAGCGGATGCACACTGCGTATATGCCTCTTCCTTTCCAGAATTGCGCATTCTCTATCTCGGCAGGGAACCCGCGTGGATCAACGACGTTGACCCGATGCATTTTCCCGCCGGGCTCGCCGGGAAACGCCATGCCAACCCCGATTCCGATGCTCTGGATCTCCTCCCTGGTACCGTAGATGAGGTCGCCCCATGGCTGCTGCGCGTATTCAAACGTTGGTGAGTCGATGTAGCGCAAGAACTCAGCCATGGCGCGCTTCCTTTCCAGTCCGCCGATGCGCTGCCATTTGGCACTTCGCCGCGTGCTCTGGACACTCGATCGCGTAGCAGAAACCAACAATCACTCCGCGGATGCGTGTCCGGTCAACGCCTTCTGCCTTCTTGAAACGTTCTGCCAGATCGAGCACCACATGTTGCAATGTGCCCCCGGCCATCGGTCGCCCCCGCCGCGGATCGGCCAACCACTTAGCGGCTAAGCCATGTCCTTCGTCGCAGCCATCGCCGTATGCGTCGATGTGACGGGCGCCCGTGTAGCGAAGTATTTTTGCCTCTTTTGGTACACTGATCTTAGCCATGAATGCAGTTCCCCTAAAGCGCTGCGTTGTGGTCAGGGTCCCTCGGGAGATCTGACCTCCCGAGGTTCCCGCTTCCCGGAAGCCGTCCGGGTGGCGGCTAGTACTCAGCTCACTTGAATCTCGGCCCGACGACCCAGCGCGGCGAGTGCGCGCTCGAGCGTGGGAACCTTGGTCGGGTACTTCGGATCCAGCATGCGGCGGGTTTCCTTTTCGTCAACGTTCATGCGCCGGGCGAGCTCTGACTTCGATAGGCTCTGCTCGCGCATCGCGATGTAGACGGCAGCCTTGAGGGCCGTAGTGACCGGCGTTGCGACCGGCCGCTCGCCGCGTTTGGGCTGCGAGGGTGCGGGTACGTCCATCCCGTCCTCGATCCGCCCTTCAATCGCAGCCTGCAGCGCTCCCTCCGCCTCGGATAAGGCTTCCTCGATCGACTCGCCCTGCGTGATCGCTTCGGGCAGATCCCTGAAGGTGACGACGTAGCCGCCATCCTTGCGATCCGCGGTGAGCTTGGCCGAATAGGTGAATCGGAACATGGGCGATCCTTCTCAAATTTCCTGCTCGGTGACCCCGAGCTGTTTCAGCATGGCGTGATAGGTGCCGGTCTTCAGTTCGTCCTTGGGGTTACGCACCACGGTGCGCGCCTCGCCGAGAATCAAGAGTCCGTGAGAGCCTTTTCCGCGATCCGGGCGCCACTCGAAAGGAATGCCGTTTCGCTTTGCGTACCGCTGCACCCTCCGGATGAACTCGTTTCCTCTCATCGGAGAGTCTCGGACAAAATTGTCCGACTGTCAAGCGCTCTTTGCATGCCGCTTTCCCCTCCCGATCGGACTAACTTTCGCCTTGGGCAGCAGCCCGCCAGCAGCCATCATGGCCGCAGCTGCCTTCTGCATCGATTCGCGTACCGGGTCCAGGCTCAGCCGTGCGTAAATCGCGGTCGTGCTCACGTTCTTGTGCGCGAGGGTGCGGCCGATCATCGGCAGGCTGGCGCCAGTGGCAGCCTGCCAACTGCCGAGGGTCCGCCGTAGGTCATGAATGCGCAGGTCGCTGATCCGCGCTGGCCCGGGATCTTTGCCAAGCGCCTTCACCGCGGCTCGCGCGTCCTTGATGGCCTTGCCGTAATTCATCACTGATCGCGCTTCCCGCAGTTGCTCCGGGGTCCAACCTTTCCCGGCCGCAAGCCACTCCGTGAGCTGGTAGAGCTCGGCCCGCTGAAGTGTCCGGTGCCAGCCCTTCTTTGGCTCGACCAAGTGGCCATCGGTACCGGAGCCAGGAAAGACGTAGTGCTTTGCTGGGTCGTCATCCTTGACGTCAGCCGGTGGCTGCCGACGCTTCAGAATCTCCAACGCTTCCGGCAGCAGCGGTACAGTGTGCGGCTTGCCGCTCTTGGTCGTAGGGATACGCCATTCGGCGCGATCGAGATTCACTTCCTCCCAGCGCATTGCAAGCACGTTCGATCGGCGCGCCCCCGTGAGTAGGGACATGAGAAGGTAGTCGCGGATCGTCTCGTTCGGCTCGTCAGCCAGCGCCTTGAAAAACCGCGGTAACTCATCCGGCTGCAGGAACCGCTCCCTCGACGCTTCCGGGAAAAGCTGAATACCCTTCGCCGGATTCGGCCTGTCCCACATCTCCCACTCCATCGCCTTGTTGAACATGGCCCGGAGCAGCTTCACAGCGATATTGGCCGTTACCTTGCCAGTCTCCCGGCCGAGCTTGGCGTGCAGGGCCTGAATGTCGGCCCGCTTGATATTGGAGAGCTTGCGATTCTCCCAGTGCGAGAGGTAAAGACGATAGTTGCTCTTCGCCTTGTCCGGGCGCCGATTGTGGACCTCCGCGTGGCGTGAGCAGTATTCCTTGAACAGGCTGCCGAGCGTGGTCTCCCCGCGGGCTGTCCGTTTCTTCTCGGCCGGATTCTCGCCCTTGGCGATGGCCAGATTCGCCTCTGAGGCGGCTTTACGGGCTTGCTCAATGGTGAGGCCTGGCCCCTGGCCCTGAGCGTACCGACCCAGGGTAATGCGCTCAGGGCGCCCTGAAACCCAGCGGTAGACGATGAATGACTTGGTGCCCTTATCTGTGACCGCGACGGCCAAGCCCTTCGCCTTGGAATCGTAGTAGTAGGCGCGCTTGCCCTTCGGCGCTGGCGGGAAGGCGTCGATCGCCGCCTTGGTGAGATTGACTCGATCCGCCATCTGCGCCCCCGTGCTATGTCGGTGCTATGGGATTGGTGAACCTTCGTTAAGGTTCTGCATAGCACCAACGCCTTGAGGATAGGCGTACTGTCTAGCTTTGTAAAGGTTTATTAACTTTGGGAAAGGTGGCGAAAACGCTGGACCCAGAAACTCCTAAGGGGCAGGTCGGACGTTCGATTCGTCTCCGGGGCGCCATGAGAACAAGCACTTACGACAAAGTACGGACCACATTTCGACCGTAAGCGCACGGCAAGCGCAAAAATACGGAGTCTATGGCCATGCGGCAAGCGCCCCGCACTGGCACCAGCAGCGCCCTAAACCCGGTATTGAGTCCCCCTGCACGGCATGCCCCCGTCCCTGTTGCGCTTATAAGCGCGCGGTCTGTGAATTATTGCACACTGGCAGCGCCTTGCCATGGGCACGCGGGGCGGTACGGGGCAGCGCCCCTGCCGCCGCGCACGATTCCGCTTCCCCCTCTTAATTCGGCTAACTTCCGCCTTTGGCAGCAGACCACGTCAATATATAACGCGGTCAAACCGTCACGACAACGAGCCCGATCGCCTTTGCACCGTTGCTCATGATTTGGTCCAGGCACAGAATGCCTTGCACGTTGCTTGCCTCGGCAATGGCTAGATGCAAAGCGTCGCCGGTGCGCAGATTCAACTCCGGAACGCCGGCAAGATCGGCAGCACGGCGAAACTCCGAGCGCTGCGGCACGGCAATGG
Organism: Betaproteobacteria bacterium; assembly: GCA_016210745.1. Classification (GTDB taxonomy): domain Bacteria; phylum Pseudomonadota; class Gammaproteobacteria; order Burkholderiales; family SG8-39; genus JACQTO01. Next base: position 20,215 of record JACQTO010000220.1, read on the forward strand.
CGCAATGCCGCTCGACGAAGGCAAGAAACCGCTCCCTCGCCTGCTTCGCGATGCCGGGGGCGGCCTGCCCGGTGCGCACTTTGATCGCCGCGGCACTTGAAAACTCCGCGATCGCCCACTCGCTGACGATGAGTCGCTCCCCAGATGACTCGATCCACGCCAGTACCGCGTCGCTCTTGGGCTCGCGGATGAAGGCAGGAACCAACGCGCTGGTGTCTGCATAGATCATCAATAACGCGCCTCCCTGCGCATGTCCTCGACTACCGAGGCGGTTATCTTCTGACGGCCAAGGAACTCTCGCATCCTGCGAATCTGAGCCTTGCCCACGGGCCGGCCTTCGGCGCTCAGGACCATCCGGCCATCCGGGGCGATCTCACCGATGAGGGTGTCGCCTTCGCCGACACCCAGCCGCTTTGCCGAATCGGCCGGCAGCCGAACTGCGAGGCTGTTGCCCCACTTCGCCACCAGAAGCTCGATGCGCTCGCCGCCGCCCCTCGTTGCTTTCATGTCATCCGCCAATAGTATATCCGTGTAGATACATCATAGCTGAGGCCTCTGGGTAACGTCAAGGCCCCTCCGTTTGATCGAGCTAGTCTCCGCTTTTAGCCGGCATGGCCGCTGCCGCCTTCTGCCGGTGACCGACGAAACCGTATTCAGATAAACGCCTGTCCGTCTATCAGGTTTTCGCCGTCTGGGCGTTGACCGCCAAATTCGCGACGATTGCCGCCGCAAGACCACCACAGCCTGATACACCCCAGTGCTCGCTTGAAACGCTGTGTTTTCGTTTCTTCTGATGCGTTCGTGACCATTGCGCAGCGGACTTGAGTGGCTTGCTTTCCGCTCAGGCGGCCCGGCTTTTAGGGCGGTTGGGGTCGAAGTAGAGCCACACGAGTCTGGAGCACGGCATGAACGAGAAAACGAGCATTCGATGGACCCGCGGGAAGTCAAGCACGGTATTTCTGGCTTGGCTCGGATTACTCATATCCGGTTGTTCAACCATCGACTATTCGCGCAGGGTCGAGGGTTGGCCCATCTTGATAGCGCAAGTGCATCGCGTCACGCACCAGGAAATGCGCACGCACTGCGCCAAGTATTCACCACCGCTGGAACTTCCGCTCGCATGCTCCGAGTTCTTTCTGGACGAAGGTGTGTGCCGCGTATGGATTGCGGGACATGACAAAGGGATCGTAGAGCACGAGCTTGCCCACTGCGCAGGCTATGATCATGTGGGCGGTCGGACCATGCGTGCCATGCTGGAAAAATGGCAGGCAAGCAGATCGTCGCGGGTTGCCCACCTTTCAGCAGGTGGGGTCATTGAATATTCACCGGCACCGGTCAATTAACGGCTGCGGGTTTCTCCACCCGGACCGCGCACGCTATGCGCAGTCTCATAGCGGCGGGAATTATGCCGCGTTTTGATCTGTCCTACGTACCGCGGGCGAGGTGCGCGGGTCTAGGGGAAGCGCGACAAGCATGGAACAGGAATCGCAGGATCTGCAGCAGATCAGCGCGATCACGCTGGAATACTACGATAAGCGCGCTCAGGAATTCGAGCAAGGCACGCGCGACCACGACGTCAGCCAAAACATCGCGGCACTGCTGCGCCACATCCAGGGCGAATCGCCCTTCACCATTCTTGATTTCGGCTGCGGACCCGGGCGAGACCTGAAAACATTGTCCGCGATGGGCCATGTCGCCATCGGCCTGGACGGGGCCGCACATTTCGTGGAAATGGCGCGAGAGTACAGCCATGGCGAAGTGTGGCAGCAGGATTTCCTCGCTCTCGATCTTCCGGACGATTTTTTCGATGGCGTGTTCGCCAACGCCTCGTTGTTTCATGTTCCCAGCCGGGAATTGCCGCGCGTGCTGCGCGAGTTGCATGCAACACTCAAGCCGCACGGCGTGCTGTTCGCCTCGAACCCGCACGGTCGCAACGAGGAAGGCTGGAATCGCGGGCGTTACGGCGCGTACTACGATTGGCCCACTTGGCGCGCCTGCCTGTCAGATGCGGGGTTCGTCGAACTCAAGCACTACTACCGGCCGAGCGGCTTGCCTCGCGAACAGCAGCCGTGGCTGGCGAGCGTTTGGCGAAAACCAGCCGGCCGCGGCGACATGTGAGCGAAACAGTGTGCCGGTGGCTTATATCCCGTCACATCAAAGAATATATGCCCCCGGCGCGAACTCGAGGCTCCTTGATTTTGCGCTGCACCAACCGCAGTAAATTGATCCAGATCAATTCCATCCGGCCGATGCCGGGTCAAGGTTTCATTCAGGGCATACCGTGGATTGCCCACGGGTCCGTCCCACGAAGCGAGGTAGCCAATGAGCCCGGGTAATGCGTATTCGCGTATCAGTATGACGGCAGTTTTCGCGTTGGTCGCGGGCGTGATGATTTCGCTTGCCGCTGCGGTGCCGGCCCAGACGCGGGCCGCTGAGCCTCCCGCGAGCCAGGTGGAACGCGAGGTGATCCCGGGCGCGGACCGGATGACGAGCGCCGAGCGCGAAGCCTATCGGCGCCGCATGGAAGCGGCGGCCACGCCGGAAGAAAAAGCCAAGATCCGCTCCGAATACGCCAAAGCCGCAAGCGATGCTAAAGCCACAAGTGATCCCAAAGCCGCAAGTGGGCAAGCGCCGGAGCGTCCGCTGGTCGGAGACCCGGCGAGAGGAGCAACGCTGCACCGGGGATGTTTCGGCTGTCACGGCATCGAGCAATATGTCGCCCCGATTACCAACCTGGCGGCCACCTTCATGGATTCGGTGCTTCGGGCCAGCGGTCTTTCCGACCTGCCGCCTGCCGAACCCAAGCGGTTCAAGGGAAGGATCAAGTCGATGGCGGCACTGCGCGACGCGGTAGCACGGCGCAACGACTATCTCAATCCGAAAATGACGCCGCAGGAATTCGAAGACGTCATCGCGTACCTCAACGCGACCTATTACAAGTTTCCGCAGTAGACAGCGGGACAGGCGAGAGCACAGGGGCTATCCCCTTCGTTCCCGCTTCGCGATTTAAGCGCCTCGCAAGTCTGCCGACGCGGCTGCTCGCGGCCCGTATCGATTGGGTTTTTCTGCTGTGGCGTTACTACGTCAATCCGCCGTTACGCTTCGGCCGAAGCTGCGCCCCGTACCCCTCAATTTATGTATTAGGCGATCAAGAAATCGATGACCCCTACTGAACTGTCGGGTCATTGAGACAGCGCAACCCTAGGAATATGCGCAAGAAATGCGCGGGGATGGGATTTGTGTCGTTTCCCGGCGACGTTGCCGAGTTCAATAGGATTCGCGGCAGCGATCCAACCTCATGAATTCATGCATATTTCCGTGGTGGCATGCGAATTGCGTAGCTCCAGTCGTTTCCCTGGGAGAGGAGCGACACATGAAATCCAGAGCATTGCCGACCACCATCGGCGCATTCCCGGGCCACGAATACACCGCCACGTGGCCGAGGAATCGCACCGATTCAGAGCTTCACCGAATGAAGCTGGCGTCGAAGCGCATGGCCTCGCTGATCCTTGCCCGTTTCGCGCGTGGCATCGTCGCGGTCGATATGGCACCGGCATTGGTGGTCAAGACCAAGATGAGTAACGTCCTTTCCGTGATGCAAGGCGGCACGAACGCAAATGCGCTGCGCAGGCTTGCCGAGAGGAAGTTGTTGCCACGATTTGATTTCAGACAGATGACGCGGCTTGCCATGGGATCGGTTTGGTTCAAGGCCAACCGGCAGCAGCAACGCGCGCTGGAAAAAGGCTTTCGCGCATTGCTGGTCCGCACCTACAGCGCCTCGTTGAGCACGATCGCAAGCTGCGGAATGCAACTCGAAGTCAAACCGGTTCGGCACTCGAACGCCCACGATGCCACGGTGAAAACGCTGATCACCGGAGCAGGCAGACCGGCGACGACAATCGATTACCGAATGGAAAACCAGCCGAACGGCTGGAAAGTGTATGACGTGCTGGTGGACGGCGTGAGCCTGATGACAGGTTATCGGGAAACATTTACCGAAGAGGTTCGGCGCTCCGGAATTGACGGCTTGATCCAGGTCCTTGGTGCGAACCGCCGCTTCGTCGTTTCCAGGCATGATTTTCAGGGAGCCTCAGTCATATGAACGGAATAATCGCGTGTTTCGCCGTGGCATATGGCCCGGCGACGATAGTTGCAATCGCAACGTTCTGGCTTGTGTTCAGCAACAAATCGCGGCGAAACGATAGTTCGCATCCGCAATCGAATATGCGACTTGCGAATGCTTTGAAGCGCAAGACATAGCCAGCCGGCAATTGCGTCAGGCACATGGACTGCATAACGGGGGAGCAATGACAGCAAATCGACTCTCTGTTGGAATGCTGGTATTGGGCGCTGCGGTGTCGTTTCAAGCGCCGGCACAAGCACTGGACGTAGGGCTGGTGAAAATGCTGGCGGGAGACGTGTTCTACCAAAGCGGGAACGTCGCGCCGGGCAAGGCCGAAATGTACATGAAGCTGCGGCAGGGTGATCGCTTCACCGTGCCCGCGGGGGCCCAGGTGCGTGTCGTGTATTTTCAGGGCGGGCGTGAGGAAACGTGGAAGGGTCCGGGCGTCTTTCGCGCCGGCAGCCTGCAAAGCGAACCTGCGATTGGGTCGCCGGCTCAAGTGTGCACGACGGGAGGGTGACGAAGCCGTATGGCCGGCATTCGCGGAGCACGCTCGCCGAGCGTCGCGCCGGCCGATTTTTTGGACAGGAGGGCCATGACATGAAATGGGATTCACGATCGCTGGCCTCGCTGATTCTCGCCGGAGCCGCGCTCGCCGCCGTTGCGGCGGACACCGGACCTGACGCAGTGGTCCAATCGACGGTCACCGAGGTTCTATCCGTGATCAAACACACCACGGATAAGAATGCCCTGCGCCAGCTCGCAGAACAGAAGGTGCTGTCGCGATTCGACTTCAGGCAGATGACGCGGCTCGCCATGGGCTCCGTATGGTCCAAGGCTAACGCGCAGCAACAGCAGTCGCTGGAAAACGGCTTCCGCTCCCTGCTGGTCAATACTTACACGAAATCCCTGAGCTTGGGTGCAAGCGGCGACATCAAGGTCGATGTCAGGCCGGTTCGGCAATCGAGCCAGAACGATGTGACCGTGAAGACGCTCGTCAGGACTTCTGGAAAGCCGCCGATTGCAATCGATTACCGCATGGAGCACCAGCCCGGCGGCTGGAAAGTGTACGACGTCCACGTGGAGGGCGTGAGCCTCGTGACCACGTACCGGAGTACATTTTCCGAGGAAGTCCAGCGCTCCGGAATCGATGGCTTGATCAAGACCCTCGATGCGAAAAACCGCACTCTTGTCAAAAGCTGACGATCTGCCGGCCCCGCATCGCGCGGGTTTTATGCAGATAGTCGCCTACAAATTATTGACGTTTTCGGCGAAGATTTGCGGTTCTATAGGTCTCGTGTTTTCGTGCAGTTTCAACTTCGCAACTGCACGGACACATACTGCGGACAATTTGATCTCTAAATTCGTCTCCGCTTTTTGCGCAGTTGCGAGCAACTGCGCAAAAAGCGGAGATTGATGAAAGGCAAAACCACCTTCTTTGGTTGCAACTACGCCGGCTTAGGTTCTCCGAGTACCGGCCGCTATCTTCCAAACAAGCCCTTGAGCTTTTCTCTGACTTGATCCTGCGCCTTTTGCCGGACCTCCTGCTTCTTTTCCTCGACCCTGGCTTTGACGGCTTCGGTCGCGAGGTCGGCGAACTCGATCTTCCATGAAGGGCTGTCGAACGGTCCGGTCAGACGCACCGGCACGGTAACGCCCTTCAAGTGTTCAAGGTCTTTCGCCCCCTGGCCAGCAGACGTGGCGACCACGCTTGCCTTTGCCAAGTAGTTCAACTGGCTCGCGCCGATGTCGATGTCGCCATTGCCCGCGAGCCGCAGAAAGGGCGACTTGACCGAAAGATCCTCGTTGTGCGCCACCCCGCCCGCGATCTTGAACGATCCCGACATCTCGGAGAAATCGGTTTTTTCTGTCGCCCTGGCCTTCTGCACGGCGTCCTGTTTGCTGGAGTACTTGGTCTTCAGGTCGCGGAAGGTCTGTGCCAGGTTGATGCCCTTGATCGCGCCGTCCTTGAGCGCCATGCTTGCTGATCCGGCCAGCGCCTTTTTCATCGCCGCGACCGTCTCGCCCCGCGAGGTCACATCGAGGCTGACATTGCCGCGGCCTTCGAGAATATCTCTGTTCGCGGCATCCTTGAGAAGTGGATTGATGTTGATGTTGACGAGATTCTGTTTCACGGCCAGCGCGTTGCCGCTGGCGTTCAGCGAAAGCCCGCCGCTCGCCGTTCCGTCGTAGAGCTTGGCCGATAACGGCGCCAGATCGAGCTTGCCGCCGGCGGCCCGGACCTGCACGCGCAGGTCGGCGGCCTTGACGTTGGCAACCTGCAGTTGCCCCACCTTCGCCACTCCGGTCAGATCGAGACTTCTCAGCGCGGAGAAATCGAGCTTGCCGTCTGCCTCGGCCTTCTTCTCCTCGGCTTTCTTTGGCGGCAGATACTTATCCACGTTGAGCCTGTCGACATCGAGGTCGAAGGAAAGGGCGAGCGGCGAGAATTTTGGCACACCGAACTTGAGTGCGATTTTCGATTCGTCGAACCGTGTGGACAGCTGACCATCCGCCGTCTTTTTTGCCAGGTCAGCGCGCAAAGCGCCTGAAAACGGCAGCTTTACTTGTTTCATCGGCATTCGCGGGTGGGCGATATCGAAGCTGCCCGCGATCCTTTCCAGCCTTACGGTCTGCTTGGCCAGGTCCCCGCCGAGAGCCGACTCGAGCGTTCCCTTGAGCCCGACTTCGCCCGCCTTGGCCTCCAAGTCGAGCACGAGCTTCGCTATCTTAAAAACGTCTGCACTGCCCTCGATGCCCGAGAGCGCGAGCTTGGCGGAAACGTCTCGCTGCGGACCGGCGAGCGTAGCCGAAAGCGTCATGGTCTCGCCGCTGGATTTGTCCGGCGTGATGACGAGCTTGGGCGCCGAAAGTTTGACATCGAAAGCCTCGGCGCCGGCCTTGTCTTCGGTTCGACCTTTCAGCGATAGCGAGAGCTTTTCGACGCTGTACGCCTTCTTCTCGGGTTCGGCTTGAACGCGGCCGGTTGTAAGGTCGAGCCCCGAAATCGTCAGGGTGCTGCCTGCCTTTTCGTCGCGCCAACGAATTTCGGCGTTGGCGAGCTTCACTCCGGCGATATCGAGTCTCAGTGGCTCGCCTTGGGACTTCTCGGAAGACATCAGATCGGCGATGTTGAGGCTGCCGTCCTTATGCTCGACAATGGTGGCCTTCACGCCGCGCACCTCGACGGCATCGACCACCACCCGCTTTGACAACAACGGCATGACGGCCACCGAAACGCGCGCCGACTCTACCGATGCGAACGGCTTGTCGCTCCTGTGCTCGGAGAGCGACACTTTGCCGATGCTCAGAGCCGCGCTGGGCCAGAAGGCAAGCTTGACGTCGCCGTCGATTCTAAGAGTCCGCTGCCTGGTTTCCTTCACGAAGCGCGAGGCCTCGGCCTTCACGCGTGCCGCGTCGAACTGGCTGGCAATGTAGGCGGCGGCGCCAGCGACAAGGACAGCCAAAGCGACGATAACGATACCGGCAATCCGAAGGGCTTTCATGGTTGGGCTCCGGCTGGGTTACAAAGCGGCTGTGCACCTGGCGACGTGCTCTTACTTGCCGCGAATCGCGTCACGAATCTCCGTAAGCAGGACTTCTTCTTTCGACGGGGCAGGCGGAGCGGCCGGTGCAGCGGCCTCCTGCTTCTTGAGCGCGTTTATCGCCTTAATCGCCATGAAGATGACAAACGCGACAATGACGAAATCGACCACCGTCTGGATGAACTTGCCGTAATTGAGCATTACCGCGGCCGCCTTCCCTTCAGCGGCTTTCAGGATGAAAGCGAGGCTCTTGAAATCCACGCCGCCCAGGATCATGCCGATCGGCGGCATGATGACGTCTTCGACCACTGACGAGACGATTTTGCCGAATGCGCCACCGATAATGACACCGACCGCCAGGTCGACAACATTGCCCCTCATCGCAAATTCTTTGAACTCCGACATCATGCTCACGCTGTTCTCCTCGCAGTTTTTACAAGAATGGTGCTCGCTTATGGCGAAATGCCGCTCCCCGATCAGCTCGAAAGACGCCATGCCGGTAGCGGCATCCGCCCGGTTGATTCTATCCGCATAATCCATTCATCGTAGAACGCGGCAAGCTTGAACGATATCGTCAGATCTCATAGTATCCTCTGCTTACCCGCGCTTGGAGCCGCCCATGGGCAGAATCGACGTTCACCAGCACTACCTTGCAAAACATTACCTCGATGCGATCGGCGCGGACCGAGTCACGGCGGCCTCCACAGTGCGCAGCGTACCCGATTGGAGCGTGAGTGCGTCGCTCGAACTCATGGATAGGTTAGGAATCGACAGCGCTGTTCTTTCCGTGTCGGATCCCGGCGTCGAGATGGAAACCGAGGCGGGTACGGCCCGGCTTGCGCGCGAGTGCAACGAAGGGCAGGCCAAAGCAGCGTCGGATCACGCCCGCCGGTTGGGGTTCTATGCCGCATTGCCGCTTCCCGATGTCACAGCCGCCTTGCGCGAGATCGAGTACGCCCTCGATGTCCTGCACGCCGATGGCGTCGGAATGCTGACCAACTACCACGGCACCTACGTCGGCGACCCCAGTTTCTGGCCGGTGTTCGAGGAACTCGACAGACGCAAAGCGGTGCTGTTCGTCCATCCTACCGCACCCAGCGATCTGCGCGGGTTTGCCGACATTGCGCCCGCAATCCTGGAGTTTCCTTTCGATACGACGCGTGCCATTGTCAGTCTTCTCTACCATGGCACGTCGGCGCGCTTCCCCGGCGTTCGAGTCATCTGGTCGCATGGTGGGGGCGCAATGCCGTACCTGGCGGGAAGAACCGCGGTGGTTTCTGCTCGCGACGCGAAGTTCGCGCAAAGCGGTCCAGCCCGGCTGTTGCCGGCCCTGCAGAATTTCTATTACGACATTACGCAATCCGCGAGCCCGCCGACCTTCGCCGCTCTTCGCAGACTGGTCCCTATGACGAGACTTCTTTACGGCTCGGATCGGCCGTTCGCCGCGGAAAATCAGGTCAAGCTGGCGATGGACGACTTCGCCGGCGTCGAGCTCAGCGACGGCGAGCGCGCCGCGATAATTCGCGAGAACGCGCGCACCCTTTTTCCGAGGCTTGGCGCCGCGTAAACGACAAAGCGCACCCTAAACCGGCGCAGCCGGAACCGAACAAGGTGGTTTTGCCTCTTTATCAATCTCCCCCTTTTTACGCAGTTGCGAGCAACTGCGTAAAAAGGGGGAGACGAATTTAGGGAAACGCTGATTAAGTCATCCCCGCGAAAGCGGGGATCCAGCAACTGGTTGAACTTCCTAGATTCCCGCTTTCGCGGGAATGACAAATCTTCACTTAATCAGCGCTTCCTTAGAAACAAACCCAATCAGCAGCAAACTTGTAAGCGCCTAACCTATCGCCTCATTCGAGCCGGATCCCCAGCGCCCTGACCATTGCTCCGGCGACTTCGCGATCCGCGGCGAGGAAGCGGCCGAATTCCTGCGGCGGCATGAGCGAGGGCTCCAGTCCCTGGCTCACCAGGCGCTGCTCGCGGAAACTGTCGTTGGCGAAAATGCGTACGAGTTCGTTGTAGACCGCACCAACCACGTTACCGGGTGTACCCGCGGCCGTCACCAGTCCGAACCAGATGCGACCATCCACTCCCGCAAGGCCGGCTTCGCCGAGCGTGGGAACGCCCGGGAACAGCGGCGAGCGCTTATCGCCGCTCACCGCGATCGCCTTGAGCTTGCCTGCGCGGATCTGGCCGAGCACCGTGCCGGCCGAGACATAGCTGAGCTGAATCTCGCCGGTCATCATCGCTTTCGCCAGTGGCGCGGCTCCCTTGTAGGGTACGTGCACCATGTCCACGCTCCGGTTCTTCTTGATCCATTCCATCACTATATGCGGCGGCGTGCCGTCACCCACCGAGCCGAAGTTGAGCGTGCCGGGCTTCGCTTTTGCCAGCGCGATGAGTTCCGTCACCGAGTTCGCCTGTACCGAGGGATGCACCGTGAACACGGATACGAGGTCGAACATGTTGGCGATCGGTTCGAAATCCTTTGCCGGATCGAAAGGTATTTTCTTGTAGAAGTTGGGCACGAAAGACAGTGTCGCGCGGGACACCATGCAGATGGTATAGCCGTCGGCGGGCGCCTTTGCGCAGGCATCGGCGGCAATCATGCTGCTGGCCCCGGGGCGGTTTTCCGGCACCACGGCCTGCCCCCAATCCTTCGACATCTCCTGGGCAAGCGCTCGCGCCGCCAAGTCGAGCGCGCTCCCCGGGGGATAAGGAAGAACGAAGCGGATCGGTTTCGATGGATAGGCAGGCGCCTGCGCGGCCGCCGTCCCGATCATCGCAACTGCCATTACCAAGCATGCAGCGCTCACCCATTTCCGGCTCATGGCATCTCCTCCCCCTGTAAGAAAAACGAAAAGCGTCCGGCTCGAATCAACGCTTCAATTCGAGCCCGGCCTCTTCTCCGTCATTCGAGCTTGATCCCCAATGCCCTGACGATCTTGCCAGCCACTTCGCGGTCCGCGGCAAGGAAACGGCCGAATTCCTGCGGTGGTATGAGCGCCGGCTCCCAACCCTGGCTGACCAGGCGTTGCTCGCGGAAGCTGTTGTTGTCGATTATGCGCACCAGCTCGCCATAGATCGCCGCGACCACGGTCCGGGGTATCCCCGCCGGCCCCACGAGCCCAAACCAGATGCGGTCATCGACCCCGGCAAGACCCGCAGTCTCGCTGAGCGTCGGGACTCCAGGGAATACCGGTGAGCGCTTGTCGCCGCTCACCGCAATCACCTTCAGCCTGCCGGCGCGAATCGGGCCGATCACGGTGCCCGCCGAGATGTAGCCGAACTGAATTTCCCCCGCGATTACGGACTGCACCATGGGCGCAGCACCCTTGTAGGGCACGTGCACCATATCCAGCTTCTGGTTCTTCTTGATCCATTCGATGATCAGGTGAGGCGGCGTGCCATCCCCCACGGAGCCGAAATTGAGGCTGCCGGGCTTGGCTCGTGCGAGCGCCATCAGTTCCTTGACCGAGTTTGCCGGCACCGAAGGATGCAGCACAAATGCCGAGACTAGATCGAACATGTTGCCGATCGGCTCCAAGTCCTTTGCCGGATCGAAAGGAATCTTCTTGTAGAAATTGGGCACGAAAGAAAGCTGGCCGCGGTCCACAACGCAAAAGGCATGGCCGTCGGGACCCGCTCTCGCGCAGGCCTCGGCGCCGATCATGCCGCTCGCACCCGGGCGGTTTTCCACCACCACGGGCTGCCCCCAGTCCTTCGACATCTCCTGCGCCAGAGCGCGCGTCGCCGCATCGAGTCCGCTCCCCGGCGGGTGCGCCAATATGAATCGCACCGGCTTCGACGGAAACGCCGGCGCCTGTGCGGCCGCCGGTGCGATCATCGCAACTGCCATTACTACGCATACAGCGGTCATCCATTTCCGGTTCATGGCATTTCTCCTCCCTCGTGATGGGCCGTGCGTTACGTCAGATACGTCTCCCGATATTGACTCTCTCCCAACTGCACTTTCCAGGCGGCGAATCGAATTGCCTGGAAAGCAAAGCAACGCTGAAAGTCCCGGCTCGTCCACCATGTTCAACTCGCCCCAATCCCAGGGTAGCGGTGGTCCGGCGATTATTTTCGACCTTCGCAGCGGCGTCTGATGCGCCGTCTTTTCGACCAGTGTAACGACAAGAACCGAATATTGGCAATTGATTTGCCGCCCTGCGATAATCTGCGCGCTGCCATCGATCGAGGAGACCAATCCATGGGCGACACATTCGCGAAAATAAAGGCCGCTGCAGTGCAGGCAGCACCGATACTGCTGGACCGGGAGGCAACCGTCGCCAAGGCGTGCCGGCTCATCGAGGAAGCGGGCGATGCCGGTGCGACGGTTATCGGCTTTCCCGAAGGGTACATTCCGGCCCACCCATACTGGTACGATTTCTATACGGCCAACGATCCGATCTGCAACCGCTTCAACGTCGAGCTGTTCAAGAACGCGGTCGTCGTCCCCAGCCCGGCAACCGATGCGCTGGGCAAGGCGGCACGGCGGGCGCGCGCCTATGTCGTCATGGGATGCGCCGAAAAGGACGCCGGAAGCTACGGGACGATCTACAACACGCAGATCATCTTCGGCCCCGATGGGCGTCTTTTGGGCAAGCACCGAAAGCTCATCCCCACGGCGAGCGAGCGGCTTATTCACGTCGGCGGCGACGGCAGCACGCTGCTCACCTACGACACGCCCTTCGGCGGCCTCTCGGGCCTGATCTGCGGAGAAAACATCAACAGCCTCGCGCGTACGGCCCTGCTCATGGACGGAGAGGTCGTGCATGTCGCGAGCTGGCCCACTTTTGCCACCCGTGGCTATGAGCGGCAATTCCATACCATGGATGTGCGCATGCGCTATTACGCGTTCGAGGGGCGAATCTTCGTGATTTCCTCCGCCGCTGTCTGGAGCGAAGAGATGAAGGACGTGCTGGAGCTGAACGCCGAGGCCCGTTCCCGCTTCTTCGGCGAAGGCGGACATTCCGGGATCCTGAATCCCATGGGCGACTACATCGCCGGGCCGCAGGACGGAGGCGAAACCATACTCTATGCCGACTTGGACCTCGAGCAGGTGGCGCGCGGCAAGGTCATCCAAGACGTCACCGGGCACTACCAGCGCTTCGATGTTTTTTCGCTCGGGGTCAATCGCGCGCCTTATGGGCAAGGCATTCGACAGGCTGGGCGGACTGCTCCCGGAGTCGCGGGGGCCGAGAGCACCGCAGTTGATCAGGAACCCCGGACAGAATCCTAAGCCGGACGAGCCGCAACCAAGGAAGCTGGTCTTGCCGTTTATCAATCTCCCCTTTTCGTGAAGTTGCTTGCAACTTCACGAAAAGGGGAGACGAATTTAGAAACCAAATCTTCGCGAAGTCTGTCGACTGTAGACTTGTAAGTGACCAATCCTGGATCCTGATTCCCGGAATTCAGGCGGGGTCAGGTCCTGCAGTGGCGAATTTGGCTCAACGCAAGACCTGACCCTGCGGTGCGCCGGTCTTGCGGTACAATTTATCAAGATTGGCGAACGAAGTGTCGATCGGAGATCGTCATGGCGACCGTTGAGGAACTGCTGCACAGAATTACACTCGATCCCGGGAAACGCGGCGGCAAGCCTTGCATTCGCGGCATGCGCATTACAGTGTATGACGTGCTCGGCTGGCTTGCTGCCGGTATGTCGCAGCAGGAGATTCTGGAGGACTATCCGGAACTTGAACCCGCCGACATTCAGGCCTGTCTTGCGTTCGCCGCGGGCCGCGAACAACGAATGGTGCGGATCGTGGCGTGAAGCTGTTGCTGGACCAAAACCTGTCGCAGCGTCTGCTGCGCGATCTGGTCCAATGCTTTCCGGGTTCCACCCAAGTTCAACATGCCGGACTCGAACGCGCTGGCGACTCAGATATTTGGGCGTACGCAAAGCAGCATGGGTTCGCCATTGTCACCAAGGATGCGGATTTCACGGAACTGGCGTTGCTTCGCGGATATCCACCCAAAGTGATTTGGCTCAACTGCGGCAATGTGAGCAATGCGACCGTGCACCGAAAGCTGCTGGATAACACCGAAACGATTCAGCGCTTTCTCGCTTCTATCGAAGACGGAGTGCTGGAGATCGAGTAGCGCGCGCAAGCGTTGAGGCAAACGCTTCAATGACCTAACCTCATGCCACTGCTCTCCCCAGATCCTAAGCCGGACGAGGCGGAACCGAGGAAGCTGGTCTTGCCGTTTATCAATCTTCCCTTTCCGTGAAGTTGCTTGCAACTTCACGGAAAGGGGAGACGAATTTAGAAACCAAATCTTCGCCAAGTCTGTCGACTGTAGCCTTGTAAGTGACCAATCCTGGATCCTGATTCCCGAATCTACTCCAGCGGCCGGCGGACGCCATCGGCCAGCAACTGGTACGGCCGCCACGCCCCGTCCTCCTGCCTGCACATGCCGTAGCAGAACGGCACGCTGCGGCGCCCTGGCATGCTGAAGCGCAGGTCCTCGAACCACACGCATGTCGATGGATTGGCGCGGTCTATCCGGTAAAGTGCCGGGTAGTCGGCAAACCAGCGATAGAAGCGGAACGTGGGTTGCTGCCAGGCCTCGCGCGCGAGTCGCTCATCCTCCGGGGAGCCGCCAAAACGCGGTGCAGCGATCCAGCGCGCCATGTGCAGCGGCGCAAAAGTAGCGGAGATGCGCGCGATCAAACCGGCGTTTTCCGGCGGCGGTGTCGGCATGTTCTTCGCGATCAGGTTCACGTCGGCGTAGCGCTGATCATCGCCCCTGGCAACGATGATCCTCCAATTGAACGGGGATACCGGGCGCTCGAGCGCCCTGACTTGCGCTCCGGCAAGACCTTGCCCCCGCGCATATTCCTCGCCTGCCTCGATCGCCCTGGATTTGAGCACCGCCTGCGCGCCCACGTAGCCGACCAGCACCGCGCAGGCCGCGATCGCCGGCGCACGTGAGGTACGCCACAGGCCCGAGGCCGCAAGGCCAGCGAGAATGATGCCGGTGAAATACAGGTCGATCACGAAGGTCGTGCCGAGAGAAAAGCGCTCGTCCGATAGCGGCGCAAGGATCATGGTTCCGTAGGACGTGATGAGGTCGCCCGCGATGTGAATGCCGACGCCCATCGCGGCCAGCGGGATATACGGACGCCACCCGCGCGGATCGCGCCAGAGGCGCGACGCAAGCCAGGCGAGCAGCCAGGCCCAGGCGGGGAGAACGACGAGCGAATGCGTGATACCGCGGTGGTTGAGCAGGAAAGCGATCGGCGACCCCAAGGACATCAGATAATCGGCGTCCGGAAACGCCGCCGCGGCAGCTCCCAGCAGGAGCCGCCGTGATAGGGGCAGCGCCGAGCGGCCGCCTGTTGCGCGCGCAAGCAGCGCGCCCGAAAGCGCATGCGTGATGGTGTCCATACCTCTGCGCCTGTTCTCCTATATCTGATAATCCAGCGCCAAGCGCCTTTGCAGCATGCGTGCCTGGCGGAAAGCCCCTTTCAGTATGTGGCGCTCGAGCCCGTTCAGTTTGTCCGGATCGACGCGATTCGCGACATTGTCGGCGAGGGATTGCTGCGAGGCCTGGTTGCGCAGCCGCAGGCGCTGGATGACGAAGAACGCCTCGACCATGGCTTCGGTTTCGGCCACACCCATCCCGGTGCCTGCGCGCGCGGCGCGCAGCCTTTCGCCGGTGTTGGTTTGCGGCACGGCGTGCGCCAGGGCGTAGATGCGCGCCGTATCCACGAACGGCCGCACACCATAGAGCTTCAGATTGATGCTGTGCGGCGCATTCGGCGCATCCTCGGTCTTGAAATCGCGCAGCCTGCCGAGCGGCGGCCTG
Source organism: Betaproteobacteria bacterium (assembly GCA_016210745.1). GTDB lineage: Bacteria > Pseudomonadota > Gammaproteobacteria > Burkholderiales > SG8-39 > JACQTO01. Next base: position 35,698 of record JACQTO010000220.1, read on the forward strand.
GACTGAAGGGCATTTTCCGCCATCAGGCGCAGGAAGCGTGGATTCGCCCGGGTTCGCGCAAGGACCCATTCGCGCAGCGCGAGCGCCAGCGTGGCGTCGCCGTATAGCGGGCGGAAATCGAAACAGATTGCGGCATCGAGCAGCGCTTTAGGCTCCGGGCTTTCCAGCCATCCTCCGATCTTGAGCTGCCACTCGGCGAGGGAAAGGCATAGCTTGGGGTTGGAGGCCATGATCTGACCCTTGCATAACGGAAAGCCGCAGGCGTCCAAGGCTTGGTTGACGCTCGTGGCAAAAGGCAGCAAGCGCGCGCGCACTGCATCGGGCGTGGCCTGTTCGTGCGCCGAAAACAGAATGCCGTTGTCCTGGTCGGTGCTGAACGTCTGCTCGAACCGGCCCTCGCTGCCGAACGCCAGCCAGCACCAGCTTATGCTCTCCCATTGATGGTTCTTGCGTTCGATTTCGATAATGCGCTGGCAGAGCCGATCGTTGAGCACGGATACGAACAGTGTCAATTGCTCGGCCGCGACGCCCTCTTCGACCAGCAGGCGCGCAAGCTTGCGGATTTCCGCGGCGAGGTCCACGAGCAGTTTGACCGTTCCCGCAAGGCGGATTTCCGTGGTGATCTCTCCTAGCCCCAGCCGTTGCAGCGAGAACAGATCGCGCTCGGACACTACGCCGATGATCCTGTCTTCATCCATGACCAGCACATGCCGGATATTGGTGCCGATCATCGCCAGCGCTGCTTCGTAGGCGAGCGCGTGAGCCGGAAGCGAAAACGGCGAGCGCGTCATGACCTCCGCGATGCCCAGTTCGTCGAGGCCACGCGCCGCCACGGCCACGAGGTCGGTCGTCGTGAAGATCCCGGTCGGACGGGATCTGTCGTCCACCACGATCACCGAGCCTACGCCATGCGCGTGCATGATCCCGACCGCTTCGCGCACACTCACGTGCTCGCGGCAGACCACGGGCTGGTTGCGAATGAGCGCGCGCAACGGGCGCGCGAGCGTCTGCTGCTCGCCGGCGAGCCGGCGCTCGAGGAATCCGTAGCGCTCATCCATGGCTTACTGAGTCTCGCGTAAATGGGTGACAGCCCATTTACGCCTAGAACCTTCCTTCTCCCTCTGGGAGAAGGAGCAGAGGATGAGGGTAAAAGCGTCAGGCATATCCACGATGCTCATTAGAGCCTGGGTTCTCAGTACCGCAGTCGCGCGTAGTAGGTCTCGCGCGACGCTTCGAGGGTCTGCCCCAGGGTCAGGATGCCGCGCTCTGCAAGGAGCGGCACCAGCTTGAGAAAAATATCTCCGGTAACCAGCGCGTCGCCGAGCGCGGTGTGCCGCCCGATTACCCTGAGCCCCAGGCGCTCCGCGACAGCCTCGAGCCCGTGATCCTTGAGGCTCGGGTGCACCAGGGCGGCAAGCAACAGCGTGTCGAGCACCGGCTGCGAAAATCGAACCCCGGTCGCGGCCTCCTTCAGTTCAAGAAAACGCATATCGAATGCAGCATTGTGTGCCACCAGCACCGTGTCTTCGCAGAAACGGTGAAACGCAGGCAATACTTCGCCTATCGTCGGCTGATCCAGCAGGTCCCCGGTCTTTATCCCGTGAATGCGCACCGAATCCATGGGCACCGAGCGTTTCGGATTTATCAGTTGTTCATATACTTCCTGCTTGAGCAAGCGCCCGTTGACGATGCGGGCCGCGCCGATGCTGATTATTTCGTCCCCGGCAGAGGGTTCCAACCCGGTGGTTTCGGTATCGAACACGGTGTAGTTGATGTCGGTGAGCCGTCGCTCGGCGAGGCCCTGTGCGGCATCGGCGTTCTTGAACAGATCGAAGTCATAGTATTCGGGGCGGCCGCCCTTTGGAACGCTCCTGCGCGGTTTCACCGGTGCCGGCGCGCCCAGCGGCAGGAGAAATCTGAACCACGAAGTCTGCGACTGCGGATGCGACTGCCGCCAGACCTCGCCGCCGTGCCGTTCGAGCACGTCCCTGAAGCTGAGGGGGCTCTGCTCGGCGCCAAGCTGCTGCGTCTCCCAAAGCGCAAGGGCATCGCTTGCGACGATGGCTCCCATCCAGAGCAAATCGAGTTCGACAAAACCGCCGCTGCCGGCCGCGCGGAAGCGGACTTCGCGCACTCCGTATTCATCGCGCAGGCGCGAGGCGAGCGATGCGAGCACTTGCGCAAATGCGTAGCTGTCGACCCTTATCCACAAATTTTCATCGATTTCTTCCACTCGGGTCGGCAATCCGAGCAGCGTGTCGATGCGCCGGCAAGCCGCGTGTACCAGGTCGGTTACCGGCATGTCCTCCAAAGAAAGTCCGGCTTTCAAGGCATTCGCATGTTCGCGCAGCGCATCGTTGATGGTGGCGCTCAGGCCGCGCGACTCGGCCGCAATGATCTCGGCGAATTGCGCACGCTGCTCCCCGCCCATCTCCGGCGAGGCGACCAGGTTTTCCGCGGCTGCGCGGATGTTGGCCGCCGGCTGCCGCACCCGCGTGGCGAGCGCCTGCAACAGCGAGCGCCGCCGCGCTTCCTGGTCGACCGTGTCGGTGACGTCTTCCAGGGTCAGCACCATTCCCGCGATGCGGCTCTCGGCGGACAGAAAAGGCACCAACTGAACCCTGAGCAAACGGTCTCCGGCGGCGGCGGCGAGAAATTTGGTGATGGGGAACTGGGATTCACGGTCCAGGCTGTACTGGATTTTGTCCAGGGCGTGAGCCACCTGGTCGCGGTCGAGCAGGCCAAATACCGAGCGCCCCAGCCCGACCAAGCTGTGTTGCGAGCCGGCTGCCGCCGCCTGACCGAACAGCGCTCTCGCCTGCTCGTTGTACAGCAGGATTCGGCCTTCGGCGTTGCACAGCAGCACCCCCTGGGAAAGCTCGGACATCAGGGCCGAAAGACGGTTGCGCTCCTCTTCCAGGCGCGAACCGGACTCCGCGATTTTCGCATCCAGATCCAGACGCTGGCTGCGATAGGCCTCGCGCAGCCGGTCGATGGCCGCCGCCAACTCGGCCAGTTCCGGGCCGCCGTCGGCGACGATGCGGCGTTCCGGATTTGCGACGAGCGCCGTCCGGGTCTGCTCGGCAAGCGCGCTCACTGCGGTCACGTGGTTGCGGAACAACCAACTGACGATACCGCCGCACGCGAACAACAGGATAAGGGCGGCGTAGCCAAGCAGCGGCGCGCGCTGCTCCAGAATGCGGCGCAATACGTCTTGCTCATCCGGGGGAAGCCCGGATGCGACGAGCAGAGCAACGGCGGCGATTGCGATCACCACGCCGTCGAACAACACGCCAACCCATAGGGCGAACTTGAGATTGCCTTTCATGCCCCGCCAGGCTTCGCGGCGCCTCCGAGCAGCTCGTCGATCTTGTCGATCAACTCCCGATTGGAAAACGGCTTGGTAACGTAGGTGTCCGCCCCAAGCGAAAGACCCTTGTTCACCTCGGCGTCCCTGCCTTTGGCCGAAAGCATCACGATCTTGATATGTCGCCAGTCCGGACGTTCACGTATTTGCTGACACACTTCGTAGCCGCTCCTGCGCGGCATCATGACATCGAGCAGCACCACGTCCGGCAGGAAACTTTCGACCAGAACGAGCGCCTCGTCGCCATCGCGGGCGATTTTCACTTCGTAGCCGCTCTTATTCATCAGGTACTCGAGCGATGTGACGATATTCGGCTCGTCGTCGGCGATCAGGACTTTCTTGCTCATGGATGCGCTCCCGCCTTCGCGTCAAGTGGCATTCACCGGCGCCGGTTCGCGCTCCAGCGGAAGGGTGAATGAAAAGGTGGATCCTTGGCCGGGTTGGCTGGTCACCCATAGCCGGCCGCCGTAGTGCTCGACGATATGAAAGCTGATATGCAGGCCAAGTCCGGTGCCGCGCGGCTTGTCCGTCAGCGCGTCGCCCGCCTGGCGGAACTTGTCGAAGATGACCTTCTGGTCCTTCGGGCTGATTCCAGGTCCATTGTCGCTCACATCCACGCGCAAGAACCCGTTGTCCTCGACCAGGGCGACCTCGACCCGGCCGCTGTTCGCTTCGCAGAATTTCACTGCATTGGACAGCAGGTTGAAAATGACCTGGGTGATGCGGTCGAGGTCGGCAACCAGCCTGGGCACGCGCTGGGGCAATCTCGCCTCCAGTCGCACATTCTTTTCCTTGAACAATTGGCTGGCCGCGGTCATCGTGCTTTCGATCACTTCCTTCATATCGATAGGCGACTCGTGCCACTCGGTCGTCCCCGACTCCAGCTTCGAGAGGTCGAGAATCGTGTTGATGAGCCGGGTGAGGCGCTCGGTCTCCTTGGTAATGATATCGAGAAACTTCTTACGCTGCGCCAGATCCACTTTCGGATCCTCGCGCAGGATCTCGGAGAACGAGCGGATCGAGGTGAGCGGGGTGCGCAGCTCATGCGAAACCGTCGACACGAACTCGTCTTTGAGCCGATCGAGTTCCGTCAGCCGCTCGTTTGCCGCCCGCAGCTCGGTGGTCGCGGCCTCGAGTTCCCTCGACTTCTGCTCCAACTGGTGGCTGTAGGCCACCACCTGCGAAGCCTCATCGACGATCTGGCGCACCTCCTCGATAGTCAGCGCCTCCTCCTTTACCACCGAGGCCACCATGATGCGAGCCGAGGAAGCGCCGATGGCGCCCGCGAGCTGGGTCTCGACGTGATGCACGAATTCGGCTTCCGCAAGCAGGTCATCGCCGGGCCAGTGCACGCCTTTGCCGCGCGCGTAATCCTGAAACACCGCCTCCGCCGACGCGGGACCGACGAAACGCGCGAGCAGGTCGAATAGCTCGGGGGCGGAGGCGGTGCCGCGCCAGAAGCGCGCCCCACCGGACTCGCCCGAGCGCTTGAACACATCGACGAACAGACTCGCCTGGCGATGTTCTTCCGCGCTTTGCGCGGTGGACAGAGACACCGCCACATAGGCGCCGATGTTGGCAATCATGCTCCAGATCATCGCGTGCGTAATGTGGTCGAGCCGGCCGAGCCCGAATAGCTGCTGCGGATTGAGCAACGCGAGGCCGAACGGGCCCTGTTCGAGGAAACCGATCGGAAGCCATGCCGAGCGTGCGAATGCGGGCAGCATCAACGTGTAGAACCACACCAGGAACCCCGCTGCAAGCCCGGCGAGCGCGCCGCGCCGGGTGCCGCCTTTCCAGAAAATCCCGCCAAGAACCACTGGCGCAAACTGCGCCACCGCGGCAAACGAAATCAGACCGATCGAAACCAGCGCATAGGCCTCGCCGGCGATGCGGAAATAGAGATAGCCCAGAAGCAGCACCAGCACGATCGCCCCGCGCCGGATACCGAGCAAGAGGCCCGTGAGGTCGCGGCGCCGGTTCAGCCGCAGCACGCGCACCCGCAGCAGAACCGGCATCACCAGGTCGTTGCAGACCATGGTGGAAAGCGCGATGGTCTCGACGATCACCATGCCGGTTGCGGCCGACAATCCGCCGATGAACACCAGCAGCGCCAGCAGTTCCTGTCTCTCGGCCATCGGCAGCGTCAGCACGAAAGCGTCGGCATCGACGGTGCCTTCGGGGAAATGCAGCAGCCCGCCGAACGCAATCGGCAGAACGAAGATGTTGATTGCGAGCATGTACAGCGGAAACAGCCAGATCGCCTTGTTCAGGTGTTTCTCGTCGAGGTTTTCGATTACCGCGACCTGAAACTGTCGCGGCAGAAACATGATGGCGAGCATCGACAGTATGGTGAGCCACGCCCAGCTGGCGTAGCTTCCCGCGACGCCCTCCAGCGGCGTGAGCATCGCGCGCAATCTGGCGCTCGCCGCGACGCGCTCGAACACGTCCGCGAAGCCGTTGTACATGCCGAAGGTGACAAACATCCCCACCGCGAGAAAAGCGAGCAGCTTGACCAGGGACTCGAAGGCGATTGCCGCGACCATGCCCTGGTGGTGCTCGGCGGCATCCAAATGCCGGGTGCCGAAAGCAATGGCGAAGGCGGCGAGAATCAGCGCCACGCCGAGCGCGGTGTCATGCAGGAACGGCACCGCGCCGATTTTCGCGGGCATCACGATCTCGGGATACTGCAGCACGATGGTGAAACTGTTCGATACCGCTTTCAGTTGCAGCGAAATGTAGGGCACGACACCGACCACAGCGATGACGGTAACCAGGCCGCCGATCAGCGCGCTCTTGCCGTAGCGCGAAGCAATGAAGTCGGCGAGCGAGGTGATCCGGTTCTGTTTGGAGATACGGATGATTTTGCGCATCACGACCCACCACAGCGCGATCATCAGCGTCGGGCCGATGTAGATCGGCAGGAAGCCCACGCCGTCGCTGGCGGCCCGGCCGACACTGCCGTAGAACGTCCAAGCGGTGGCGTAGACGCCAAGCGATAGGCTGTAGATGTACGGGCTGGCGATCACCGAGCGGCCGGCATCGGCGCGCTGGTCGGCATAGTAGGCGATGGCGAACAACAGCCCCAGGTAGGCGAAGGAAACGACGATGATCACCCAGCCCTGCAGCACGGCGTCCCCTTCGCGCTACCTATCGGACCGGTCTTTGGTTTCGACCACCGCGGCCATCAGCGCAATCAACAGGCCCCAGGCGGCGAAGATGAAGGCGTAGAGCACGGGGATGCCCAATACCGTTCCCGGCCGGTTGAACAGCTCGAGGATTGGATAATTGAACACCAGGCAGCCAAGCATCGCCAGTGCAACCAGGCGTTGTCCCTTGATCTCGAAGTTGTCCACGCCCCACTCCTTGCGCGGCTGGCGCCGCGCGGTAGCGATCCGGATCGAACTCGGATTTGCAGTTTGCTGCACCGGGGGATTCTAGCGCAACCGCACCCATGGCCAAGGGCTGGCCAAGGGTGCCCGTTCCTTGAGGGTTGCGATGTTGCGCGGACGAGAAGCCATCCGCGCGGATCGCGTGAAAATGGGGTCAGAGTAACATTTCCAAAACGCATTGAACCAGCGCGGTATCGCTTTGACGAAATGTTACTCTGACCCCATTTTCACGATCTCGTATAAGAGCCTAAGCCGTCCTGGTTTTAACCATAACCGTGCTTTCTGTACGGATTTTCTTATCCGTACAGAAAGCACGGTTGGCGCGCGCCGCGCGCAACTCAGTCGGTGCCATGAAACAGGGACGCCGTATACGGGTCGCCGGCGGTCCTCGCTCTTTGAGATTTGCAGCGGATTCGCGCATCATCTCGTTGCATGGAACCCGCCGACAGCATCCGCCGCCTAGGCTTCGCTCGCTGGTACGAGCGCCGTCTGATCGAGGCGCACGCCTGGTTGATCACCGGGTTCCTCTGCATGATCGCGATCGCGGCCTGCATGGAGGAGCTGAGTTTCCGCGGCTCGATCGCGCGGCTGCTCGTCTACGTCGGCGCGGTCCTTGCCGCGGCAGCGATCGGAATCCACGGCCTGGTGCGATACCAGAAGATCCTGGCCGAGGCCGAGCGGCTCGGGGAGCACGCCACCTGCGGCGGCTGCGGCGCCTACGCCCGCTTCGGGTTGATCTCGCCCTCGCACGTTCGCTGCCGCAAGTGCGGGAACGAATGGCGCCTCATCGATAGCACCTGAACCGGACGAGCCGAAACCAAGGAAGCTGGTCTTGCCGTTCATCAATCTCCGCTTTCGTGCGGTTGCACGCAACCGCACGAAAGCGGGAGACGAATTTAGAAGCCAAATCTTCGCCAAATTTGTCAACAGCCAACTTGCAAGCGCCTAAGCGGAAAAAACGCCAGTCAGAACGCGGGCGGCGCATTCTCGAGGAAGATCATGATTTTCATGACCGTGAGTCCGACCCAGAGTACGATCAGCAAGAAAAACGCGACCAGGCCGAGATGCCGATCGAGAACGATGCGTGGCGTGATCCAGCGCGTCACCTTCATTACGGGCGAGGTAATCGTCTTGAAGATGCCGTAGACCGGATTCTGGTCGCGTTTGGCGCCTGCCAGCACATAGAGCACGCCCTGGCCGATCATGGCCACGCCCGCCACCTCGGTCAATGCCTTTAGAATCACTACGATTTCGTACATTTATCCAATCTCGTGTAAATGGGTGGCAGCCCATTCACGCCTCGAACCTTCCTTCTCCCTCAGGGAGAAGGAGCAGAGGATGAGGGCATGGGCGTCAGGCATAGATACGAAGATCATTAGATCAACTCGAAATTGAACCAATGGAACACTGGCGTTTCTACATCCTCGGCCGCCTGCTTGAAGCATTGGGACGCGCGCAGGAATCGATCAGCGCCTACCAGGCAGCGCTGCGGGTAAAACCCGATTTCCACCGGTGCTCGAACCGGATCGCGTACATCCTGGCAGGGCTCGAACGCTATGCAGAGGCCGAGCCTTACTTTCATGCGGTGCTGGGTGCCGATCCCGGCAACGCCTCGGCGCATTTCAATCTGGGCTATACGTATGATAAGCGCGGCAGGTTCGAGAACGCGATCGAATCGTTCCGCGAGGCGACACGCCTGAATCCTAAGTTCGACCGCGCATGGTACGGCCTGGGGCTCGCTCATGCGGCCCTGGGCAGGCATGAGGAGGCGGCAAGAGCGCTCCACGAGGCCGCCACGCTGCAGCCCATGAATCCCCACGCATGGTACCAGCTCGGCATGGCCTATCACACGCTGAACAACCCGGAAAAGGTGAAGGAAGTCGTCATGCACCTCCTTCGCTTCGACCCGAAAATGACGCGCAGATTGATACTCGATGCGAAGCGCAGCGATCTCGCGCATTTGGTGAAGGACCTGGTGGTCTGAAACCACGGGCGCAGTCATTCCCGCGTGGTAAGCATGCCCCCGCGCAGGCGGAGGCGGGAATCCAGAGTGGTCCGGCGATAACCGCTGGATCCCCGCTTCCGCGGGATGACAGGAACATGTCATGCAGATGGGCAATCCTCCACAGCAAAGACAAAGCCCGCCGAAGCGGGCCTTGTCCTCATCTGCGGCCGAGGCTATCTCGATTGGCTGCCCGCGGTATCGGTCAACAGGTTCGGGTAGCGCACGTGCTCGACCAGTTCCTGTACCTTCCTGGAGGGCGGCGCAGTCAGCATACTGACGACGAAAATGGTGACAATCCCCACCGGCAGGCCGAACATACCCGCTGACACCGGGCTAAGCCCGAACCACAGCGGCATATTGATGCCGAAGAACGGATAGCGGGTGACCATGTAGTAGACGCAAATCGCAAGGCCTGCCGCCATGCCGATGATCGCACCCCACTTGTTAGCGCGCTTCCAGAACACGCCCATCACCAGCGGCGGGAAGAACGCCGAAGCCGCCAGCGAGAACGCCGCGCCGACCAGGAACAGGATGTCTCCCGGTTTGAGCGAGGTCACATAGGCCGCTACGATCGCCACCACCACCAGCAGGGCTTTGGAGATCGTCACGCGCTTCGTCGTGGAAGCATTCGGGTCGATCATCTTGTAGTACAGGTCGTGCGACAAGGCGTTGGCGATCGTCAGCAGCAGTCCGTCCGCAGTCGAGAGTGCCGCTGCCAGGCCGCCCGCCGCAACCAGCCCGGACACTACGTACGGCAGGCCCGCGATCTCCGGTGTCGCCAGCACAATCAGGTCGCCGCCGATCACCACTTCGGCCCACTGCACGATCCCGTCGTGGTTGACGTCGGTGATGTTCAACAATCCCGGATCCACTTTCGCCCACGCCGCGGCCCACGCCGGCAGCGAGGCGAACGAACTGCCCACGAGGTTCGAGTACATGTCGTATTTCGCCAGCACCGCAAGGCATGGTGCCGTGAAATAAAGCAGGAAGATGAAAAACAGCGACCAGAACACCGACACGCGCGCCTGCTGCACGCTCGGCGTGGTGTAGTAGCGCATCAGGATGTGCGGCAGCGCCGCGGTGCCGAACATCATGCAGAACACGATGCCGATGAAGTTGAGCCGCGCCGTATTCCGCGCCGCTTCGTCCTTGCCGACGAACGCCTCCGCGTGCGGCCGAGGCCCCCCCGTGCGCGCGGCAAGGCCGGCCTCGCGGCTCCATACGGACCTCGCCATGACCTCATCCTTGGGGTACGCCGCAACCGCCTTTTCCGCCTCCGCAATCTTATCCGCGGGCGCATTCGCTGCCTTCAGATCGGCAAGATTCTTCTCGACCCTGGCCTTGCCTTCGGCATAAGCCTTTTCCGGATCGGCAAGCGCGGCTCTGCCGGCCGCCGCCCGATCGGCAAACGTCTTGCGGACTTCCTGCTCCTTCGGGTCCGCCGTGATCTTCTTTTCCAGCTCGGTGACTTTCTGCAGCGTGTAGCCGTAGGCGAGCTGCGGGACCGGTATGCCGGTGTGCTTGATTCCCAGCCAGACAACGGGAGTCATGTAGGCAATGATCAGAATGATGTACTGCGCCACTTGCGTCCAGGTCACTGCCTTCATGCCACCCAGCATCGAACACACCAGAATGCCCGATAGGCCCACGAACACGCCGATACCGAACTCCAGACCGGTGAACCGGCTGGTGATCAGGCCGACGCCGTAGATCTGCGCCACGACGTAGACGAACGAACAGGTGATCGCCGAAACGATGCCGATGGTGCGCACCACGTTGCCCCCGTAGCGCTCGGCGAGGAAGTCGGGGATTGTGAATTGGCCGAACTTGCGCAGATAGGGCGCAAGGAACAACGCCACCAGGCAATAGCCTCCGGTCCAGCCCATCACCCAGGCGAGCCCGTCGAATCCGCCCAGGAACAGCGTGCCGGCCATGCCGATGAAGGAGGCCGCGCTCATCCAGTCGGCGCCTGTCGCCATGCCATTGAAAAACGCCGGCACGCGGCGTCCCGCAACGTAGTATTCGGCAACCTCTGCGGTTCGGCTCATGATGCCGATGCCGGCATACAGACCGATGGTCGCAAACAGGAACCAGTAGCCGATCCAGGCACGCGACATGCCTACTTGCTCCGCAATCGCGAGCGCGATTACGAACCCGATGAAGCCGCCGGTATAGAAGGTGTAATACTTCTTCAGCGACTGATTGAACGTCTTTTGTGAAAAGACCTGGGAGCTCATTCGTGATCCCCCTCATCCACTTTGTATTCCAGGTCGAGCCTGCGCATCAGCAGTGCGTAAATGCCGATGATCGCCACGTAGATCGCGAGCGACCCCTGCGCAGACATGTAGAACCCGAGCGGAAATCCGAAGAATGTGATCGCGTTCAGTTCTCGCGCGAACCAAGCTTCCACAAACGTGACGACAAACCAAACGAAGAGCAGTATCCCCGTGATGACGAGGTTCCTGCGCCAGTACTCGTTATGCTTCTCGGTGAGCTGCATTGCACTTCCCTCCTTCGGACGAACGATCCACGGCGACTGTGCGTCAAACCTTACAGGTCAGTTGGAGCAGTTGCAGGAAGTTGCGCATCCATCAATGGCCCGCGGCTGTGCGGGAACCTGCGGCAGCGTTGATGCCGACCATGGCCGCCGGTAGATCCGACACCGACGCGACACCTACCAGCCGGAAGACCTCGCGCAATGCCCGACTTTCTGGTGCACAGCCCAATCTTAGGCGAAGCGATAGGAAATTCAATCCCCCGGTGCCATCGTATTCGGGCGCACCGGCGACCTGGTGGGACGGAGATGCCCCGTCCTGGTCACACGGTCCTATTCCATCGGAGAGGCTGCTTTCGGGGTCGGCCCGCAGCCGCTCAAGACCATGGGTTGAGTAAGGGGAAAGGGCTCAGGTAGCGGCCGTTGCGGCCGGGGCAGCGAGGGGGCTCGTCTGCTCGCCGAGCCGGAATCCTGCAGCCAACGCGTCGAGGTTGAGTTCGAGGAAGCTCTTGGGTGTTTCCGCGCGCACGGCTTGCTCCAGCACCTTGCGTTCGCACAGATTGGCGATCGCGGCCAGCGCGCCCAGGGCGACCATGTTCGCCACACGCTCGCTGCCCAGTTCGATCGCGGTGCGCGAAAGCGGCAGGTGCAGGCCGCGGTAGTCGCCGCCGTTGACTCCCTTGGGAAGCTCCGGGCAAAGGCGCGTATCGGCGATGACCAGCGCCCCTGCTTTCACCAGGGGCCAGGAAGGTTTTACCGCCATGCGATCAAGGAGCACCATGCAGTCGAGCGCGGTAGCGAGCGGGTAATCCACTTCGCTCGCCGAGATCACGAGGTCCGAATTGCAGAATCCGCCGCGCGAGGTCGGCTCGTAGGTCTGCGACTGCGCCACGTGCCAGCCGCTGGCCGCCAGTGCGTCGGCAAGCATCTTGGCCGACAGGATCAAACCCTGGCCGCCGGTGCCGCCGATGCGGATTTCCATGCGCGCGCCGGGTTTCATTTCTTGCCTTTCTTGCCGGCGGCAGCCTTGATCGCCGCGGCCGCGCGGCGATACGCCGTTCCGTATTCGGGGCGTTCATTCTTGGCGAGCACGCCGGTCTGCATGTCATTGGGGCGAAACGGGGTATCGACCGTGTCGCGATAGGCGCTGGGCCGCAGTTCGCTCTTTTGGCGCATGATCATCTCCGGCGAGGAGCCAAGCTCGTTCTTGCGTCCGAAGATTTCGGTGCAGTCCGACAGCACCTCAATGAACGCGAAGCCCGGATGCTCCAGGCCCGCTTTGATGAGTTCCTTCAACTTGGGCACATGGTGCGTCACGTCGCGGCCGACGAAACCTGCTCCGGCGGCGGTGGCAAGGGCGCAGGCGTCGAACGCCGGCTCCGAGTTGCCCAGCGGCGTGGTGCTGGTAAGCATGGTCGCTGAAGTCGTGGGCGAAACCTGGCCGCCCGTCATGCCGTAGACCTCGTTGTTGAGCATGAGGCAAGTGAGCTTGAGGTTCCTGCGGCAGGCGTGGATGAGATGGTTGCCGCCGATCGCCAGACAATCGCCGTCACCGCTGATTACCACCACCCGCAGGTCCGGGCGCGCAAGCGCGAGGCCGGTCGCATAAGCGAGCGCGCGGCCGTGGGTGACGTGGAAGGTGTTGGCATCGATATAGGCCGAGAGCCGGCCGGCGCAGCCGATGCCCGAGACGACCGCGAGCTTGTCCTTGTCCACCTGCAATTCATCCAGCGCCCACAAGAGGGCACGCAACGCGATGCCGTGGCCGCAGCCCGGGCACAGGAAATGCGGCATCATTTCCATGCGCAAATACTTGCGCACGTCGAATTCGGCTGCGGTGTCGATGATCATGAGTCGGTTATCTCTGGCGTATTGACGCAGTGGGCGAGAATTTGCTTTTCAATAGGTCTCCCGTTTTCGTTCAGTTGCGTGCAACTGAACGAAAACGGGAGATCGAATAACGGCAAAAACAGCATCTATGGTTCCGGCTCGTTTGGGTTAGTCAGCAGACATCAGGCTAGTACTTACGACATTGGCGAAAATTGGCTTTTCAAATACGTCTCCACATTTTGTGCGGTTGCATGCAACCGCACAAAATGTGGAGATCGAATAACGGCAAAAGCAGCATCGACGATTCCAATTCATCGGGCTTGGGTTTCTCTTGCCAGCTCTTCGAGCCTCGCGCCAATCTCCGACGGCGAAATCGGCTCGCCGTTGTATCGGTCGATGCCCTCCACGCGCGTGCCGCGCAGGATGCGCTCGACTTCCAGGCGCAACTGTCCGGCATTCATCTCCGGCACCAGCACGGCGCGGGCGCGCGAGGCCGCCTCGCGAAGCTGCTTTTCCGGGAAAGGCCAAAGCGTAATCGGTCGGAACAAGCCCGCCTTCACGCCCTTGGCGCGCGCAAGCTCGACCGCCCGCGTGGCCGAACGGGCGCTGATGCCGATGGCCACGATCAGCACCTCGGCATCCTTGCACTCGAGCGCCTGCCAGGCGTCTATTTGCGCGCGATGCCGGTCGAACTTGGTGAGCATGCGCGTCAAGTTGCGATTCACGATCTCCGGGTCTTGGGTCGGAAAACCGTTCTCGGCGTGGTTGAGGCCCGTGGTATGCACGCGGTAGCCGTCGCCCGGGCGCGACATCGCCGGGATGCCGCTCGCATCCGAGTCATAGGGCCGGTATTTTTCGCGCGGGCCGCTCGCCCATTTGCGCTGGACGCCTGGAGAATCTGGCCCCTGGCCGAGTTCCACCGTTTCCGTGAGCTGGGCGACGGTTTGATCGTAGAGCACGACGACCGGCGTGCGATAGGTTTCGGCCAGTTCGAAGGCGCGCAGGGTCTGTTCAAAGACCTCGCCCACCGAGGCGGGCGCGAGCGCGATCATCGGATAATCCCCGTGGCTTCCCCAGCGCGCCTGCATCAGATCGCCTTGCGCGGGGCGCGTAGGCATGCCGGTGGAGGGTCCGCCGCGCATGACGTTGATGATGACGCAAGGAATCTCGGCGCCGGCTGCGTAGCCGAGGTTTTCCTGCTTGAGCGAGAAGCCCGGACCGCTGGTCGCGGTCATCGCCTTCAGGCCGCCCATCGAGGCGCCGATCACCGCCGCCATCGAGGCGATTTCATCCTCCATCTGCACGAACACGCCGTCCACCTCCGGCAGCGCGCGCGACAGTCGCTCGGCGATTTCAGAAGACGGCGTGATCGGGTAGCCGGCGAAGAAGCGGCATCCGGCCGCGATCGCTCCCAGCGCGCAGGCGTGATTCCCCGATATCAGGCGCATCGCGCCTTTCGTTTCAAGTGCACGATCAACGGCGTTCACTTCCACCTCCAACCAGCAAAACACCGTCATTCCCGCGCAAGCGGGAATCCAGGAATGCCTCAAAGCACTGGATCCCCGCCCCCCGATTAAAGCGTTCGGGGGCAGGCTTCGCGGGGATGACGACTTCTTGAGGTGCCCTCATGCTTTTGCGCCCTCCTGATCGATAGCGGCGTCAAGATGCACGCGAATGGCAAAGTCCGGGCATAGGAATTCGCACAGCCGGCAGCCGGTGCACTTGGCGGGCTCGGCGAGTTCGGCGATGCGCTCGCTGTTCAGCCTCAAGCAGCGCTCGGGGCAAATCTTCACGCAGATGTCGCAGCTCTTGCACCACTCGGGTGTAATTTCCACGCGCACGCTGTAGGGCGCATCGGCAGGCGTGCGAATTCGTTCTACCGGCGCTTCGGCCTCCGGGGTCGCCTTTCGCGCCGTGTCGATCCATTCGCGCCCGAGACGAAACGCCTCGAGGTTGGCCGCAACGGTTTTCTTCGGCACGAATTGAGTGAGCGCGTTCTCCCATTCGGCCACGGAGAAATCGAGCGCGGTCGAAAGGGCCCCGATCAGGACCACGTTGGCGACACGCTCGTTGCCCAGTTCCTCGGCCATGCGGGTGGCGTCGATGGCATAGCCTTCGCCGACATGCGTTCTGACTTCGCTGGGGGTTTCGCGCGAGTAGCGCAGCGGGGCGCCCGGCCGCCGGTTCAGGCAGGAAAACGGGGGCACGATGCGTTTGGTGTCGCAGATGAAGATACCCGAGCCCGCCTTCAGGTATGGGAGCCAGCGCAGGCCCTCGGCCCATTCGAGCGCGACCAGAATGTCGGCCTCGCCTTTCGGGATGGTCGGGGACCAGACCTGCGGGCCGAAGCGCACGTGGCTGAACACGGTGCCGCCGCGCTTGGCCATTCCATGCACTTCGCTTTGCTTGACCTCGAAGCCTTTGGATTGCGCCAGCCAGGCAAGCGCCTTGGAAACCATGATGACGCCCTGCCCGCCCACGCCCACGATGAGTACGTTCATCGGTTCGCGCGCATTGGCCGCGGCCGCTACGGGCCGCTTGGGTTCGTTTTCCAGACTGCTCCTCGAGGTCGTGGGGCCGCTCATTGCGTCACCTGCGCAACGGGGTGGATGCAATCCACCGTGCACACTTGTGCGCACAGCGTGCAGCCTATGCAAAGAGAGGCGTCGATCTTGACTTTGTGCCGGCCCTCGAACGTCTCCTCGCCCCAGGTGAGCGCGGGGCAGCCCAGGTTCATGCACGCCTGGCAGGCGTTGCATTGCTCGGTTGCAATCGAGAGCGCGGGGCCCTTGATCTTGACCGGGTCGAGCACGCACGGGCGGTTGGAAATGAGCACCGACACGCCGCGGTAGGCGATCGCCTCGCGCAGGTTCTGGTACACCGCCGCCAGATCGTAGGAGTCCACCGTGCGCACCCATTTCACGCCGATGGCACGCACCAGCGCCTCGTAGTCCACGCGCGGCGCCTCTTCGCCCCGCAGCGTCTTGCCGGTGCCCGGATGGTCCTGGCCGCCGGTCATCGCCGTAATGTGGTTATCCAGCAGCATCACCGTGATGTTCGCCTGGTTGTAGACGGCATCGATCAGCCCGGGGATACCCGCGTGCAGGAAGGTCGAATCGCCGATGGTGGCCATCACCGGTTTGGTCTCGCCGCCGCGCCAAATGCCGATGGCGTTGCCGATCGAGGAACCCATCGACACCGTGGTATCGAGGCCTCGAAGGGGATCGAGACAGGCGAGCGTGTAGCAGCCGATGTCGCCTGCGACTCGCGCATTCGCGGCCCTCACCGCCATGTAGCTCGAGGTGTGCGGGCAGCCTGCGCAGAGCACCGGCGGCCGCGCGAGCGGCTCCGGTGTCCAGCCGATCTTCTGCGCGCGCGGCGAGAGAACCCCCGCTTTTTCGAACCCGGCACGCACGATCTCGGGCGAGAATTCGCCGACGCGCGGGAAATACTCCTTGCCGGAGACCTTGAAGCCCAGGGCGCGCACTTCTTTTTCGATGACCGGTTCGAGCTCCTCGACGACGAACACCCGTTCGACCGACTCGCAATAGCGCCGCAGCAGCCCCTCGGGCAGCGGCCAGGAGGCGCCGAGCTTCAGAACGCTCGCGCTGGGCAGCACTTCGCGCACGTAGGGATAGCAGGTCCCGGCGGTGATGACGCCGAAGCTCGAATCGCCTGTTTCCCAGCGATTGATCGGCGAGGTTTCCAGGTATTTCGCGAGCTTCGCCTCGCGCTCGATCACGACCACGTGACGGTTTCTGGCATGAGCGGGAATCATCACGTTCTTGGCCGGGCTCTCCAGGAATCCGCGCGCGGGCGCCTCCTTGCGCGTCCCAACCACGACCGGACTGCGCGTGTGCGAGAGGCGCGTGGTGCCGCGCACGATCACCATGGTGTCGAAAGCCTCGGAAATCTCGAACGCGAGCCGCGTCAGATCGAGCGCTTCCTGCGCATCGCTCGGCTCCAACACCGGCACGGTGGCGAGCTGACCGTAGATGCGGGTGTCCTGCTCGTTTTGCGAGCTGTGGATGCCCGGATCGTCGCACACTGCAAGCACGAGTCCGCCGTTGACGCCGATGTATGCCTGCGACATGAATGCGTCGGCAGCGACGTTCAGCCCGACATGCTTCATGGATGCGAGGGCGCGGCTGCCGGCAAAGGAGGCGCCGATGGCGACGTCGAGCGCGACCTTTTCGTTGGTCGACCACTGCGCGTGCACGTCTTCGACCGGATAGGTGGCGAGCGACTCGAGGATTTCCGTGCTCGGCGTCCCGGGATAGGCGGCGGCAACCCGCATGCCGGCTTCCCACGCGCCGCGCGCGATCGCTTCGTTTCCGGTCAATGGCCGGACGTCTTTTGCCTGGTCCTGCGACGACTCAGACGCCTGTGGTACCGCGCGCATGCCATACCCCTTGCCGACGAGAAAGTTGCGTATATTACTTGCGTCCGGCGATCTTCTTCGAAGATAGCGGGATGGATTTGATCTAGATTAAACAATCCGGGAGCGCGGGAGTCGATTCGCCTCGATTCCCAGGCGTCGCCAAGGGGCAATATGGGTCAGGTCGCGTCGGGCTGCCTCGAGGGCTGGGCGGCGTCGAAAGCCTCCAGCTTCATGCACTCCTGGAATATGCGCATGACGCTCGGGTAAGGCGCCAGGTCGCAGTCGTAGCGCTGGGCGTTGAATACTTGCGGCACCAGGCAGCAGTCGGCCATGCTCACCTGGTCGCGCAGCACGTAGCGGCCGCACCTGGCGTTGGCGGCGAGAAACGACTCCATCATCGCAAAGCCCTCGGCGATCCAGTGCCGGTACCAGCTATTGACCCCCGCTTCATCGAGCTTGTAGGTCCTGCGTACGTATTTGAGCGTGCGCAGGTTGTTGAGCGGATGGATTTCGCAGGCGACGATCTGCGAAAAGGCGCGCACATAGGCGCGATCCAGGGGATCCGCCGGCAGGAGCTTCGGCCCGGGATGCGCCTCGTCCAGATATTCCATGATCGCAAGCGACTGCGACAACACCTGTCCGCCATCCTCCAGCGCCGGCACCAGCCCCAGGGGGTTGATGCCGCGGAATTCGGGCGCCGCATGCTCGGCCTTTGCCAAGCTGACCGCGACCGGCTCCCAGGCAAGCCCCTTGTAGTTGAGCGCAATGCGCACGCGGAATGCCGCCGAAGAGCGGAAAAATGTGTAGAGCTTCATGGGTTCAGTCGGCAGTCACTTACAAGTTTATCGTTGACAAATTTGGCCAAGATTTGGTTTCTAAATTCGTCTCCCCTTTTCGGGCAATTGCAAGCAATTGCCCGAAAAGGGGAGATTGATAAACTGCAATTTCAGCTCCTTTGGTTCCGGCTCCTCCGGCTCAGGGTTTGACGGTTCCAGAGGGCCCGCTTGTCGGGCCGCGATCGGTTTGCAACAATGGGTCAACCAGGCGCGCGGAGAGAACCAATGTTTCCAGGCAAAGGATATAACGAAACCGCCGTCGGCGACAGTTTCACCACGTCGATGACAGTGACCGAGACCCATCTGGTGCTCGCCGCCGGAATGTTCGGCGATTTCAACCCGCTTCACGTCGACCAAGCGCACGCGGCAAAGTCGCGCCTGGGCGGGCGGGTGCTTCACGGCGGGTTCACCAGCGCGCTGATGGCGGCAGTGCCGGGAATGTATTTCCACACGACTGCGATTGCGTATTTGGAACACGCTTGCCGATTCAAGGCGCCGGTGCGCCCAGGCGATACGCTGACCACCACCTGGACCATCACCGGCAGGGTCGACAAGCCCGATCATGACGGCGGTATCGTGGTGATGACCGCGCAGTGCCGGAACCAGGACGGCACCCTCGTCGCCGATGCCGACGGCAAGATGCTGGCGATGAATAAGCGCGGCGGGGGAGGTCGTGCAGATCGACCCTAACCCGAACAAGAGGGAGCCATCGGGGCCGGATTTTGCCCTTATCAATCTCGTGTTTTCGTGCAGTTGCGAGCAACTGCACGAAAACACGAGACCACTGGAAAGCCAAAATCTTCTCCGAAATTATCGCCAGCGATGAACTTACGAGTCCCTGAGCTGGACGAGCCGGAACCAGTGAAGCTGGCTTCGCCGTTTTTCAATCTCCCCTTTTCATGCAGTTGCACGCAACTGCATGAAAAGGGGAGACGAATTTGGAAACCAAATCCTCGCCAAATCTGTCGACAGTACTCTTGTAAGAAACTACCGAAATCGCAGCTTCAGCACCAGCACGGTCGCCGAGAGAACCAGCGTAATGCCGTTGGTCACGATCACCGGCAGCGCATCGAGCATGAACCCGTAGATCACCCACAGCGCGACACCGGCGGTGAAGACCCAGTACATGCCGAGCGAGATATCGCGCGCCGAGCGCGTGCGCCATATCCGGATCACCTGCGGTATGAACGCGATCGTCGTCAGCGTGCCGGCGACGAATCCGACCCAATCGGTGCCGCTCACTTCTTTGCCGCGAGCGATTTCTTTCGCTCTTCCTCGCGCAGCCTCAGGACGCGCCGTTGCACCTTGCCGGTCGTCGTCATCGGCAGCGCGTCGATGAATTCGATCTCCTTCGGGTACTCGTAAGGGGCTAAGCGCCCGCGAACGTGCAGCCGAATGTCGTCCTCCAGTTGCGCCGAAGCTTGCACGCCGGAGGTGAGCACGATATACGCCTTGACCACATTGCCGCGCTCTTCGTCGGGACTCGGCACGACGGCCGCATTGGCCACGGCTGGGTGCTTCACCAGGCAGTTTTCGATCTCCGAGGGCCCGATCCGGTAGCCCGCGGCCTTGAACATATCGTCGGCGCGGCCCTGATACCAGAAGTAGCCCTCGGCATCCTGCTTGGCGAGATCCCCGGTGCGGCACCATTTGCCCGTGTATTTGTTCCTCTTCCCCTCGGGATTCTTCCAGTACTCGAGGAAGATCACCGGATCGCCTTCGTCCCAGGCGGCGATCTCCCCGATTTCGCCGTTCGGCACTGGGTTGCCGTCCTCATCGATCAATGCCACCCTGTGCCCCGGATACGGCCGCCCGATCGACCCGGGTTTGGCCGGCCACAGCGTATGCGAGTTGCCCACGATGTAGTTGACCTCCGTCTGCCCGAACATCTCGTTCACGCCGACCCCGAGCGCGTCCGTGCTCCACGCGCACACGGCGTCGCCCACCGCCTCGCCCGCGCTCATGATCGAGCGCAGCGCGAGCTCGAACCGGCGCCTTGGCTCCGGCACCGCCTTCATCATCATTTTCAGCGCGGTGGGAAAAATAAACGCGTTGCGTACCGCGTATTTTTCCATGAGGTAGAGCGCCTTCTCCGGATCGAATCGTCCGCGGTAGCCGAGGATCGGATAGCCGTAGTAGAGCGTGGGCAGCAGCGCATCCATCAACCCTCCGGTCCAAGCCCAGTCGGCCGGCGACCAGAAAAGGTCGCCGCTTTGCGGGAACACGTCGTGCGAATAGCAAAAGCCGGGCAGATTGCCGATCAGCGCGCATTGCGGCATCAGCGCACCCTTGGGCGGGCCGGTAGTGCCGCTGGTGTAGATGAGCAACGCCGGGTCGGTGGCAAGCGTCGCCGCCGGGGCATAGTGGCGCGAGGCCTTCGCGAGCAGAGCCTCCCAGGGATGCACCCACGACTCGCGTGCCCCGGCAACGCCGATCACATGTTCGAGAAGCGGCAGCCGCCCGCGCACCTGCGCCAGATTGGGCAGCGAAGCGGAATCGACCAGCGCCGCGGTCGTTTCACTGTTTGCAAGCCGGTATTCCAGCGCCTCGGCTCCGAACAGAATCGAAAGCGGCATCGCGACTGCGCCCATCTGGTAGATCGCGATGTGCGCGACCACCGTTTCCGGCCGCTGCGGCAGGATGATCGCGACCCGATCGCCGCGTTTGATCCCCAGGGCGCTGAGCGCGTTCGAGAGCCGATTGGCCTGCTGCTGAATGTCCCAGAACGTCCACGCGGAGGTCGCGCCCCCCTCGTCTTCCCAGTACAGCGCGAAGCGATGGCGCTCGTGCGCCCACTGGCCGCAGCAGGCGAGGCCGATGTTGAAATCGGCAGGAACTTCCCAGCGAAAGCCCTCGTAGATCTCGCGGTAGCGGTCCAGCATGGGTTTGCTCCTCCTCACCCGGAAAACTAGCACGAATCGGCACAGGAAATCGACCAGCCTGCCCTATGCTTCGCTACGGGCACCTCTCATCGAGACCACCCCGACACCAGTGTGGCAAAATGCCTTTATAACAACCCCAGGGTTTGAGACTTTGGGGAATCAATGAGAATTACGTAACCGGATGACACATTATTGTCGTCCCCGCCGAAGCGGGGACCCAGTGACTTTCGCCGCAGTTCCTCACGTCACCGGCCTGCAGGAACGCCCCGCGTCGCGCCAGAGATTTTTGCGGAAAGAAGGGCCAGCGTGATCACCGATCGGGGATTTACCCTGGCCGAGCTGGTGATGGTACTGGTCCTCATCGGCATTCTTGCGTTCTTCGCCCTTCCCCGCCTGGACTTCCAGAGCGCCTTCAGCGAGCGCGGCTTTCACGACAAGCTGAAGGCAGGGCTGCAATTTGCGCGCAAGACGGCGGTGGCGCAACGGCGTTATGTCTGCGTCGGCGTGGCCGCCAACGAGGTCACGTTCACAGTAGACGCCAACGTGCCCGAGAGCACGGCTGCGCCTTTCGGCGGCACTTGCCCGTTTGCAGGTCCGTTGGCCTTGCCCTCGCCCGACAGCGGCTGCGGCGGTGCGGGAAACAAGATCTGCGCGCCGGCCGGCTTGACACTTACCGCGACAGCCGCGTCCTTCCAGTTCGATGCCCGCGGCGCCTCGTCGTCTGCGGTCACGTTCTCGTCCACCGGACAGCCTGACGTCAAGGTGGAAAGTGAAACCGGCTATGTCCACTAGGCGGAGCAAGGGTTCGGCGCAAACCGGCCTGACGTTCGTCGAGCTGATCATGTTCATCGTGATCGTCGGCGTGGGCCTCGCGGGCATCCTCGCGGTGCTGAACGTCACCGTGAAAAGCAGCGCGGACCCGTTGATCAACAAGCAGATGCTGGCGATTGCCGAGGCGCTGATGGAAGAAGTGGCGATGATGCCCTTCACCTATTGCGACCCCACCGACGCCGATGCCGCGTCCGCGACCTCCGCAACGGTTGGGCCCGGCGGTTGCGCGGCAACGGTGGAGAACTTGGGTCCCGACGTCGGTGAAGCCCGCACCAATGCCGCAAATCCGTTCAACAATGTGAACGACTATGCCGGTCTCGCGCTGGCAAGCCCCATCGGAGACATCAGCGGTACCGCCGCCGCGCCGGCAGGCTACAGCGCCGCCATCGCCATTGCCAATGACGGCAATCTCGGGGTAGTCGGCGCGGAACTGCCCAGTTCCGAGGTATTGCGCATTACCGTCACGGTCACTCACGGCAGCGACAGCATTGCGCTCGAAGGCTATCGCACCCGCTACGCGCCCAACAACCTGCCATGAAGAAGCCCCTCGACAACCGTTCGTTGCGCGACGCCTCCGGCTTCACCCTGGTCGAAGCGGTCATGGTCATCGTCATCACCGGCATCCTTGCCGCGATGGTCGCGGTGTTCATCACATCGCCGGTGCAGGGATATCTGGACTCGGTGCGGCGGGCCGAACTCACCGATACGGCCGACGGCGCGCTGCGCCGCCTCGTTCGCGACGTGCGGCTCGCTTTGCCAAACAGCCTGCGGACGGCAAGCAGCGGCGGCGTCAATTACATCGAGTTCATCATGACCAGCACCGGCGGCCGCTATCGGGATGCGACTGACGGTTCGAAGAGCGGCAACTTCCTCTATGCATCCGGCAGCGCCACTTTCGATGCCTTGGGAATGCCGACTAACACGACGCCCGCTATCAGTCCGGGAGAAATTATCAATCCGGGGGACTACGTGGTCGTGTACAACCTCGGCGAAAATTATGATCCCGGCAATGCCTACACCGGTGGAAACCGCGCCCAGGTTGCCGCAGGCCCGCCCGTATGTCCCGGCGCCCCCCAGCCCTGTACCTTCACCCTTACCGGCAACCCCTTTCCAGGGCAAACACCGCCTCTGCCCTCGCCCGGGAGCCGTTTTCAGGTGGTGCCCGGCGGGGTCAAGGCGGTGATGTTTGCCTGCCCCTCGGCCTCGCCCGGTCCCTTCTATCGCTATTCGAACTATGGAAGCGGCTTTCATTCCACCATCAACGACTCCATCGCGGCGCTTTCCGGCACGCCCCCGCTGATGGCGACAAACTCGACCTGCACGGTGTCGTATTCGCCAAGCACAGCGCTGGGGCGGAACGGCCTGCTCTCGATCACCCTCAAGCTTTACGATCCACAGGGCAGCGGCGAATCCGTTGAACTGTTCCGCCAGATTCACGTGGACAATTCGCCATGACCGGGTATCCGCCCGCTGCGCCCGGCGCGAAATCGCGCGGCTTCACGCTGGTCTCGGCCATTTTCATTCTGGTGGTGCTCGCGGGGCTGGGGGCTGCCATTCTCGTCATATCGACCGCACAGCAGGTCGGCTCGGCGCTCGACATACAGGGTTCGCGCGTCTATGAGGCAGCGCGTGCCGGCATCCAGTGGGGCGCATACAAGCAGTTGCGGCCGCCAAGCTCCTGCGCCGCTTCCACCTCATTCGCGTTTCCGACCGCGCCGACGCTGGCGGGAATCACGGTGACGGTCACCTGCACGACCCACGCAGACGGCAGCGGCGGCCCGCCCGTGCATGTGATTCAGTCTACCGCCTGCAATCAGCCCGCCGGTGCGGCGCCGGGCAGTTGCCCGAATCCAGCACCCGGCGCCAACTACATTGAGCGCCGCCTGAAGGTTACGCTTTGACCGCCCTTGGACACAGCATAAATGGCAGTGAGCTCGTGAGGAACACCTGTGCTTTCTTCGGGATTGTGGCGCGGGCAGCGCTCGCCGCAGCGGTCTTCGTCAGCCTCTTGCTGCTCCCGGCCGAGGCTCACGCCGCCCGGATCATAAACTCCGTGACACTCAATGGCGCACCCAGCGTCACTGTATCTCCCGGCGCGGCGATTACCGCGGTTGTGAATGTAAGCACCACGGGGGCCGGTACTGCCCAACGATGGCGATCTACCGGCTGGCTCATCGCTACCGCTCCGCCGGGTTCGGTCACCTGCGTCGATCATCCGAACCACGACGCCGTCGGAACCTACAGCGAAACATTCAGCATCACGGCCCCGGCCACGCCCGGCACTTATAACGCGTACTTCATCGCCTACAACAACGACACCTGCTCTTCGGGCGCCAGCGCGACCTACACCCTGACGAACGGCGTCATCGTCGTGACCAATCCCGTCCCCACCACCACCAGCATTTCCCCGGCGAGCAAGAATGTGGGTGATGCGACTTTCACCCTGACGGTAAACGGCACCAATTTAGTGGCAGGCTCGGTGGTGAATTTTGCCGGATCGCCGCGGACGACCAGCTATGTCAGTGCGACGCAATTGACGGCGACGATCCCCGCTTCCGACTTGACCATCGTGGGCACATACAACATCACCGTCTTCAACCCGACCCCTGGGGGCGGCACCTCCAATGTGCAGACCTTCACGGTGAACCCGGGAATGCCGATGGCCACCACCAACACCGCAAGCGGCGTGACCGTTTCGGACGCGACCTTGAACGGTACCGTCAACACCCGAGGCGCGAATACCACCGTGACCTTCCAGTACGGGCTGACCACCGCCTACGGCAACTCGATCACCGCGACGCCAAGCCCGGTAGCTCCCGGCAGCGGGCCCTACCCCAACGTCGCGGTCTCCGCCAGCCTGAACGACCTGAACTGCAATACGCTGTTTCATTACCGGGTCGTGGCCACGAACTCCGCCGGAACCACCAACGGTCTCGACGGCACGTTCACCACCGGCGCCTGCCTTGCGCCCTTTCCACCGACCGCATGCGCTGCAACGCGCTACGGCTCCGACTTGAGCTGCGCCGCCAACGACGTGAGCGTTACCAACATTGCACTCGCTCCAGGCAGTTTCCCCTCCTGCGTCAGCGGCACTCCGGTAACACTGGACCTCGATCTCATCGTCAATTTCGCCTCGCCTGACCGCTATGACGTCGGCATCTTCATCGCCAACGACGGCAAATTGCCGACCGTGCTCCCGGCCAATGGCGGGGCCGGCAGTTGTTCTGTGGGGGTACTGCCGATCACTCCACCGTTCCTAGACCTGGACGGGGTCCCGCAGGGAACGGCCGATACCTGCGGCGACGGCAACTCGTCCATCGACGACAGCGCCCTCCCGGGCGGCACCGTCCCATTGGGCGATGGCGTCAGGCGCATGACCGGCGTCACCCTGCCTTGCTATGCGAGCGCCGCAAGCGGCGGAAAATTGTTCGTTCCCTACACCATAACGTGGAGCGGCCAACGAAGCCCCATCGGCAGCGTGTGCACATCCAATCAATGGCCGGTGCCCGGCACATCGGCAAAATGCAGCGCCCCGGCGAGCACCGTGTCCGTCGATATCGTCGTCAAACCCGTGATCACCAAGACCAACGGCGGCACCACCATCAACCCAGGTGCCAACACCACTTACACCGTTGTCATCACCAATAACTCGGGCGGAACGTTGTTGGACTCGGTTTTCAAAGACCCCGCCGTAACCGACCTCACAGTCAACAACGTAAGCTGCGCCGCCACCGGAGGGGCAAGCTGCCCGGCCGCCACGGTGGCCGCCATGCAGGGCGCGGGTATCGCCATTCCCTCCGCGAGCCTGCCCGACAACAGCAGCCTCACATTCACCATCAATGCCACCGTGTCGGCCACTGCCACGGTAGGCAGCCATCTGATCAACACCGCGACGGTCACGGTCGGAGGCCATACCAACTCGGCGGCGGACGATGATCTCGTCGTAATAGCAGCCTCGGCGGCGACCTCCTTCTCCCCAGGCACGATTACGGAGGGCGGCTCCTCGGTGCTGACCGTGACGCTGACCAATCCCACCGGGTCCGCGGTCACCAGCGTGGCGTTCACGGACACCTATCCGTCCGGATTGGTCAACACCGCGAGCGCGGGCGGCGCCACCACGTGCGGCGGCACGGTAACGGCGGCCAACGGCGGCAATTCGCTCGCGTTGAGCGGCGGCACGATTCCCGCGTCGGGCAGTTGCACCGTGACGGTAAATGTCACCAGTGCAACGGCAGGCAGCTACGCCAACAGCACCGGGACCGTGACACACAGTCTCGGCTCCATCTCGGCGGCATCGGCGACGCTGACGGTCAACGTCCCGGTATTCGGCGGTTTCAATGCCTGCAACGTCGCTGCCGCACCCAACGCCTCCTGCACCAGCACCACGACGGTCACCAACAGCCGCATCACGAGCAGGATCGCGGGCAGTGCGTTCAGCCTCGATCTGGTCGCGCTGAATACCAACGGCACCCGAAACACGAGTTATAACAGCACGGTCCAAGTCCAGTTGCTCGATGCCAGCAACAACGGCGGGGCCCTCGATAGCTACAACTGCCGCAGCACCTGGACGGTCATCACGACACTGAGTCCTAATCCTGCCTTTGATCCCAAGTTGAACGGGCTGCTCACCGTCGGACCCTTCACCGTGCCCGAGGCTTACCGCGACGTGCGGGTGCGTGTCAGCAATGTCGGTGGGAGCACCAGAATCGGCTGTTCGACCGACAATTTTGCCATTCGACCGAATGGCTTCACGGTGAGCGCAACAGACAGCAACTGGACAACGGCGGGAACGACCCGAGCGATCAACAATACCGATGCGACCAGTCCCGGCAGTTCGACGACTACCCCCTATCCCATCCACAAGGCGGGGCAAGCATTCACGGTCACCGCGACGGCCAAGAATGCATCGAACGTCACCACGGCCAACTACAACGTCACCGTTGCCCCGGCCGCGGCGCTGAGCGTTTGCACCCCCGGAACGGCCTGTACAGCAAGTCTGGGCACCCTTACCCTTGGCACTCCCATTTTCACACCGGGTGTGGTCACATGGAACTCGGCGACCTATAGCGAGGTGGGGGCGTTCGATCTGGCGTTGCAGGATACCGACTTCGCCTCGGTCGATGCCGCCGATACCGAGGCAAGCTGTGCAGGGCGTTATGTGTGCGGAAACACATCAGTGGGACGCTTCGTTCCGGATCACTTCGATCTGTCGGGAGCGACCATCGTCAATCGCAGCGACGTCAACGCGGGTTCTGGGTGCTCGCCGGCCTCGGCGTTTACCTATATGGGCGAGCCGATGAAAGCGAGCTTCACGCTGGCGGCGAAGAACGCCGGTGGAAACACGACCCAGAACTACGTAGGAGGGCTGGCCAAGTTCACAGGCAATTGGACCACGGACACCGGCAGCGACAGGGTCGGACTGTGGATGATGGGGCAGAACTACGCGGTCAGCCCCGGAACCTGCAAGGTGCTGTTCTCCAACGCGACCCCTTCGGTGACATCCTATGCCTGCACGGGAGTGGGCAACCCCGCCTCGATCAACCGCTCGGCGGGCCCGCGCGTGACCGTAGCAGCCTCTCCGCCCGCGGACATTTCGTGGGCAAGCGGAATCGGCACGTTCAGCGCCCACGCCACCCTGGAACGCGCGGACAGCCCCGATGGCTCGTACGATACGATCCATATCGGCGTGGCGCCGGTGGATGCCGACGGTGTGACAGTGCAGTCCTCCGCGCTCAACCTGGATGCGGACAACGATGCCGCCAACGAGCGCGTCTCGCTCGGCACGACCGGATCGCGCTTCGGCATCCTCAAACTCGACAGCGCATATGGCTCGGAACTGCTTGCCATCCGCGTTCCGCTAAGCGCGATGTACTGGAACGCTTCGGCGTTCATCGCCAACGCCGATGATTCCTGCACGCAGATTGCACCGGCGAATCTCGCCATCGGCAATTACAAGGGGAGTTTGAACGGAACGAACATGGGCTCGAGCCATCTGCCGGGATCGCCGATTACCTTGAGCGGCGGAAACGCGACGATCACCGCAACCAAGCCCTCGCCTGCGGCGGTCGGCAGCGTCGATTTAGCGATCAACCTGGGAGCGACGAGCGGGGACGCCAATTGCATCGGCGGCGGATTCCCGGCAGCCGCCTCGGGCACCGACTTCGCCTGGCTGCGCGGCAGCTGGTGCGGCACTGCATTCGTCAGGGATCCCAACGCGCGGATTACCTTTGGCTCCTCGCGGAGGCCGTTCATCTTTCTTCGGGAGATGTACTAGCGGTGATTAAGTGGGGTCTCGTCATTCCCGCGCAAGCGGGAATCCAGGGAGTTCAATTAATTGCTGGATCCCCGCCTTCGCGGGGATGACTTAATCGGTGTTTCCCTAGAACCTGTCGCGGTCGGAGACGCCTGCTCGCTACCTTGGCGCCGGTTTCTCCGGCTGCCCCCGCTGCGACGACTGGAGGGCTTGGTCGGTCACGATGGAGCGGGGGGTGATCTGCCACATCACCCAGATCACCCAGGCGACAAACAAGACTATGAGCACGGCAACGACGCGCCAGAACCAGTCCGACAGGCCCGACGAAGATTGGTCCGGTTGCGAGGCTGCAACGCCCTTGTCGACTGGCGTCATATCAAAACTCCTGCTTTGGTGAATTGTTTGGAAATCGTTGAGATAGGTTCTACGGCAGTTGCTTCAACCTTTGATCAACGTAGGCTACGAGATCGGCGCTAAGAACGCCCGAGGCCTTAGCCCGGCGAAACGATTCGGCTGCTTCCTTTCTCTGCCCGGAAGCCTCCTGCGATATGCCCAACCCGACCCACCATGCTCCCCTGCCCGAAGCGATGCGCAGCGCGACCTGATACTGGTCGATCGCTTCAGGATGTCGTCCCAGACGCTGATAAAGCGCGGCGACAAATGCATGATGCTCGGCGTTGTTGCGCCCTGCGGCTTCGTACTTCTGCAATAACGCAAGCCCGCCGTTCAGATCGCCGCGCTCGACCCTGATGCGCGCAAGCAGCATGGCAAATCCGACATTGCCGGGGTTGATCGCAAGCGCTTCCTGCAAAGCGCTGGCCGCCTCATCGGTGCGCTTTGTCTCCAGCAACAATGAGATCAGCGTCTGGCGAGCGACTTCGTAGCTGGGGTCGGTCGCGATCGCCGCTCTCAGCCCGTCCATGCCCTCGGCCATCCGTCCCTGATTCACCTGGGCCATGGCGCGCTGAAACTCGGTTTCGGCGCGCTCGCGCGGAGCAGCACCTACTCGCTTGTCGATGCGTCCGGAATCGGGCGCGACGCCGGCGCGCAACTGCGGTTGCGGGGCCGGCTTGGGCGTCGGGACCGCCGGCGCCTTTGCCGCTTTGGCCTCGGGCTTAGGCGCGGCCTTCTTGTCGGAAGCCTTGGCGGCGGGGGCGGGCTTTGCAGGGCCGGTGATCGGTGCTGCGATATCGGTAGCCAGCCGCAGCATGTCGACCCTCGGCACTTCTTCGGCCGCAGGCGGTTTTGCCGCGGCCGGCTGGGCCGCAGCAGATTGAGCCGGCTGTGCCGGGGAGGGCTGGGCGGGGACCTGCACCGGCGGCGCTTGGGCAATCTGCGCGGCGCTTCCGGCCGCCGGTGCCGGGATGGCCGGTGCAGGTGCGCCTTGGACCGGTCGCGGCCGGTTCGCCGCTTGCATCGCGAGCTCTGTCACAAGGGGCCGCGGCGTGTAGATCTGGTACATCACCCAGAAGACCCATCCGACGATCACTGCCAGGAGTCCTGCGACGACGCGCCAGAACGCCTCGGACCCCACTTGTCGCGCCGCAGCGATGGGCCGAAGCTGCTGCGTCAGCTTGGCCGGATTGGGCGTATGAAAAGCATTCGGGCCCTGCGCGGCGCGGCGATTGTCCAACTCCTGGAGCATCTTGTTGATCAGGCTCATCGCAGCAACATCCAGCCAATCCCGAATCCGGCGAGGCCCGCAAGCGGCAACCATAGCCATGCACGTGTGAACGCGGACGCCGCAGGCGTATCCCGCACTGCGGCGTAGGCGTGGCGCCACTTGACCATGCGGCCGCCTTCGCCATACGCGAGCATCATCGCCTTGTTGGCGAGGATATTGATGAGCCGCGGTACGCCCCGGCTCGCCGAGTAAATCCTGCGCACTGCCGGTCCGGTGAAAATCCTGTCGCCGGAATAGCCGGCGACACGCAGTCGATGTTCCAGATAATGTCCGGTCTCGTTCGAGGTGAGCGATCCCATCTTGTGCTGGAATGTAATGCGCTGGCGCAGCTGCCGTACGGACTCGCGCGCGAGCTTTACGTCGAGTTCAGGCTGCCCGAAAAGGATCACCTGCAAGAGCTTGCGCTTTTCCGTTTCGAGATTGGTGAGCAGGCGCAGCGTTTCAAGCGTCTCGATCGGCATCGCCTGCGTTTCGTCGAGGCACAGCACCACCCGTTTGTGCTCGCGCGCGAATCCGAGCAGCGCGGAATTGAGCGCCTTCATCAGCCGGTGCGGATCGAGCCCCTCCTCCAGCGGTACGCCGAGTTCCTCGGCAAGGGCAATCAGCAGCGACCTCGAATCCAGGTTCGGGTTCGGAACGTAGGCCGATACCCAGCCGTCATCCAGGGTCGCGAGAAGCTTCCGGCACAGCAGCGTCTTGCCGGTCCCCACCTCGCCGGTGATCTTGATAAAGCCCTCACCGTTGGCGACCGCGACAATCAGGGTATTGAGCGCCTGCTGGATACTGGAACATGCGAAATAGAAACTTGTGTCCGGGGTGATGCCAAACGGGGGCTCGCGCAGACCGAAGTGCTGCAGATAGATCATTTCGTCTATCGGCCGGGGGCCGCCGCGTTCGGCGCCCCCCCGGTCCCCAACAAGCGTTCGCGGGTCTCGCGCAGGTCCCCGTTCCAGTCCCGATCGCTGTTGATGACGGTAGGTTTGATGAGTATCACCAATTCCTTCTTCACGGCCGTGCGACGGCCGCTTCCGAACAAAGATCCGAATGTCGGGTCGTCCTTGGCCCCCGGCAACCCATAGCGGCTATCGTCGGTATCGAGCTTCATCAGGCCGCCGACAGCGACCACGTTACCGTCCTGAACGCGGACCACGCTGTCGGTTTCGCTGACGGTGCTCCTGGCAAGCGGCAAGGTAACTTGCCCGCCGAACACGGCGCCGAGATTGACGCTCCTGTCGTCCTGCTGCACCCTGCTGACCGACGGATGCATGTGCAATATGATGCTCCCGTCCTCGTCGATTTGCGGGGTGATGTCGAGTGCGACGCCGGAAAAGAACGGCCGCATCGTCAGGGTCGGAAACGAGGTCGTGCCGCCTGTGGTGGTGCCTACGGTGGCCGAACCGCCGGCGATGTTGGTGATAAAGAACTCGTCGGTCCCGACCTTCAATACCGCCTTTTGATTATTCAGCGTCGCCATGCGCGGACTCGACAGAACCTGCACCGAGCCCTGCGTTTCGAGAAACGACACCACCGCGGCGAGATTCTGGGTCTGGAACGCGAGCCCGAGCAGCGCGCCGCCGGGAACCCCCGCGATCAGCGACCCGACGCTGCCGGCGACCATGGTGCCCGCCTGAGGCGTCACCGACAACCCGCCCGAACTGAGCGTTCCGGTCCTGCCCAGCGTGGTATTCGGATTGATCACCCCGCCTGCGGCCCTGCCGGAACCGAACAATGCCCAATTGATCCCCGCCTCGCTCTGCTGCGAAAGCGTCACCTCGACTATTTTCGCCTCCAACATGACTTGGCGTTCCACGGAAAGCCGGATGGCACGCAGATAGTTCTCCACTTCACGCAGTTCCGAGGGCAGCGCCCGCACCACTACCAGCCCCGCTTGAGGATTGACGACGACGCTGCGACCGCTCTGACTGCCGATGATCTGCGTCAGGGTCTGACGCAGATCCTCCCAGAAATCGGTGCGCACCGTGGTCTGAATCCTGCTGCTGTCGCCGCTGGCACTTGATGCCGCTCCGGAAGCCGGAGTCGCGCCGGTTGCGCCTGCGGCGCCCGTTACACCGGTTGTGCCGCTCGTAGGCGGGGCGTCGGAAACCGATCCGGAAGTCACCCGCATGTCGCTTCGCCCTGCCCGCTGCGCAAAAAGGTAGTTCACCTGGAACACCCGGGTTCGCACCGTCAGAGGCTGAATGAAAATCCGCGTGCCATCCAGCTTGTACTCGTATCCATAGAGTTCGCGAAGCGCATTGAGCGCCTCCAGAACCGTCACGTCCTTCAGATTGACAGTGATGTTCCCGGTAACCTCCGGGGGCAGGAGCATGCTGTAGCGGGTCCCGGAAACGATGGACATGAACACCTGGGCCGCCGGGGCGTTGTTCACTGCCAGATCGAACTTTGGATCGAGGGGCACACTCGGAACCCGTGGGAGTTCCATGCGCAACGGCGGTAACAAGGCCTCCTGGACACGGCCCGGGCTTGGAGGTGCTCTGCGCGGCTCTTCCTCCGTGCGCTTGAGTTCCGCGGCGATGCGCTCATCGACCTGCATGGGCTGCCTGTACGCCTGACCGGCACAACCAGCGAAGATGATCACACACAGGGCATAGGCGATCTTCTTCATCGCCTTGCTTCCGGCATTTTTTTGCGCGACGCCGGTGCCTCCGCTGTCCCGGACTTGGCAATCTCGACATCTTGATAGAGCTTCAGCACACGGATCGTTTCCGAGTCGCGCAGCGTAACCGATGTCGCATCGATCGCGACGATCTTCGCCGTCCCGATTTTATCGCCGACTTTCATGGGCTTGCCATCGATCATTGCGATGCGCCGGCCCTTGGACAACAAGGTCGATTGAAGCACCAGCGCCGCAGGTGCGGGGGCGGACTCCCCGCCCGGGGCCACGGCGAATGCGGGCGGCTGCATCGGATCGGACAATGCCTGGGCAAGGCATTCCCCCGTTCCGGACACCAGTGCAAGAACACATGGCCATGCTGCATTCACACCGTAAGCCAAACCTTCTCCAGGCTGATCGTATAAACGGTAAACCGCATTGTAACGTTCGGATAGTCCTTAGCCGACAGACTAAGCTTGTCCCAGAACATCCGCACCGGCAATGACTCGATTTCCTTCAAATAGGCAAGAAAATCGAGGTAACTTCCGCGCATCGTGACTTCCATGCCGTACCGGTAGATCACGGCCGGCTTTTTCTCGTCCGCGGCTTCCCGCCTGGCGTCGCCCGCCTTTGCGGCCTCCTGCCTAGCCGGCCCTTGATCGAGACTGATGGACGACCGCGGCAATGTCTTGATCTCGACTAGTCGCAGGCGAGGGGTATTGGCGAGGAGCTTTTCGAGCACGGCGGACATCTTTTCCGGCGGGACCAGGTCGGCCGACTGCGCATCGATCTGGCGCTGCAGTTGCGCCTGCCGGGCCTCGAGGTCGGAAAGCCTCGTCCTCAAATGCACATCCGGGTCCACCGCCTGGTTGCGCGCGAGGCTCTGAAGCTGCGCGGTCATTTTGACGATCTCCGCGCGATCGTTCTGAGCTTCCAGGACAAGGCGCTTGCGCTGCGCAAGAACGGACTCGAGAAGCAAGGAGTGCAGCAACGTCGCGACCACGGCGCAGGCGATCAGCAGTATCAACACTCGCTCGCGAATGGGCCGCTCGTCAATCGCCTTGGCGAATTTCGTCCAGTACTCCTTCATCGCGCCGTACCCCCTGTACCAGCGTCGACGACCGGTCCTGTTCCCGTTCCTTTCCCGGCTTCCGTTCCGATGGTGAACTCGACCACCCGCACGCCGGGGCGGGGCGCGGCCGGTTCGGCTTGCGCACCCTTGGCGGGCGCTGCACCCGCGGACCCCGCCGGAGGTTTCTGTTCGGCCTTGGATTCGATCTCGCGCTCATGCAGCGAGAGCGTGCCGATGGACTTTCCCCTGAGGGCATCTTCGTTGCGAAGCATCTTGATGAAACCTGGAACCAGATCCGCGCGAATCGTCCTGCCTTCCAGAACGAAATCGCCCCCCGGTCCGGAAATATCGATGCCGGTGAGCCAAACCCCGTCCATGTGCTGGCGCGCCAGCGCAGTCAGGAACTTTGCATAACCTTCGCGATTTCCGATCTCGCCGCCTTGCAGGCGCACGAACAACTCCTGCCTGCTCTTCAACAGGCTTTCCGCACGCGCCACTTGGTCCTCGAGCGCCTTGTTCTTGGGCCTTTGCGTTGTCTTGCCAAGCGCGACGAACTGTTCCCGCAGTTGTTTCAGTTGCGCCCCGGCCTCGGTTCTGCGCACGCGCAGATCCCGCAGCTGATAGGTCTCCCACGAATAATAGGCGAACAGGGAAGCAGCGATTGCGACCACGGCCGAGATCGTCCAGACGGCGGAAAATTTCTTGGCCTGGCGCCGAAAAGCCGGCGAATAAAGGTTGATCTGCCGGCTCATGGCGATGGGCCCTCGGAGCGAATCGCGCATCCGATCAGGTGAAAGTATTCCCACTGCGTCTTCGCGTCGGGTGCCCCGCCGCGGAATTGCATCACCTCCTCGAGCGCCACCTCCGCCACCTCCACGCCAAGGTTGCTCTGAAGGTAGGCGGCAAGCGGTGCAGGCTCGGGCTCGGGTCCGAGCATGATTCGCGCCAATACAATGTGGCCGTGCTGGCGCTCGAAATTGTCGAGCGTGCGCTGCAACTCGACCAGAATGCGGCTGTACAGATCGTCCCGATAGGCCTCGTTGTCCTGCCGGATCTGGCTCTCGGTGAAATCGAACCGGCGCGCGAGATAGAGTTCGCCCCCCGAGGTCACCGTCAGCAGGCCACCGGCGGCGTCAAAATAAAGCAATCCCACGCCCTTGCTTTCACGCTCGTACAGTGCCGCTATGTTGCGCTGCGCCGTCTCGGGGATGTCGATCACGGCAAGCGGCACCTTGGCCTCATCGAAACGATCGACGTAAGTCTTGACCCGCTCGGAGCGTGCCGCAATGACATAGATCCAACGTGAACGGCCTGCAGCCCCCTCGACCGCCGGAATCTCCAGCAGGTCGTAGGTGGCCTGCTCGACCGGATAGTCGATCACCTCCTTCATGCGCCAGCGCATCGCCGTGCTCAACTCGGCTTCGGGAACGTTGGGCGCCTCGACTGCGGAGATCTGATAGTCCCCCGCCGCCAGAAGCGTCGCGCATCGGGCGTTCTTGCCTAATCCGAACTCCTTGTAGGCGCGCGCGAGCGAGCCGGCATCGCCGCGCCAAGTCGCCAGTCCAAAGGAAAGCACAACGGGTTTGCCGGGGTCTGTCGCATCGGCGTGCACATAGCGCACCTTGTCCGCCTCGGCGCGCAAGGCGACCAATCCAGCCTTCGTCTGCCGCGCAAACCCTGGAAAGAAACCCAAAATGCTCCCCACACCTATTATAAAACCTTAAAATAGATTAATAACTTATTGTTGTCAATGGATTATTTATATTTTATAGACTCCTTATACAGGGTGCCGGCAGCCCAGCGCATGCATCGGCAATCGGGACAAGGATCGACCTGAATCCGGTAGGAATCGGTAAGCCGCAAGGTTATCCGATTTAGCGATGACGCATTGCGAATTATCGAGCCGCAACAGCGCCGTCAGCATGCACTGCACAATTGCTTTTTTGCGCGCACGTGGACGCAGCTGGCCGTGTTGATCAAGGCGTCCGACGATTAAAGGGGAAGTCGCGTGGCAATAAGCCGGCTGTGAACACTGACGAAGGTAATTGCGGGACAAAGCTAAATCGAAATTCGGCAGCGTGAGTCGGTCCACGGACGGTCATGCTATGCTTTGAGTGTAATCACTGAGATCCGGGAAAGCCCTCTTCTAATACCAACGGATTCTGCAGCTCGGGGAGATTCGAAAATGCAAGCCGTATATGAAATCCTGTTGCGATTTCTCATGGTCATTCTATGGGGAGGCAGCATCGTCGGCGTCCTCCTTGGGGTTGCGTTGCTGCTCAAACCCGAGCACATCGCAACATTGAATCAAAGTTTTTCGCGTTGGGTCAGCTCCGACAAAGTCGCAGATCAGCTCGATCGTCCACGCTGGACTGAACGCTTTGTCTACCGGCATCACCGGCTGGTCGGGGCATTTTTCCTTATCGGGGCTCTTTGTATTCTTTACGTCTTCTTATTCGGCTACAACGCGCGGAGAATTTCGAGCATTTTCGCAGTCGGCTACTGGGGTGTGGTGGACGTATTGGTTGGAGTAATGCTTATCAGCAGCGCACTGGCAGCCCTGGTCGGACTCATCGTGCTGACAAGGCCCAGCCTGCTGCGTGAAATCGAGAAATCGTCCAACCGGTGGATTAGCACCGAAGGTGCGTCCAAGGCGCTTAACGCCACGTATTACAACTCGGACGGCTACATCCTCCGGCGCAAGAAGATAGCGGGCGTATGTATGATTATCGGGAGCCTTTACGTATTGATCGTCCTGAGTCCTCTTTTGTGGCGCAACAAATGGATGATCTTCTAATTGCCGCTTGCAGAGCACAATTCCCGACAAACTCAGTCGGAAACATTATGTTCTGAGTCGGCATGTTGCCAGGGATTGCCTTGCAATTATCCGCCATTTCGTTATAGTCATTCGTGCTTCAAGTCTCATCGAGCGGGGGCTGCGGCCCCCAAATTTCGAGGCTGCGGCCTCTTTCGACAAGGGAACGATGATGGACAGAATGAATAAGAAACAGGCTGGCTTCACTTTGATTGAATTGGTGATGGTAATTGTGATTCTCGGCATTCTGGCTGCAGTGGCCGTGCCGAAGTTTGTTGATCTTTCATCTGAAGCAAAGATCGCAGCCGTCAAAGGTATGGCTGGTGGGGTTTCGTCAGCTTTTGCGACGAACTATGCCGCCAAGGCCGTCAACAACACCAACGCTGTTGCGATAAACGGCACTGTAACCGTCCACGCCGCAGCAGCCAGCATCCTTGTGGGAGGTACAGGGGCACTAACGGGGTTCACAGTAACTGCCGCCGCGGCGACGGTTGACTGCACGGCTGGCGGCCAGGCGTTTGCCCTTACGGTTACTGACGGCGCCAATACTGCACCGGCCACGCTGATCTGTACCGGCTGACTAGACTGGTTCCACGGCATCAATGCCGGGTGGACTCCCACCCGGCATTTTTTTGTGCGACTCCATTGTGCCGGCCTAAACGATATTCGGCGTATGATGCCAATATGCATTCAGCTTCAAGTGCATAATGCAACTCTGAGAATTATCCGATCCAGTCGGTCCACGCGCCAGCCTGAGACCGACGCGACTTCGCACATCGTCGCGTCGGAAAACGACGACAGATTGCGCACACTGCGAGATTCAGAGCCTGATTGTCGAGCCAAGCAAGAGCAAGGAAACGTCGCACCATCGCGCCCCACGGCATCACCAAGCCAGTTTCATGGCCTCGCCTAGGCGACTACGTTTCACTCATCAGACGCGCTACGGGACGTGACATATCCTTGTTCTTCGCAATGTGCTCGGAAGATATATATGGGTGAAAAGCGGGGACGAGTTGCTGATATTTGCGGTCGGCTGTTCGACGTATTTGTCAACGCAGTGCCGCGGCATCCGGAGGGCGGCAAGGGGCGAAGTCGACCTTCGGAAAAAGAGATCGCGCTGGCCAC
This sequence comes from Betaproteobacteria bacterium, assembly GCA_016210745.1. Taxonomy (GTDB): domain Bacteria; phylum Pseudomonadota; class Gammaproteobacteria; order Burkholderiales; family SG8-39; genus JACQTO01. The sequence goes on from JACQTO010000220.1 coordinate 73,279, forward strand.
CGAGTCGGGCCTAACGAAATTCTACGAGGCTGCGCGCCAGGAACGCGAGCAGCATCGGCTCGGTATAATCGGCCGGGCGCGGGTCGCCTTTGCACTGCAACAGCGACTGCTGGCGGCGGGGTATCCCTCAGCGATAGTCAAGCAAGTCCTTTTCGCCATGCTAGTCTCGGCCTTCGTGGGGAACAAGCAAGATTGACGAGGATTGCCGGCCGATGCGGCGTCTGACGGACCTCTTAATGCAACGGCTGCGCTCGTGGATGGCAGCCCGGGAACTGCTTCCAGCACCTGCGGTAACTCTTCATCGGAACGCGGAAGAACCTTCCGAGAGCCTCTTCCGGCAACCGGGCCGGAAATTGCTCCATGTCGGCTGCGGGCCGTACCGCAAAGCCGATGTCCAGTCGGGTTTGTGGGGAAACGGCTGGCGCGAGGTTCGGCTTGACATCGATCCAGCCGTGCAGCCGGACATAGCGGCAAGCATGCTCGATATGTCGACCGTCCCCGACGCATCCGTCGACGTGGTCTATTCCTCGCATAACGTGGAGCACCTATACCCACACGAAGTGCCGACAGCGTTGGCCGAGTTCCTCCGCGTGTTGAAGCCAGCCGGCTTTCTGCTGCTCACTTGTCCGGACCTGCAATCGATATGCCGTTTGATTGCCGAGGATAACTTGGATCAACCGGCGTACATGTCCCCTGCTGGAGCCATAACGCCGCATGACGTCCTCTATGGGTACCAACCGCAGTTGGCCGCAGGCAACCTCTTCATGGCGCACCATACGGGTTTTACGTTGAAGACCCTGATGCAAATCATCCGCACTGCCGGTTTCCGGTCCGTGGCCGGACAACGACGCGAAGCCGCTTTCGCCTTGTGGGTGTTGGCAACCAAATCGCCAATTCCGGACGAGGAACTCCAGCATCTGGCAAAGGAACATTTCCCACCATGATCAGCGCCGCGCGTACTCTCGGCAGTCTCAGTGCGCCGTTGTGGCTGGGCATAGGCAGCTGGCTCGAATCTAGGGACATGGCTGGCTTAGCAGCAAGCTGCTACCGCAATGCAGCCACCGCCGGCGGACGAATGGGTGCTGAAGCAGCGTTCCGACTTGGTAAGCGCCTTCTCGCTGAAGACAAGAATCGGGAGGCCGCATCGGCCTACGATAAGGCTGTTCGAAACAATCCAGCACATGCTCGGGCTTGGTGTGGTCTCGGCGCGGCGCGGCGCCGGCTAACAGATATGGATGCTGCGCGAGATGCGTACGAGGCGGCACTGCGGCTAGACCCCGACTACGCCGAAGCCTGGTCCAACCTTGGCGAATGGCGTTTCGTCAAGGGCGATGCCGCAGGTGCCCTCGATTGTTTCGAATGCGCGCTCCGCCTGGAGCCGGATTTGCTCGAAGCCCTGAACAACAGGGTTGCGGCGCTCTACGAGCTGCGTCGTTACGACGACGCGGAGACGCAGGCCCGGGATGCCATCGTTCGCCATACGCGCGAGGCTTCCCTACACGTGAACCTAGGCAACGTGCTCCTGCACACGGGAAGGCCTCACCTGGCTGCAAAAGCGTTTCGCGAGGCACTGGATTGCGATCCAGCCTGTCCCGAGGCGCATGTCAATCTCGCGGCGCTCTGGGGCGAAACTCACCGCCTTGCGAATGCCATTTCGTACATCGAGCACGCGATCGCAATTAAGGGGGAAAGCGCCCAGCGGCTCGCCTCGCTTGCTCTGGCACAACAATCTGCCGGCCTCCACGCGGCGGCTGAACTGACCTGCCGTAAGGTACTCGATCTTCAACCAGGCAACGTCTCCGCGCTGATTACGCTCGCCAGCTGCCGGAGTACCCGCGCCGATCATCGCGGCGCGATCGGGCTGTACGAGCAGGCGCTCAAGACCAACCCGTACATGCCCGCGATCTATTCCAACATCGCCTTCGACGCAACCTATCTGCCGGAACTGAGCGCGGAAGAAGTTTTCGCCTACCATCGGGAATGGGCGCATCGTTTCGAGGCAACTGCGGCTTCGCGTCGATTCGTTCATGCTCCGGGCGGCGACCCCGATCGGCCCCTCCGAATCGGTTACGTATCCGGAGATTTCAGTACCCATCCGGTAGGATTCCTGCTGCGTGACGTGGCGCGCCATCACGACCGAACGCGATTTCACATCCACGGCTATTCGATGGAGCGCAATAGCGACGACGTTAACAACGCCATCCGCGGAGGCGCCGAAGCGTGGACCGAGGCTTTGATGATGAGTGACGAAGAACTCGCAGCGCAAATCCATCGCGACCGGATCGATATACTGGTGGACCTGTCCGGTCATACGGCTTACAACCGGCTGCCGGTATTCGCCCTTAGGCCCGCGCCTGTGCAGGCGACGTGGATCGGCTACTTCCACTCGACCGGACTGGAAAGTATCGACTACTTCCTCACCGATCCCTACACGTCGCCCCGCGATTGCGGACAGCTATTTTCCGAGACACCGGTGCATCTACCGCACACACGGTTCTGCTATTCGCCACCCGACTATGCGCCGGAAGTCGCACCGTTACCAGCGATCGAGCGGGGCAGCATAACTTTCGGCTCATTCAACCGCATCGAAAAGCTGGTGGACCCGGTTATCGACGCCTGGGTAAGAATCGTCGAAAGTACGCAGGGGAGCCGGTTACTCATAAAGGCGGGCAACCTGGACAAAGAAGGGATTCGCGATCGCCTGCACGAACGGTTTGCCGCGCACGGACTCCCCGCCGATCGCCTGGAACTGCGTGGCGCGTCCGCCCACCCTGAAATGCTTGCCGAATACGGCGAGGTCGACATCGCCCTGGACCCCTTCCCTTTCAACGGCGGCATGACCACGCTGGAAGCCCTGTGGATGGGCGTCCCCGTACTGACGTTAGGAGAAGGCCATGGGGTCGTCGCGCGGCAGACGATCTCCGCGCTTTCAAACCTGAGCCTTACGGAACTCGCGTTTTCTGACGTTGATGCCTATATCCGCGGTGCAATAGCGCTGGCAACCGACCGTGATCGTCTGGCGGAATTGCGGCGGAATCTTAGGCCGAGAATGGCGGCAAGCCCGTTACGTCAGCCGGAACAGTTTGTCCGCGATCTTGAAGCGCTTTATCGCCGTATGTGGCAGGCATGGTGCCGAGGAGAGAAATTACCCAGTGACATCTAGGGACGGAACCCTTCTCCAGAACCTCCTGCGCGCTCAACAATCGGCGCGGTATCACCAATAATTGGTCCGACTCACACGATCTAAGCCGCGAGTTACCGGCGCACTAGCAACCGGCTGTATCCAGCGTAATCAACGGCGCCTGATTCACCGCAGCAGCCGTATAGGTAATCCTGCACAGCGACGGGTCAGACGCCCCGATCATGTCGTAGGTTCTCGACCCGGTGCCTTGAGTGATCGTAACGCTCTCCGCGGCGCTGATCTGAGACGCGACGTCGATTCCGGTCAGTGAAGCATCGGGGTAGCGATTGACCATGGTCACTAGAGCGCCGTCCATGTTCACTTGGCCGTTTGTCGGCGTGCAAACGCCCGCCAACCCCTGCGCCAGGTCGACTTCGCAGCGCGCTTTGGCGAGATAGGCGGCCGCTTTGATGGTCCCGAAAAGCGCCTGCGCCTTGGAAATGCGCGCATCGCGCTGCAGATTCACGAAGCGGGGCAAGGCGACGGCGGCAAGGATGCCCACGATCGTGATGACGATCACCAACTCGATCAGCGTAAAGCCGGCGGACGAACCGCCTGCCCGGAGTCCCCGAGGCGCAGATGAGGTACTTGGCTTCATTGCGTGATCTCCCGCACAGTTCCTATGCTACTGCGAAAACCATCGATACGGGCTCACGGTCACCAGCATCAGTCCTTCGACTTCCCAGGGCGGCGACAAACGGAGCGCCTGCATTCGCCAACGCAGAATCTTGTCGCTCTCCGGCGGCTCCATCGCGAGATAAAACGAGAGCTTCGGCACGTAGCCGATCTCCCCTCTATCGACGTCATAGAACCAACTGCCCGCCGGCAGCGACGGGACCGCGTCCGATCGCACCGACCCCACGTAGCCCTCGGGCAACGAATCGAGCCACGACACGGGATTGTCCCGAAGCAATTGGCCCATTTCCCGCGTCCGGCCAGCCACCAGCCGGTCTGCGATCTGGTAGCGCAATCCGGAGCGGATGTTCTGGACGGTCATCTTCACCACCATCGCTTCGGCCAATTCTTCGTAGTAAAGCAGCGCCGTAAGCAACGAGCCGGCAATCGTCACCAGTACCGCGGCCACGACAGAAAACTCCAGCAGCGTGATCCCGGCCTGCCGGAGCGGCCTCACGCGACGCGCATTCGCATTCATCGAGTGTCGACGATACGCTCACCGCTTGATCGCCGCCCTTCCGAGATCCCATATCGGCAGGAAGATACCGAGTGCCAGAATCAGAACCAGTATGCCGAGGAACACGATCAGGATCGGCTCGATCTGCTGGCCGAGGGTCTTCAACTCGTATTCGACCTCGTTCTGGTACATTTCCGCGATCTCCTGCATCATGTCCTCGAGCGACCCGGACTCCTCGCCCACGGCGATCATTTGAATGACGACCGGCGTGAACACCCCCGTGGCGATCGCTGTGCGCAATATGCTGTCGCCACGCTCCACGCCGTCGCGCATCTTGTCCACCTTGTCGGCGATGTACGCGTTGTCGACCGTCTGAGATACGACCGCCATCGCCTGCACGATCGGCACCCCGCTCCTAATCGCCAGCGCGAAGCTTCTGGAAAACCGCGCCAGGGTTGCTTTTTGCACGATCTTTCCCGCGACGGGGATCTTCAACTTGATCCGGTCCCATTGATAGCGCCCGGATTCCGTGCCCACCCAGGACCGAAATGCCACGAAGGCCAGCACGAGGGCAAGGGCCATCAAATACCAATACGAAACCATGAAATTCGAGAACCCGATGAGAATCCTCGTCATCAATGGCAACTGGGTTCCGAAGCCCGCGAATACCTTGGCGAAGGCGGGAATCACGAAAATGTTCACGATCACGATGGCAATGGCCATGGCCGCGACGACGAACGACGGATAACGCAGCGCCGACTTGACCTGGTCGCGCATGAATCGCTCGAACTCGAGGTGGTGGAACAGACTCAGGAAGACGTCTTCTAGACGGCCGGTGAACTCGCCCACCCGCACCATCGCCAGGTAGAACGCCGAGAACACCCTCGGTTGGCGCGCAAGGGATACCGACAGTTCGCGGCCCGATTCGAGGCTCGCACGAATCTCCTGCAGGACAGTCTTCATGGCCTTGCTGGTACTGGATTCCTGAAGCCCCGATAGCGCTCGCAGGATCGGAACGCCCGCCTTCAACAGCGTATAGAGCTGGCGGCTGAAAAGCAGGAGATCGACCTGCGTGACCTTTTCCTTGAACAGACCGCCCAGCGTTAGGGAACCAACGCCCCCCGAGGCTTCCTTGGCAGGCGTGATGTCCAGCGGGGTAATGCCCTGCCCGAACAAAAGCTCGGCCGCTGCCGCGGCCGTGGCGCCTTCGATGACGCCCTTTACCAGTTCACCGGAAGCCGATCGCCCCTTGTAGGAAAAACTCGGCATGGCTATGTGCGTGCCTAGTCCTCGAACTCGTTGCTGATGCGCATGGCCTCTTCGACGGTCGTGCGTCCTTCCCCAACCAGCCTCATGGCGTCGCTCCTCAGGGAATTCGCCCCCATTTGCCGCCGCGCCTCGCGCATGAAGATATTGACGTCGGGCTGGTTGGCTGCCTCGACCACGGCGTTTGTCATCTCCAGCATCTCGTATACGCCGGTGCGGCCCTGGTAGCCGGTGCCATTGCAGTGGGTGCAGCCGGCCCCGCTGAAGACTTTCAACGCGCTCTTTTCGCCACCTGTCTCGACGTGCAGCCATTCGAGCTCATGCGGGGAAGGCTGATGCGGCCGCGTGCAGCTCTCGCAGATGACGCGCACGAGCCGCTGCGCCAAAACCAGTTGCAATGACATCGCCACCATGTAGCGCGGCACCCCCATGTCGAGCAGCCGAATCGGCGTCGCCACGGCATCGTTGGTGTGCAGGGTCGACAGAACCAGGTGGCCCGTTATGGCCGCCCGCATGCCGATCTCCGCAGTCAGCTGGTCGCGCATCTCGCCCACCAGTATCACGTCCGGATCCTGGCGCAGTGCACTGCGCAATACCCGATCGAATCCCAAGTCGATCTTTTCGTGTACCTGGACCTGGTTGATGTTGGGCAGCCGGTATTCCACCGGATCCTCTACCGTAATGACCTTGCGCTCCGGCGTATTGAGTTCCGAAAGCGCCGCATACAGCGTCGTCGTCTTGCCGCTTCCGGTCGGGCCGGTGACCAGCACCATGCCGCTGGGCCGCCGGATCACTTGGCGCATGCGCTCGAGGATCCTCGGCGGCATGCCGAGTTTATCCATCCCCATCAATCCGGTTGCTTGACTAAGCAGGCGCATGACCGCCGATTCGCCATGCTGCGTGGGCATCGTCGACATACGAACGTCGACCTGGGCATTGCGAACCTTTATGTTGAACCGCCCGTCCTGGGGCAGCCTTTTCTCGGAGATATCCAGCCCGGCCATGAGCTTGAGGCGCAGCACCACGGCATTGGCAACCTTGATGTCGGCATCGGTCTGGACGTGCAATACCCCGTCGATGCGAAAGCGTATCCGGAGATACTTTTCCTGCGGCTCGATATGTATGTCCGAGGCGCGCATCTTGATCGCTTCCTCGAACACCATCTGCAGGAGTTTGACGACAGGGGCATCTTCCTGGCCAAGGGTCAATCCAAGCAATTCGCCGAATTCGACCGGCACATCCCCGAGTTCTGCAGTCAACTCCTTGGCGAGGCCGGTGATCTCGCCGGTCCTGCGATAAATTCGGTCAAAGGTCGCAAGCAGCTCGCCTTCGGTAACCACGGCCAGCTCGATGTCGCGCTTCAGGATCCGTGCCAACTCGTCATAGGCGAACAGATCGGTCGGATCGGCCATCCCCACGCGAATCTTTTCACCTGCGGCATCGAGCACCAGCGCGCGGAATCGCCGCGCCTGGGCTTCAGGCAAGAGCCGCACGACCTCAGGCTTGAGGTCGTAAAACTTGAGCTGAATGTAGGGAATGTTGAGCTGCTTCGCCAAGACCTGCGACAGCCCCTCCTCGGTTACGTAGCCGCTCTCTACCAGCACGCGACCTAACTTGCGCCCCGATTTCTTCTGCTGCTGCAACGCCAGGGTCAACTGGTCGGCGGTAATGACGTCCCCTTGCACCAGCAAATCGCCCAGACGCAGTTTTTCAGGCCTTGCCACTTGGGCCCCGTCCCCTTTTACAGAATAACTTCACAAATTATGTACATCTAATTGATAATTCGAGATTATCTATAAATTTCGCGGATGGCAAGGTGTTTCTACGGCCAGCCAATGGTCCGACACCATGAAGAGGCCCGAAGACCAAGTGTGGCGTAAGTTCAGCCGGACGAATTTTGTCATGGCGAATCAATGAAGCCGCGTACACGCCCAAAGTCGGCACGCGCTCGGCTCAACCAGAAACGCATGGAGGACGGCACACGGATACTCCCCTTAACGTGCGATGCGCCGCGATAGTACCTAATTTCCATTTCCGTCGCCCCTGGGCCGATTATGACGTTCGAATCGATGCTTGTCGCGGGTCAGGAATGAGGCGTTACATGAGTTCGGTTATCATAGAAATCGATCCTTCGCGCCACTTATCATGAACTTCTGTCCTCAGTGCGGCGGCAAGCTCGCCCTCCGCGTGCCCCCCGGCGACACGCTGCCTAGGCACGTGTGCGATTCGTGCGGCGTGGTCCACTACAAGAACCCGCTCATGGTGATCGGGGCGATCCCCGAGTGGGAAGACCGGATACTCCTGTGCAAGCGGGCAATCGAGCCGCGCCTGGGCAAGTGGACCCTGCCCGCAGGTTTTATGGAGCTGGGCGAGACGACGGCGCAGGCGGCGATTCGCGAAACGCTCGAGGAAGCATGTGCGCGCATCGAAATCAGCGACGCCTTCACCATGCTGTCGGTGCCGCATGTCAATCAGGTGCACATCTTTTACCGCGCCAAATTGCTCGACCTCGAATTCGGGCCCGGCGAGGAGAGTCTGGAAGTGGCGCTGTTTCGCGAGAACGAAATTCCGTGGCAGGAAATCGCGTTTCGAACCATCGCTGCGACGCTCAGGCATTACTACAGCGACCGCAGCCAAGGCACCTACCGGTTTCACGCCGGCGAGGTCGCCGCGCCGAAGTAGATGCGAGCAACACATCCGGACGCTTACAGCACCGGCTGCTTTTCCGGAGTCGATGAGATGTTGTGAATCGACAGGTCGGCGCCGTTGAACTCTTCCTCCTGATCGAGCCTCAGACCGATGGTCGCCTTGATGCCGCCGTAGACCAGCGCTCCGCCTGCCAGCGCCACGCCGATTCCGAGCAGTGTCCCGGCGACTTGGGATCCGATAGCCACACCGCCCATGCCCCCCAATGCCTTGCTGCCGAAAATTCCCGCTGCGATCCCGCCCCAAGCGCCACACAGGCCGTGCAGCGGCCACACGCCAAGCACGTCGTCGATCTTCCAGCGGTTTTGCGTCAGCGTGAAGAGGAAAACGAATATCCCGCCGGCGACGCCGCCGACGACGAGCGAGCCCACCGGGTGCATGACGTCCGAGCCTGCGCATACTGCCACCAGGCCCGCGAGCGGCCCGTTGTGAACGAAGCCCGGGTCGTTTCTTCCGGCGATGAGCGCAGAGAGCGTCCCCCCGGCCATGGCCATGAGCGAGTTAAGCGCCACCAGGCCGCTTACCTTGTCGAGAGTCTGCGCGGACATTACGTTAAACCCGAACCAACCCACCGAGAGAATCCACGCGCCGAGCGCCAGGAAAGGAATCGACGACGGTGGATGCGCACTCATCACCCTGCCGTCTTTGCTATAGCGGCCGCTACGGGCGCCCAACATCAAGACGGCAACCAGGCCGATCCAACCGCCGACCGCGTGTACCACCACCGAGCCGGCGAAGTCGTGGAATTCCTCGCCGAAGCTCGCTTTGAGCCAGGCCTGGATGCCGTAGTGCTGGTTCCAGGCGATGCCCTCGAAAAACGGGTAGACGAATGCGACGATGAGAAACGAAGCGAAGAACTGGGGATAGAACTTGGCGCGCTCCGCGATGCCGCCGGAGACGATGGCAGGAACCGCTGCAGCGAAAGTGAGCAGGAAAAAAAACCGCACCATTTCGTAGCCGTTCTTTTGCACCAGTTGCTCAGTCCCGGTGAGAAAGCCCGCTCCGTAGGCGATGCCATAACCGATGAAAAAATACGCGATGGTGCAAAACGCGAAATCGCTCAGGATTTTGACCAGCGCATTGACCTGGTTTTTCGAGCGAACCGTACCCAGTTCGAGAAATGCGAATCCGGAGTGCATCGCCAGCACCATAATGGCGCCAAGCAGAATGAAAAGAACATCGGCCCCATGCTTCATCGTTTCCATTGCCCCTCCCGAGGGAAAACTGTATGTACGCAAGCAATCCCCATTCCTGGTTACCAAGTTGTTGTTTTGGTGATAACTTGAGTTTTCCGCGTGGAAATTCCAGCGGCAAAGTGCTTAATGATGGTGCGTAATCGGTTCGTGTCGCCCTTTTTTGGGGCGCAGGATGCAATCACATCGGCGCGCGGCTAGTCTTCGGATCATGATTCCCTGGCTCGACGGCGAGACACCATTTCCACCGCTGCATAAGGCCTTGCGCCATCCCAACGGCCTGCTCGCTGCCGGCGGCGACCTGTCTCCAGCACGGCTGATTGCCGCCTACAGCCAGGGCATTTTCCCGTGGTATTCGGAGGGAGACCCGATTCTGTGGTGGAGCCCGGACCCGCGCACTGTCCTATTCCCTGAAGAGATCAAGGTCTCTCGCTCGCTGGCGAAAGTCCTGCGCAACAGGGATTACGAAATCCGCTTCGATACCGCCTTCGACGACGTCATCGCCGGTTGCGCGGCCCCGCGCGCGGATCAGCCGGGCACTTGGATCACCTCGGAGATGCACGAGGCGTACCTCCACATGCACCGGCTCGGTCACGCGCATTCCGCCGAGACCTGGATCGAAGGAAAACTCGCCGGCGGGCTCTACGGAATGGCGCTCGGGGCCGTATTCTTCGGCGAATCGATGTTCTCTCGAGAGCGCGATGCCTCGAAAATCGCCCTGGTGGCGCTGGTCCGGCATCTGCTCGCGAGCGGATTCCGCCTGATCGACTGCCAGATGCACACCGAGCACCTTGCCTCGCTGGGGGCCCGCGCCATCGCACGCCGGCGGTTCTCACAGTTGCTCTCCGAATTGATAAACTATCCAAATCCTCCGGGACCATGGACCCAAGCCGGCCACATCAACAAGCCATGTCGCAGCTAAACGACCTGCCGCACGCAGTACTGCAGTTCTACGTAACTGCGCCGTATCAGTGCAGCTACCTGCCCGATCGGATGGCGCGCTCGCAGGTGGCAACGCCGAGCCATCTCATCGGCAGTGAGCTGTACAGCGATCTGGTGCGCCAAGGTTTCAGGCGTAGCGGCATTTTCACCTATCGTCCTTACTGCGATAGCTGCCGCGCCTGCGTCCCGGTGCGCGTGTTGGTCGACGAGTTCCGCACGTCCCGCACCCAGCGGCGCGCCGGCGTGCGCCACGCCGGACTCGAGGCGCAGGTGACGCCATTGCGTTTTCGTGTCGAGCATTACTCGCTGTACCTGCGCTATCAGGCCACGCGCCATGCCGGCGGCGGAATGGACCAGGACAGCCGCGACCAGTATTCGCATTTTCTTCTGCAAAGCCGGGTCAACACGCGGCTGGTGGAGTTCCGCGACGGCGGCAAGCTGCGCATGGTTTCCATCATCGACCATCTGAGCGACGGAATCTCGTCCGTGTATACGTTTTACGACCCTGCTGTCCCCCGCTCGAGTTTCGGGACCTACAATATCCTCTGGCAACTCGAACAGTGCCGCTCCCTCGGTCTGCCCTACCTTTATCTCGGCTACTGGATCAAGGACAGCCGCAAGATGGCCTACAAGTCGCAGTTCAAGCCCATGCAGGGATTCATCGAGGGCAGATGGCAGGCCCTGGATGCGATCGTCACGGAACACTGCTGATACCGCGCCAGAGTTGGGCGCTGATCAGCAGGCCAATTTTCACGAAGTTGGCAAGAATCGGCGTTTTTTGGGTCTCCTCATTTTGTTCAGTTGCAACTTCGCAACTGAACAAAAGGAGGAGATTGATATAACAGCAAAAGCATCATCGCTGCTTCGGGCGCGCTCGGTTTAAAATGCCACGATGCTCTATCGTGCGCTACGCCCGTTCCTATTTTCCCTCGATCCCGAGCAGGCACATTGGCTCAGCCTCGCGTCGCTCGACAGGCTGTACCAGCTCGGGCTGTCTTGCGCGGTCACCTCGCGCATGCCTTCTGTCCCAGTGCGCGCCATGGGACTGGAGTTTCCCAACCCGGTCGGGCTCGCCGCCGGCCTGGACAAGAACGGCGAGCACATCGCGTCGCTCGGCTCGCTCGGATTCGGGTTTGTCGAGGTGGGCACCATCACACCGAGACCGCAGCCGGGAAATCCGAAACCACGGCTTTTTCGGCTGCCGCAGGCCGAGGCCATCATCAACCGCATGGGCTTCAACAATGTAGGCCTGGACCGCGCGGTTCGGAACATCCGCAACGCCGGATTCCGGGGCGTGCTCGGGGTCAACATCGGCAAGAACTTCGACACACCGATGGAGCGCGCGGTGGACGATTACATCGTCTGTCTGCAGAAGGCGTATCCGGTCGCGAGCTTTGTCACCGCCAACATTTCCTCACCCAATACCCGCGATCTTCGAACGCTCCAACAGGCCGGGGAGTTGGAGGTGCTGCTCGGCACACTGATGCACGAGCGCGACGCGCTGGCCGGCGTGCATGGCCGCGTGGTGCCGCTGGTGGTCAAGATCGCGCCCGATCTCGACGATGCGGCGATCGAGGTCATCGCCGACAGGGTCAAGGCATACCGGGTCGATGCGGTGATCGCCACCAACACCACCTCTTCGCGCGAAGGCGTGGCGCATCTTGCCCACGGCAGCGAGGCGGGAGGGCTCTCGGGCGTCCCGCTGCGCGCCAAAGCGACGGCGGTGATAACCCGGTTGCGGCGCGCCCTGGGCGAATCGGTGTGCATCATCGGCGTGGGCGGAATCTTCACCGCCGCCGACGCGCAGGAAAAGCTCGACGCCGGCGCCAATCTGGTGCAGATCTACACCGCGCTGCTCTACCGTGGCCCGCAGGTCGTCGGCGAAATCGTGCGCGGGTTGACCAGGGCCCGAAGAACAAGATGAGCGCGAATGCACGTTCAGGACCTGCGAGGCCGGTGGCGCGAATCGACGAAGCGCAATGCGTCGGCTGCACCTTGTGCATCCAGGCATGTCCGTTCGACGCCATCGTCGGCGCGCATCACCTGATGCACACGGTCGTCGCGTCGCTGTGCACCGGCTGCAAACTTTGCATTCCGCCCTGCCCGGTGGACTGCATAGCGCTCGTGCCGACCAGCGGCGAGGATGCGCACTGGGATCGAACGCGCGCCGTCGCCGCGCGCAAGCGCCGCAAAGCGCGCAGCGCCCGACTGGAGCGCGATCAGGCCGAGCGCGCCGCACGGCTCGCCCGGCGTTCACTCGCGGTCAGCCGCTCGTGAATGCGCAAAAAAGGACCGAGATCTTCCAGCGGCTGCGCGCTGCCAACCCCGCGCCCGCATCCGAACTCGTTTACCGCTCAGCGTTCGAGTTGCTGGTGGCGGTGATACTGTCCGCGCAGGCGACCGACCGCAGCGTCAATGCTGCGACCCCCAGCCTTTTCGCCGCTGCCGATACCCCGTCAAGAATGCTGCAGCTGGGCGAGGAACGGCTCACCGCGCACATCAAGTCGATCGGCCTGTATCGATCCAAGGCGAAGCACATCATTGCCGCCTGTCGGCAGCTGGTCGAGCGGCATGCGGGCCAGGTGCCGCAGTCACGCGAGGCGCTCGAATCGCTCCCCGGCGTGGGCCGCAAGACCGCCAACGTGATCATGAACGTCGCCTTCGGCCAGCCCACCATTGCCGTCGATACGCACATATTTCGCCTGGCAAACCGCACCGGCATTGCCCCTGGCAAAGACGTGCGCGAGGTCGAGGATCGCCTCGTGCGGCTGGTGCCCGAGGAATTCCGCCAGCACGCACATCACTGGCTCATCCTGCACGGACGTTACGTGTGCAAGGCGAGGAAGCCGGACTGTCCGAGGTGCATCATTCGCGACTTATGCGAATGGAAGTCCAAGGTGGAATGAGAATTCAGGCTTCAGCGCGGCGACACCGCGGTCTTCCTTCGGTCTTGAATCCTAAGCCGGACGAGCCGGAACCAAGGAAGCTGGTTTTGCCGTTTATCAATCTCCCCCTTTTGCGCGGTTGCGCGCAACCGCGCAAAAGGGGGAGACGAATTTCGAAACCAAATCTTCGCCGAATTTGTCAACCGTAAAAGTGACGATGTTCAATCCAACCCGCGATCAAGTCAGGCAGTTCTTTTTCGGCACCTGGGCCAAGTACAGGTCGGGCCAGGCGCTTGCGGGCATGGAGCCGATGGCGCTGGGCGTGATCCTGCTGCACCCGGAGTACCACGCGGTACTCGAGGCGGCCGAGCGCGCCGCCGATCGGGATTATTCGCCGGAGTCGGGCGAGACGAACCCATTTCTGCATATGAGCCTGCATTTGGCAATCGAGGAGCAGTTATCCATCGATCAACCGCCCGGTATTCGCGCCGCCTTCGACGAATTGCTGAGCAGGAAGACCGAACGCCACGCAGCGCTGCATGCGGCGCTCGAATGCCTCGGGGAGGCGCTCTGGCGCGCGCAGCACGACGGCACGCCGCTCGATGCGCAGGCGTATATCGAGTGCATGCAGAGAGCGAAATAGCGCTGGCCGACATCGACGGCGATCGTCGCCGCGGCGGTCGGGCGAGCAGCGACACGCGCGTCACCGCGAATGGAACCTGAAAGCGCGTTCGCCACAGCGGTATTGCGGGTAAGTGCTCTGTCGCAGGCAAGTTCGCGCACAGCCAACGTATAATTGCGGCTCAAATTCAGGAAAGGCGCAAACAATGCGTTTCAACGGATCCGATACCTACGTCGCCACCGACGATCTCAAGCTTGCCGTCAACGCGGCAATCACGCTTGAGCGGCCACTGCTGATAAAAGGTGAGCCGGGCACAGGCAAGACCAAGCTAGCCGAAGAGGTTGCGACCGCGCTCGGGCTGCCGCTGCTTGAGTGGCACATCAAGTCGACCACCAAGGCGCAGCAGGGGTTGTACGAGTACGACGCGGTCAGCCGCCTGCGCGACTCGCAGCTCGGGGACCCTCGCGTGCAGGATATCGCCAATTACATCGTGCGCGGCATGCTGTGGCAGGCCTTGACCGCCGACAAGCCGGTAGTGCTTCTCATCGACGAGGTCGACAAGGCCGACATCGAGTTCCCCAACGACCTGTTGCGGGAATTGGACCGCATGGAATTCTACGTCTATGAAACGCGCGAACTCATACGCGCCAAGCACCGGCCGATCGTTTTCATCACCTCGAACAACGAAAAAGAGCTGCCCGACGCTTTCCTGCGCCGCTGTTTCTTCCACTATATCCGCTTTCCCGACAAGGACACGATGGAGCGCATCGTCGCGGTGCACTATCCCGGCATCAAGAAGACGCTGCTGCGCGAGGCAATGGAGGTCTTCTTCGAGCTGCGCGAAGTTCCTGGACTGAAGAAGAAGCCTTCCACCTCGGAGTTGCTCGATTGGCTGAAGCTCTTGCTCGCCGAGGATATCCCTCCGGAAGCGCTGAGGAGCAAGGAGCGCAAGACCATCATCCCGCCGCTGCACGGCGCGCTGCTCAAAAACGAACAGGACGTGCATCTGTTCGAGCGGCTGGTGTTCATGTCGAGGCACAATCGTTAAGGATCAAGGGTGAACGAGTCGGAATCGGCGATGCATAAAACGCCTACGCCGGAAGAGCCGGAACCGAGCGAGCTGGTTTTGCCGTTTATCAATCTCCCCTTTTTGTGCGGTTGCGTGCAACCGCACAAAAGGGGGAGACCAATTTAGAATCCAAATCTTCGCCACATTTGTCAACAGTAAGCTTGTAGCGCCTAAATCCTCCATCCTCACCTAATGCTCGCCGGTTTCTTCCTCAGGCTCAAAGATGCCAAGCTCCCAGTCTCGATCAAGGAATACTTGACGCTGATCGAAGGCATGCACAAGCATGTGATCTCGCCCTCGATCGACGAGTTCTACTACTTGGCGCGCATGACGCTCGTGAAGGACGAGGCGAACTTCGATAAATTCGACCGCGCCTTTGGCGAGTATTTCAACGGCATCGAGTCTCTGACCGGCGCCGAACTCGACATACCGCTCGAATGGCTGCTCAAGCAGGCCGAATTGAAGCTGACCGACGAGGAAAAGGCGAAAATCGAGGCGCTCGGCGGTTGGGAAAAGCTGATGGAGACGCTGAAAAAACGCCTCGAGGAGCAAAAGGAGCGCCATCAGGGCGGCAGCAAATGGATCGGCACGGCCGGAACCTCGCCCTTTGGCGCCTATGGCTACAACCCCGAAGGCATACGCATCGGCCAGCAAGGCTCGCGCAACCGCAGCGCGGTCAAGGTCTGGGACAAGCGCGAGTACCAAAATCTGGATGACTCGGTCGAATTGGGCACGCGCAACATCAAGGTTGCGCTGCGGCGCCTGCGCAAGTTCGCGCGCGACGGCGCCCCCGAGGAACTGGATCTCGATACCACCATCGACAAGACCGCGCGCAACGCCGGCTGGCTCGACTTGCATATGCGGCCGGAGCGCCACAACACGGTCAAGGTGCTGCTATTCCTCGATATCGGCGGCTCGATGGACGATCACATCAAGCTGTGCCAGGAAATGTTCTCGGCGGCCAAGACCGAGTTCAAGCACATGGAGTACTTCTACTTCCACAACTGCCTGTACGATTTCGTCTGGAAGGACAACCGCCGGCGCCACGCCGAGCGAACGCGCACCTGGGATGTGATGCACAAGTATGGGCACGACTACAAGCTGATTTTCATCGGCGACGCAACCATGAGCCCCTACGAAATCCTGCAGCCGGGCGGCTCGATCGAATACAGCAACGAGGAGGCCGGGGCGGTCTGGATCAAGCGCATGCTCGAGATCTATCACAAGGCCGTGTGGCTCAACCCGGAGCCCGAAGAGATGTGGTCCTACCGCCAGTCGATCGGAATCATGCGCGAACTGATGGGCGGGCGCATGTTCCCCACCACGATCGAGGGCCTTGAGCGCGCCATGCGCTATCTGTCGCAGGGAAATAAGTAGCGACGAGGTTGGGTTTGCCGTTTATCGATCTCCCCTTTTAATGGTTAATTGGGGTCAGAGTAACTTTTTCACCCTGCGCATCACAGATCGACACGCGGTAACTCAGAAAAAGTTACTCTGACCCCAATTAATTCCGACTCGGCGGCGGCGCGACCTTCAACACTTCGTCAAAGGTAGTCATGCCTTGCGCCACCTTCATGGCGCCGCTGATCCGCAGCGGCTTCATGCCCTCCTTGTACGCCTGCTCGCGGATTTTCGCGACATCGGCCGCGGCGGTGATGAGCCGCTTCATCTCGGGCGACATCAGCAGGATCTCATAGAGCCCTACCCGGCCGTGGTATCCGGTATTGCGGCACTCCAGGCATCCCGCCGCCCGATAGATGTACTCGGGACGCTTCGCCTTCCAGGGCGCGACGAACTCGCCCCAGTTCACATCCTCGGCCCGAAGCGAATCGAAAGGC
Organism: Betaproteobacteria bacterium; assembly: GCA_016210745.1. GTDB lineage: Bacteria > Pseudomonadota > Gammaproteobacteria > Burkholderiales > SG8-39 > JACQTO01. Next base: position 90,113 of record JACQTO010000220.1, read on the forward strand.
ATCTTCTCCTTGCAATGTCTGCACAGCGTCTTGACCAGCCGCTGCGCCATGACGCCGAGGATCGTTGAAGTCAGCAGGTAGGGCGGCACACCCAAGTCGAGCAGCCGCGTGATCGCCGAAGCCGCATCGTTGGTGTGCAGCGTCGAGAGCACCAGGTGCCCGGTGAGCGCCGCCTGGATTGCCATCTCCGCGGTCTCGAGGTCGCGCACCTCGCCGACCATGATGATGTCGGGGTCCTGGCGCATCAACGCGCGCACGCCATCGGCGAAACCGAGATCGATGCTGGGCGTGACCTGCATCTGATTGAACGCGGGCTCGATCATTTCAATCGGGTCCTCGATGGTGCAGACGTTCACCTCGGGGGTCGCCAGCGTCTTGAGCGTCGAATAGAGCGTCGTGGTCTTGCCCGACCCGGTCGGCCCGGTCACCAGGATGATGCCATTGGGCTGCGCGATCATTTCACTCCAGCGCGCCTTGTCGTCTTCGGAGAAGCCGAGCTCGACAAAGTCCTTGACCACCACCTCGGGGTCGAAAATGCGCATGACCAGCTTTTCCCCGAAGGCCGTGGGCAGCGTGGATAGGCGCAGTTCCACTTCCTGCCCGTCGGCGGTGCGCGTCTTGATGCGCCCGTCCTGCGGGCGGCGCTTCTCGACGACGTCCATTCGGCCCAGAATCTTGATCCGGCTGGTCATGGCCGCCATGACCGGCATCGGGATCTGGTACACCTGGTGCAGCACGCCGTCGATGCGGAAACGCACGATGCCGGCGTCGCGCCGCGGTTCCAGGTGAATATCGCTCGCGCGCTGGTCGAACGCGTATTGCCACAGCCAGTCGACCACGTGGACGACGTGCTGGTCGTTGGCGTCCAGCTGCGCCTTGGTGCGGCCCATCTCGACCAGTTGCTCGAAGTTGCCGAGTCCGGAGCGCTGATCGCCCTTCTTCTCGGCGCCCTTGATGGAGCGCGCCAGATTGTAGAACTCGACTTGGTAGCGGCTGATGTCGAGCGGATTGGCGATGACGCGGCGGATATCCAGGCGCAGGATGGGCTTGAGCTCCTTTTCCCACTCCGTGACATAGGGCTCGCAGGTGGCGATCACCACCTCGCGCGTACTTACCTCGACCGGCAGAATCTTGAATCGCGTGGCGTAAGCATTCGACATCACCTCGGTGACCGCGGCGAAGTTGATCTTGAGCGGATCGATGTGGAAGTATTCCATGCCGACTTTCCCCGCCAGCCATTCGGCAAGCCACTCCAGGTGCATGACCTTGTTGGGGGGAAGCAGCGATTTCCATTTCTGGTCCGCAATCAGAACCAGGGGGTGGTGTTCGCCGTGACGCAGTCGCCGGTCGGCGATCAACTGCTCGGCGTCGGCACGACGAACGTGGCCATCGGCCACCAGCGCATCGAGCGCCTCGGAAAGCGTAAGGCGATGCTCGGTGACCGGCGCTGTGACCGGCAGCAGGGTCGATGCCTGGGCCATTTGACTGGAACCTATCTCAGTAGTATGCCGCGCGTGCGACAGCGGCGATTGGGTTCTCGCACTATAGCCACCCCTCCCCGACACGGCAAGCGCGCTTTGACAAGGGCGCCAATCTGCTGCAATCTGTTAGTGTCCTGTCCCGCAAATTCCGACGACGAGCGAGCGTGCGTATCTGACTGCCGGACAACGCGACATGACGGCCGAATACGCCGCGAACCATCGAGCGAATTTGCGGGACAGGACATCAATCCGCGCAACCACAACCAGGAGAATCAAATGACCATAAAAATCGGCGACCGATTACCCGAAGGCAAACTCAAGGAATCCACTGAATTCGACTCCGCTGCGGGCTGCCCCATGCCCCCGAAGGAAGTCAACGTGACCGAAGCTGCGAAGGGCAAGAAGATCGTGATCTTCGCCATCCCCGGTGCTTTCACCCCGACCTGCACCGCCAAGCACGTCCCGGGCTACGTGGCGAACTTCGACAAGCTAAAGGCGAAAGGCGTGGACGAGATCTGGTGCGTCGCTGCCAACGACGCGTTCGTGATGGCCGCCTGGGGACGCAGCCTCAATACTGGCGCCAAGGTGCGCATGCTCGGCGACGGCAGTTGCGCCTACACCAAGGCTCTTGGACTGGAAGTCGACCTCACCGCTGCCGGCATGGGCATGCGCTCGCAGCGCTATTCGATGCTGGTCGAGGACGGTGTGGTAAAAGGCCTTAACGTCGAAGCACCCGGAAAATTCGAGGTCTCCAGCGCCGAGGTTATGCTGGGCAGGCTGTAATCCGCATCGCAGAGTATTGAAAAAGGGGCCAGGCTCAGATTCTTAGTCGAGCCTCGCCCCTTTCTTCGGGGTTTTCCGCACCCGGAAAGCCCGGCCTAGGCTCCCGGGGTCCAGATTTTCGAGCCGCCGCCGGCGAGTTCGAGGATTAGCTCGTTAGTTCGCCGCACGAAACCGGCGGGATCTTCGAGCTGCCCCCCCTCGGCAAGCAGCGCTTGCTCGAATAGCAGGTGCGACCAGTCTTCAAAGCGCGAATCGAGCCGTGTCTCTCCGCTCTTCAGCCGCTGCACCATGGGGTGAGTCGGGTTGATCTCCAGAATCGGCTTGGACTGCGGCACCTTCTGTCCGGCCGCCTTGAGAATCCGGGCAAGATTTCCGCCCATGTCGGACTCGTCGGCCACCAGACACGAGGGCGAGTTGGTCAGCCGCGAGGTGACTCGTACGTCTTTTACCTTGTCCGCGAGCGTCTTCTTGAGTTTTTCGACCAGATCGCGGAATTCGCCTTCCTGTTTTTCCTGCTCTTTCTTGTCATCCTCGGTCTGGAGCTTGCCCAGGTCGAGCGAACCCTTGGCGACCGACGCAAGGTGTTTGCCTTCGAATTCGGGAAGGTTTGCGACCAGCCACTCATCCACCCGATCATGCAGCAGCAGGACCTCGACACCGCGCTTCCTGAAAGCCTCGAGATGCGGGCTATTCTTGGCCGCGAGGAAGGTCTCGGCGGTAACGAAGTAGATGTTCTCCTGGCCCTCTTTCATGCGCGAAACATAATCGGCGAGCGACACGGTCTGCTCTTCGCTGTCGTTGTGCGTCGATGAAAAACGCAGCAGCTTGGCGATGCGCTCGCGGTTGGCAAAATCCTCACCGACACCCTCCTTCACCACGCGGCCGAATTCGCGCCAGAAAGTCGCGTACTTGTCCTTCTGATTCTCCGCCAGATCCTCCATCAGCGACAGCACGCGCTTAGTGCACCCGGATCGGATGGCGTCGATGTCCTTGCTCTGTTGCAGGATCTCGCGCGAAACGTTGAGCGGCAGATCGTTCGAGTCCACGACCCCGCGCACGAAGCGCAGATACGCCGGCATGAGCTGCTCGGCGTCGTCCATGATGAACACCCGGCGCACGTATAGCCTGATCCCGTGCCGGTGCTGCCTGTCCCACAGATCGAACGGGGCGTGCGAAGGAATGTAGAGCAACTGCGTGTATTCCTGGCGCCCCTCGACCTTGTTGTGCGTGAAGGCAAGCGGCGGCTCGAAGTCGTGCGCTACGTGCTTGTAGAACTCGTGATACTGCTCCTCGGTGATATCGGTTTTAGGCCGCGCCCAGATGGCGTTCGCCTGGTTGACGGTTTCATCCTCGCCGGTCTCGCGGTAGTCGCTCTTGTCCGGATCTTTTTCGTCGACCTTCCACTCGAGCTTCTTCATGGCAATGGGAATGGCGATGTGGTCGGAGTACTTGCGGATAATCGCCTTCAAGCGGTGATCCGAAAGCAGCTCGTCCTCGCCTTCGCGCAGGTGCACGATTACGTCCGTCCCGCGCGATTGCTTGTCCACGCTCTCGATGGTGAACTCGCCGCCGCCATCGGACTCCCAGCGCACCCCGCTCGAGCTGCCGGCGCGCCGGGTGACCAAGGTGACGCGATCGGCGACGATGAAAGCCGAGTAGAAGCCGACGCCGAATTGGCCGATCAGGTGGGCATCTTTCGCCTGGTCGCCGGTCAAGGCCTGGAAGAACTCCCGGGTTCCCGATTTGGCGATGGTGCCGATATGCTCGATGACCTCGTCGCGCGACATGCCGATGCCGTTATCCGAAACCGTGATCGTGCGCGCGTTCTTGTCGAAGCTGACGCGGATCCTGAGATCCGGGTCCGATCCATACAGACTGTTGTCCGAGAGCGCCTCGAAGCGCAGTCTGTCCGCGGCATCGGACGCGTTGGAAATCAATTCGCGCAGGAAGATCTCCTTGTTGCTGTACAGGGAGTGGACCATGAGGTGCAGAATCTGCTTCACTTCTGCTTGGAACCCCAGGGTCTCCTTGGTTGCGGCTTCGGTCATTGCATTTCTCCTCGTTCTGGCGCCCGACAGCGCGCCCGGCCGGGCTGCCTGTGGCCAGCCCGGTACGGCGCGCTCGGGGTAGCAACAAGCTTGGGTCGGTTGCGTGGTTTTTCAACTGGGATGCCCCAATTGCGGGGGCAATTGGTAGCGTTTTCTACCGTAAACTCCCGGGCTTCGCTGTTATTCTTGACCAGTTGCTAGAATTGAATGAACTTTCGCTTTTCTTCGGGGTCTTCAAGCGGGATCGAATAACCATGAAAACCATAGTTTCCGCCCTGCTTGCACTCCTGGTCGCCTTTGCGCCGCCCGCGCAGGCTGCGCCCGCACAAAAGGCGGTCGCGAAGCCCGCAAAAGTCGCCGCAGTCGAAGGCGTTGTCGAGTACCGGCTCGGAAACGGCTTGAAGGTTCTGCTGGTGCCCGACCCCTCGATAGACACCATCACCGTCAATATGGTGTACCTCGTCGGCTCGCGCAATGAGGGTTACGGCGAGAGCGGCATGGCGCACCTGCTCGAGCACCTGCTGTTCCGAGGCACCCGGCGCATCCCCAACATCAAACTCGAACTGACCCGGCGCGGTGCGCAATATAACGGCACGACCTCGCTCGACCGCACCACGTATTACGAGACCTTCCCGGCCAGCCCCGCCAACCTCGACTGGGCCCTCGGGTTGGAGGCCGACCGCATGGTCAATGCCAACGTCTCGCGCAAGGACCTCGATGCCGAGATGACCGTGGTGCGGAACGAATTCGAGTCGGGCGAGAACAGCGCGTTCGGCGTGCTGCGCGAGCGCGTTACCGCCACGGCCTATCTGTGGCATAACTACGGAAGCGCGATCATCGGCGCGCGCTCAGACATCGAGAACGCGCCCATCAGCCGGGTGCAGGCTTTCTACCGCAAGCACTATCGGCCGGACAACGCGGTGCTGGTGATATCCGGGCGTTTCGACGAAGCTACCGCCCTACGGCTCGCTGCCAAGCACTTCGCCCGGATTCCGAAACCCAGAGGCGAGCTCGTTCCGACCTATACCGCCGAACCGACTCAGGATGGTGAACGCACCGTCACGCTCAGGCGCGCCGGCGACGTGCAAATGGTCTCGGCCTTCTACCACATGCCCCCGGGCGTACATGCGGACTATGCTGCAGTCGACGTTCTGGTCGCGCTGTTGTCCCAGGTCCCGGGCGGCCGGCTGCACAAGGCGCTGGTGGAGAAAGGCGTGGCCAGCTTCGTCTTTGGCACCAACAATCAACAGCGCGAGGCGGGTTCGGCGTACTTCGGCGCCAGCGTGCGCCAGGATCTGCCGCTGGAGGCCGCGCGGGATGCGCTGCTCGCCACGCTCGAGGGCTTTGCGCGCAATCCGGTCACGGAAGAAGAGGTCGAACGCGCGCGGGTGCGTCTCGTCAACGACATCGAGATGACTATCGCCGACTCGCGTTCGCTCGCGCTCACGCTGTCCGATTCGATCGCCATGGGCGACTGGCGCACGCTGTTTCTGCACCGCGACCGGCTGAAGGCAGTGACCGTGGCCGACGTGCAGCGCGTGGCGACCGCCTACCTCAAGACCTCCAACCGCACGCTGGGGCTTTTCCTGCCGACCCGCGAGCCCGATCGGGCCGAGATCCCGCCGGTGCCGGACGTAGCGGCAATGGTGAAGGACTACCGCGGCACCGGTCCGATCGCCGCGGGAGAAGCCTTCGATCCCACGCCAGCCAACATCGAAGCCCGCGTGATCCGCAGGACCCTGCCCGGAGGGATGAAACTAGCCCTGCTGCCCAAGAAGACTCGTGGCGGCACCGTGGTCGCGCAGTTGTCCCTGCGCTGGGGCAACGAAGAGGCGAAGGCGGGCCGAAGCACTGCCTGCGGCATCGCCAGCGCCATGCTGTTGCGCGGCAGCCGCGACAGGACCCGCGAGCAGATCGCCAACGAATTTGCGCGCATAAAAGCGCATGTCGGCGTCGGCGGCGAAGGCGGCTCGATCGAAACCCTGCGCGAAAACCTTCCTGCGGCCCTCAAACTGGTAGCCGAAGTACTGCGGCACCCGGCCTTCCCGGAAAGCGAGTTCGAACAGTTGCGCCGCTCCGCGCTCACCAGCATCGATATCGAAGGCGGCAAGCCGAGCGCTCTGGCCAGCCTCGAGTTGTCGCGCCACCTCAATCCCTATCCCAAGGAACACTGGTTCTACCGAGCGGGCCTGCAGGAACGCGCCGAGCGACTCAAGGCGCTTACGCTGGAAGATGTGAAACGCTGCTACGCCGACTTCTACGGTGCGAGCAACAGCGAGCTCGCAGTCGTCGGGGACTTCGATCCCGAAGAAATCACACGCGTCGCGATCGAATTGTTCGGCGCCTGGAGTAGCCCGAAACCGTACCAGCGCATTCAGTCCCCCTATTACGAGGCGCCGCCCCTCAAGCGGGTCATCGAGACGCCGGACAAGGCAAACGCGAGCTACCGCGCCGCGATGAATCTCAGGCTGCGCGACGACAGCCCCGACTATGTAGCTCTCGCTCTGGGCAACCGCCTGCTTGGCGAAGGATCGGCTTCGCGACTGGTGCGACGCATCCGCGAGCGCGAGGGGATTTCCTATAGCGTGGGTTCCTACCTGAGCGCGAGCAGCTTCGACGAGCGGGGAGTCTTCGGCATCTACGCCATCTGCGCACCGCAGAACAGCGGCCGGCTCGAGTCGCTGGTGCGCGAGGAACTGCGGAAAGCCCTGGATGAGGGCTTCAGCGCCGAGGAAGTGGAAGCGGCGAAAAAGAGCATATTGCAGGCACGGCAAGTCGCGCGCAATCAGGACAGCTCGATCGCCGAAAAGCTGGTTCATTATCTCGAGCTTGGGCGTACGTTCGCGTGGGACGCCGAGCAGGAAAAGCGCATCGCCGCGCTTACGCCGGAGGAAATCGTCGCGGCGCTGCGCCGCTACATCGATCCTTCGCGCCTTTCGATCGTTGAAGCCGGGGATTTTGCCAACAACGTAGCGAGCAACGCCAAGCGCGCGGCGTCGAAGTGATATCGCGAGACCGCTGGGGCAGGTTATTTACAGCAGGGGATCGTAGCGGATCTCGATCACCTCGAGCTCCTGGATTCCCGCCGGGGTGCGGAGAGTCACGGTCTCGCCCTCGCGCGAGCGCAGCAGCGCTTTGGCGACCGGCGATACCCAGGACACGCGTCCGCGCGCCGGATCCACTTCATCGGTGCCAACAATGCTGATAGTGTGTCGGGCGCCGGCCTGATCGCAGTAGGTCACCGTGGCACCGAAAAAGACCTGGCCGGGTTCCTGGCCCAGGGGGTCGACCACTTCGGCCACCTCCAGGCGCTTCATCAGGTAGCGTATGCGGCGGTCGATCTCGCGCAAGCGACGCTTGCCGTAGATGTAATCGCCGTTTTCCGAACGATCCCCGTTGGCGGCGGCCCACGAAACCGTCCGTACTACCTCGGGCCGCTCGACTTCGACGAGGTCTTTCAGCTCCCTCCTGAGCCGAGCATATCCGGCCGGCGTGAGATAGTTCTTGCCTAGCGGCGTCGCGGGCTCGCTGGCGGGAAGCTCTTCGCCGTCTTCGTCAGATTCGCGGGTAAATGCCTTGCTCATGCGCCATGGACTTGAATGGACAGCCGACAAGTGCAATTATAGCGGGCACAAACACCGGGCCGAAGGCCCAAGCCATCAGGGAGAGAGCCGATGGAAGCCAACAACCGAGTCCGCGAAATATTGCTCGTGGGCGTGGTCGGTATCGCTGCGCTGTTTGCAAATCTGCCGGACGACATCCTCGCTCAGTACAGCATAGACCGCAACTACCTGCTGGCGATACTCGCGCTCACGGTGTTCATTTCGCTGTTCCTGTACCTCAAGTTCCAGTTCTTCTTCCTCGTGGTGCTGCTCGCGATCGGCGCCAACATGCCCTCGTCCATCGCCGATTCACTGGGCCTCTCGCGCACGCCCCTGATCATCGCCATGGCGGCCATGGTCGGGATGTCGCTTATCAATTATGTTGTGGCGCTGCTTCCGACCGGGCTGGAACCCCAGGCCAAGGAGAAAAGTCCCGAGGGCATAAAGGCACTGTTTTACGCGATTGAAAAAGGCAATCTGGTTTACGCCCAAAAGGTGCTGGCGATGAATTTCGATCCCAATCTGGTGGCCGACAACGGCTACACTCCGCTCATGTATGCTGCCGCACGCGGGGACACCAAGATGGTCGAGTTGCTGCTTCGAAACGGCGCCAGCCTCAATACGGTGAGCAAAGACGGCGACACGGCGCTGGAACTCGCTTTGCGCGTCGGGTCGTCCGAGGTGGCCGACGCCCTCAGGAAGGCGCGGCAGGAGCAATTGGCGCGCGAGGAAGCGGAGCGCGCCAAGCAACAAGCCGAGCGAAAATAGCCATCGGCGCAGCGGAGTCCATTCCGCCTTCGCGGACGAGCCGGAACCAGGGAAGCTGGTTTTGCCGTTTATCAACCGCCCCCTTTTCGTGCAGCAAAATGGGGTCAGAGTAACATTTCCCAAACGCATCAAGCCAACTCGGTATCGCTTTGATGAAATGTTACTCTGACCCCATTTTGGGGCGACGAATTTCGAAACCAAATCGCCATATCTGTCAACAGTAAACACTTGTCAAGCCTAAGCCGGCATAGCCGCAACCGAAGAAGGTGGTTTTGCCATTTATCAATCTCCTCCTTTTGTGCAGTTGCTCGCAACTGCGCAAAAAGGAGGAGACGAATTAGAAGCCAATTCTTCGCCAAATTTGCCAACAGTTACCTCTTAAGTGACTAACGCCATGCAACAACTGCTGCAGTACCTGGAGATTTTCAATCTTGCCAATTGGAGTTCGGCGGGCGTAACGTCGCTGCGCGTGGTGGTGATCGCGGTGGCGGCGTGGATTCTTGTCCGGGTCGTGCAGCGATTGATACGGCTGTTCCGCGAGCACATCACCCGCGGCATCGACGACCCGGAGGTGTTTAAACGGGCACAAACGCTCGGCCGGGTTTTCCGCTATGTCGCGGCCGTGGTCATCCTGGTGATCGCGGCGACGCTCATCCTGGGCGAGCTCGGCGTCGCGGTAGCGCCGATTCTCGGTGCTGCGGGAGTGGTCGGCCTGGCCGTGGGCTTTGGCGCCCAGAGCCTGGTCAAGGACTACTTTACCGGATTCTTCATTCTGCTCGAGAACCAGATGCGACAGGGCGACGTTGTCGAAATCGCGGGCAAGTCCGGCCTGGTCGAAGAGATCACCCTGCGCTACGTGCGTCTGCGCGACTACGACGGCAACGTGCACTACGTTTCAAACAGCCTGATCACCACGGTCACCAACATGAGTCGCGGGTTCGCACACTCGGTGGTCGACGTCAGCGTCGCTTACCGCGAGGACTTGGACGAGGTAATCGAGGTGATGCGCGAAGTCGGAGCGAAACTGCGCGCCGATGCGAGCTTCGGACCCAGGATTCTCGACGACCTCGAGGTTGCGGGCGTGGAACGCTGGGCCGACTCGGCCGTGATACTGCGGTGCCGCTTCAGGGTGGTTCCGCTCGAACAGTGGAATGTGCGGCGCGAATACCTGGGTCGCCTCAAGAAGGCCTTCGATGCGCATGGCATCGAAATCCCGTTCCCGCACCTCACGCTCTATGCCGGCGCGGGCAAGGACGCATCCGCTCCTGCCTTCCGGGTGGTCAACACCACCACCGTCAAGAGCGCGGAGTAAACGAAGCTACGGCTCCCCTCTGGACGGCTCCGATCGAGCGCCGCTACCTCCCTTTGCGACAGCCGATGGTGCTGCCCTTCGCGTAATAGGCGAGCCCTGCGCCACAATCGATCTTGGTCGCCGGAGCTTTCGGACCGCACGCAAATTCCCCGGTCTTCTTGTTGACCGAGCTGGCGACTAATTGCCAACCATCAGGGCAAGTGGGTGCCGCCACTGGCTTTGGCGCGGCCGCCGATTTCTTTACTGCCGCCGCGGGTGCCGTAACGGTCACGAACGCCGAAACCTCGCCATTGCAGCCGAACGTTTGCTTTACCCGCTGGCCTCTCGCCTTGACGGAGAATCCGCCCGGTTTCTTGAAGGTGTGCTCGAAGGTGCGGGGGAACAGTCCCTCGCTCTTGCTTATTACGCGGGTATCCGGGCTGTCGCCATCGCCGTAATCGATCCAAATTCCGCAGCTATCCGTGTCCTCGGCGCTGCCCGATACGGTGAATTTCACCACCGCTTTTCCGCCTTCGAGGGTCACGCTGGTCGCACTGGGCTCTATTTTGGTGATATCGCCAGCGGCCCATGCCTGAGCGGCACAACCCATCAAGACCGCCGATAGCGAAATGTATTTCCATTTCCCGTCATTCATTGTTTTCTCCCTGTCGTTTCGAACTGTACGTTGCGCTAATCGCACCATTCAGTATAGACATCCATCGATCGAAGACAATGAACAAAGTCGCACTGTCGGAGGAGCCGCAGGGACCCGGCGAGCTTGCGAACTTTTGACAATTCCGGCAAAGCATCCGGTGTTATATAGGTCTCGTGTTTTCGCGCAGTTGCGAAGTTGCAACTGCGCGAAAACACGAGATTGCTAAAGGCAATCCCAGCCTCGCTGGTTCCGGCTATGCCGGTTTAGGACATTTCGCAGCAGCCACAGGAATTCACGACACCTTCGCTTGCCGCTCGAATCTGCCGATCATTGTGGCGTGACAGGCCGATCCGATTGCTTTCGCGAAAATATCACCAACGCGAACGAGACCAGCTGCAATCCGAGCATCATTCCGAATGCGGCGCGGTAGCCCGCGAGCGCGTAGCCGCTTTCGCTCGCCGGCCAAAGGTTGATGACGACGCCGATTCCCCACTGCGCGGCGAAGGCGCCCAGAAACGCCAGCAGGTTGAGTGCGGTATTCACTCTGCCGGCGAGTTGCTTCGGGAAATGCTTGGACAGAATTGGATAGATCAGCATGCTGCCGGTGGCGCAGAAGGTGTAGACGACCGGAATCCACACCGATTTCACCCCGATCACGATCAAGAAAAACAACACGATCGAAACGCCGACGGTGAGTTTCATTGTGGATTGCGGATCGATGCCGAATCGCGCCAAGCGGTCGGCGCCGCTGCCCAGCAAGGCGAATCCCAGCGTGGTGGCAATTGCCAGCAACAGCAGCGTCTCGGCGACCTGCGGGCGCGACAAACCGACCACATCACGCAGCCACGGCGCGAACCACAATCCCTGGATCGACATGAATCCGCCCATCACGAACGTCAGCAGAAGGCCGAGCCGCCAGAAAAACCCGTTCGCGAACACCTTTCTTATGCCGCTCAGAAGCTCCGCGGCCGATTCCCGGGAATTGGAGTCCTTCTTGTCCGGTACGACGAAAAACACCAGCGCGGCCACCGCCAGCGCAACACCGGCAAGAGCGACGAAAACGCCGCGCCAGTCGGTGAGTTTAAGCGCCGCCTCCACCGGCGCCGTCGCAGTCATGGCGCCCAGCCCGCCCGCCGCGAGCAGCCAACCGTTGACCGTCGCCAGCCGAGACATGGGAAACCACAGCACGAAGGCCTTGATCGCGGACATCAGGCACGCCGACACGCCGAACCCGATCAAGGTGCGCGCGATCACGAGCCCCGGCAGATTTTGCGCCGCCGCGAAAAGCCCCGCGCCCGCTGCTGCGCAAAGCAGCAGCGCCGCGTTCACCCGCCGCGGTCCGAAGCGGTCCAGCAGCACCCCAAGGGGAAGCTGAAACAGTGCAAAGGAAATGAGATAAGCGCTCGTCAGGAGCCCTAGCTCGCTTGGATTGACGCCGAGATCCCGCACCAGATCGGGCGAGATCATGGCGTTGATGGTACGGAACAGATACGAAAGGAAATAGCCGCAGGCGAACGGGAACCACACCACTGCGTACAGATTGAGCGGGATCCTGTCTTCCGAAAGCGTTTGTGCCTGGTCCATTCGTACCCGATGTTACCGCGTGCGCGGAATTCGCGCGCGTCGCGGTCGCGGAATTGTCCGCTGTTATATACGGCGTACCAGAAACACGGTTGTGGACAAAACCAGGACAACTTGGATCTTTGGAGGCGCTGATTAAGTGAGATTTTGTCATTCCCGCGAAAGCGGGAATCTAGGAAGTTCAGCCAGTCGCTGGATCCCCGCTTTCGCGGGGATGACTTGATCAGTGTTTCCCTCTATACGAGATCGTCGATTGCGTACAGATGGCTTTTCATCCGTGCGCAATCGATGATCCGCGCGGACGGCTTTTCGTCCGCGCAACATCGCCACTTCGAAGCAGCGGGGTGCGCGACTTAGTTCGCTGCGTATAGAATGTGCGCTTCCCTATGGAGGCAACCATGTCCGGCCCGAAACCACTTGGCCTCGATACGCTCTCACTGCACGCCGGGCAGCAGCCCGACCCGCGCACTGGCGCCATAGCCACGCCGATCTACCAGACCACCTCGTTCGTTTTTCGCGACACCGATCACGCAGCCGCATTGTTCAACATGGAGCGCGCCGGCCATGTCTATTCGCGCATTTCCAACCCAACCAATGCCGTGCTCGAGGAGCGCATCGCCGCCCTCGAAGGCGGCGTAGGCGCGATAGCGGTGGCGAGCGGCCAGGCGGCGCTGCATCTCGCCGTCGCCACGCTTATGGGCGCAGGCTCGCACATCGTGTCGTCGCGCTCGCTCTACGGCGGCTCGCACAACCTGCTCGAATACACTTTGCCGCGCTTTGGCATAGCGACCACTTTTGTCGACCCGCGCAATCTTGAACAATGGCGCGCGGCGATACGCCCCAACACAAAGCTCCTGTTCGGCGAGACGCTCGGCAACCCCGGTCTGGATGTCCTCAACATTCCGGCGGTGGCCGAGATCGCGCACGCGGCGCGCCTGCCGCTGCTGGTCGATTCCACCTTCACCACGCCCTGCCTCATGCGTCCGTTCGATCTCGGCGCCGATCTGCTCTACCACTCGGCAACCAAGTTCCTGGGCGGCCACGGCATCGCCATCGCGGGGCTGCTGGTCGACGGCGGCACGTTCGACTGGGAGGCTTCCGGAAAATTTCCGGAGCTCACGGAACCCTATTCGGGATTCCATGGCATGGATTTCCAGGAAGAATCCACCGTGGCGGCATTTTTGCTGCGCGCCCGCCGCGAAGGCCTGCGCGACTTCGGCGCCTGCATGGCGCCGATGACCGCATTTCATATTCTCCAAGGCATTGAGACGCTGCCCCTGCGCATGCGCCGGCACGTCGACAACACGCGGCGCGTGATCGAGTTCCTGAATTTCTCCCCTGCAGTCGAATCGATCTCCTATCCCGAGCTGCCCGATCATCCGGATCACGAACTGGCGAAGAAGCTGCTCCCCAGCGGCTGCGGTTCGGTGTTCAGTTTTGCCATCCGCGGCGGCCGCCCGGCGGGCCGCAAGTTCATCGAAGCGCTGTCGGTATTTTCGCACCTTGCCAATGTGGGTGACGCCAAGTCGCTGGTCATCCATCCGGCCACGACCACGCACTTCCGCATGGACGACGCGGCGCTGGCGGCCGCGGGCATCGGCCCCGGCACCATCCGTCTCTCGATCGGGCTCGAAGACCCGCAGGATCTGGTCGACGATCTCGGCCGCGCATTGCGCGCCTCGCAAAAGAGTTAGAACCTGACGAACCGGAACCAGTGATGCTGCTTTTTGCCGCAGTGATGCTGCTTTTTGCCGTTAACAGAATCTCCCCATTCTTGTGCAGTTGCTTGCAACTGCACAAGAATGGGGAGACGTATTTGAAAACCCAATTCTCGCTCCGCCCGTCAATACATGTCCGATAGGTAACCATGGAACTCCTCGTCAGAAACCGCAAGAGCTATTTCTACACCGGGGGAAAGGCGTTCGATTCCTCGCTTCCTTCGGTCGTCTTTATCCATGGCGCAGAGCAGGACCACTGCATCTGGGTGCTGCAAAGCCGCTACCTCGCGCATCACGGCAGCAGCGTGCTCGCAATCGACCTGCCGGGACACGGGCGCTCCGAGGGCCCGCCGCTGGCGAGCGTGGAAGCAATCGCCGATTGGATCGTCGCCCTGCTCGACGCCGCCGGAGTAAAGCAGGCTGCGCTGGTCGGCCACAGCATGGGATCGCTCGCCGCGCTCGACTGCGCCGCGCGCTATCCTGAGCGCGCCAGCCGCGTCGCGCTGCTCGGCAACGCCTACCCGATGAAGGTGTCGCCGGAACTGCTTGCGGCGACACGGGACGATGAGCCGCTTGCGCAGAACATGGTCAACCTTTGGTCCCACTCGGCCTACGCGCACTATCCGAGCAATCCGGGGCCGGGATTCTGGGTGAGGGGCGAGGACCTGCGCCTCATGCAGCGGCAGAAACCCGGCGTCATGCATGTCGATTTCGCCGCCTGTAACGCCTATAGCGCCGGCCTGGAACGCGCAGCGCAACTCAAGTGCCCTGCCCTGTTCGTGCTGGGCAAGCGCGATGTGATGACCCCGGCGCGCTCGGGCCGCGACTTGGCCAAAGCCGTCGCCGGTGCGCGCGTCGTCGAGATCGCCGGTGCCGGCCACGCGCTGATGGCCGAGAAACCCGATGAGGTGCTCGACGCGCTCGTTCCTTTCCTCAGAGAATCCGGAATCAAGATGCAAGGTTGAACCATCGATCCGGAATCCCGGCATTCCTACCACTCACTCAAGGCAAATCGAATTATGGACACTCCGCTCCCGAAGCAGCTCGACACCAGGTTCCGCTCCGCGCTTAAGCGCCTGCGCTCGGCCGGAAGGCTGAAAGTGGTCGCGCGCAGCGTGACCACGGAGCTCGAAATCGCCGGCCTGATGAAGATCCACGACGGCGCTCAAGCGCTGCTGTTTACTGCGGTCGACGGACACGAGATCCCGGTGCTCGGCAATTTCCTCTGCTGCCAGGCGAACTGCGAAGCGGCCTTCGGTATCGGCTACCGCGGCATTCGCGAACTGGTCGGCCGCGCCATAGCCAACCCCCTTGAACCGCGCCTGGTCGGGCGGGCCCCCGTCTACGAAAGAAGCTGGACCGAGGGATTCGACATCAGCCGAGCGCTTCCGGTGCTGCGCCACGCCGCAAGCGACGGCGGACGCTTCATCACCGCGGGGGTGGTGATCGTTCGCGACCCGGAGACCGGCGTCTACAACGCCTCCTACCACAGGCTGCAACTCGCAGGGCCGAACCGCACGGCGCTCAAGCTGGACGTCGGCAGGCATCTGCGTCTTGCCGTCGAACGCGCGGCGAGGCGCGGAACTCCGCTGCCGATTGCGGTGTGCATCGGCACCGATCTCGCACTGCTCTATACCGCCGCGACCATGGGCTCGCAGATGCCCGAGTCGGCGAACGAGCTTGCAGTCGCGGGCGGACTTTGCGGCCAGCCGATTCCCGTCGTCAAGGCGCTCACCCAGGATCTTTTGGTGCCGGCGGAGACCGAGATCGTCCTCGAAGGCGTGGTTCGGCCCGATTTGAGCATGCGCGAGGGGCCTTTCGGGGAATTCGCGGGATTCTCCGCAGCCGAGGACGACGCGCCGGTGTTCGAGATCACCGCGCTCGCCCATCGCGAGCACCCGGTCTATCACGCGATGAACGGCTACGGCCGCGAAACCGTGATGCTGCGCAAATACGTGCTCGAGGCGAGCCTGCTCAAGGTGCTGCAGTCATCGGTTCCGATCGTGACCGACGTCGATATGAGCGCCGGAGGATTACACCGCTTCCACGCCACGGTCAGCGTGCACAAGAGCACCCCGCAGCAGGAGGGACTCCAGCGCAACGTGATGATGGCGGCGTTCGGTGCGCTCAAGGACCTCGACCTGGTGATCGTGGTCGATGACGACATCGACATCCGGGATCCGCTCGACGTGGAATATGCGCTCGCCACGCGCATGGAAGCCTCGCGCGATCTGGTGGTCGTACCGCGGGCGCGCAGTCACGAGATTGCGCGCGTGACCGACAACGGGATACGTGCCAAGCTGGGCATCGACGCCACCGTGCCGGTGGAGGAACAGGAGCGCTTCCGCCGCATGAAGTTCGCACCGGTGGCTCCGCTGGCGGACAACGAATTGGGCAACGCGATGCCGGATTCGCTGGCGTGGCTAGGCTGAATTGGATTCTCAACCGACTGCGGCCTTGCGCGCTACGCGCGCCAACCGAGTTTTCAGTACGGATAGAAAACATCCGTACTGAAAACCCGGTTACGGATAACGGCACGGAC
>JACQTO010000221.1 GCA_016210745.1 Betaproteobacteria bacterium
CGATATCGCGCTCCAGTTTCACGCTCGGACAAGCCGCCTCGAACTCGCGAAAGTACCACGACAGCGTGGCGAGAATGCCCAGATCATCCAAGGTCGAGGGACGCAGATTCATGGAAATGCGCCGCAGCTCCGCAACGGCCGACTTCACCGTCGGGGCCAGCCGCTCCAGGGTCGCCGCCACCTTGGCCGAGGCCCCGGCAGACACCGAGCGGGCCGCCTCCTCGATCGAGAGCTTCACCAGACTCAAGGTCTGCCCCAGCCCGTCATGCAAGTCCGCGGCAATGCGCCGGCGCTCGCTTTCCTGAATGGAGAGGTGCTGCGCCGATAAGCGCCACAACTGGTTCTGCGTCGCCCGCAGCGCCTCCTCGGTCCGCACCCACTCGCTCATGTCGCGCCCCAGCAGGCAATAGCCTTCCAGGCGCCCGATCTCATCGCGATGCGCAACCAGCGTCAGGTGACTCCTGAATTCGCGCCCGTCGCGACCGGCCAACACCGAGTCCCCCGACCACGCGCCATTGCGTCCGGCCTCAGGCAAGGCTTCCTCGCTCATGCGCGTCCGGGCGCCAGGAGCCTGGCACTCAACCAGGGTCAGACCCGCGAGCGGCTCCTCCTCCTCCAGCCCGATGAGCGCGCGGCCCGCCGGATTGAGATAAAACAGCGTCCCGTTGTGATCTGCCATGGCGGCCAATACCGGCGCCTTGTCCAGTACCGTTAGCAGATGCCACTGAAGCTTCTCGGCCTCGGCCCGCTTCTGCGCTTCGCTCTCGGCGCGCTCGCTTAATGCGCGGGCGGCCTGCCGCGAGCGGTCCTCCTTCGCTTTTAATTCCGTCACGTCGTCCACGGTGACCATGGCGAAAAAATCTTCGCCCGCGCCAGCGTGCCCCTGCACCGGCATCTGGGTGTGAATCGCCAAGTGTCGCTTCAGCACCGGATCCCAGACATCACGCTCGGCTCGCCGCTCCTTGGCCAGCACCCCCATTGTCTGCTGCCAATGCAGCCGCAGATAACACTGCCGGTCGCCGCAATCCTTATGCAGCAGCGCGTGCAGCTCAATGCCCTTGACCGCTTCGACCTTGCCCAATCCCCAGCGCTCAAGCGTCCGATTGGCATGCATCACGCGCCCCTCGCCATCGACCAGGCAGATGAGCTGCGGCATCGCATCGGCAACAAACTGCCACTGCTGCTTGAGTCTTTCCAGCACGTTCGTATTCATGACTCTAGCCTCTCAGCGTCGAGAAGATCATCGACTCCGACTACGGCTTGTCCCTCTCTTTCGAATACAGCTTGCGGCATCGACGCACCTCAATGATCGCGATGCCCGACTTTTCTGAACCGGCAAGTGCTTCGAGCACCACCGGATGGACACAACATATACGCGTCCCGACCGACCCGTAATAAGGTATTCCACCTATCGATGATACATATTCCCCCCCGTCGCGTCATCTGCTTATATTCGGTAGCTTCACCGCTATTTCCACCTTGAACAGAGGCAGTAGCGTGGACGCGGACCAGAAGCGCCATCACCGTCGCGAAATGCTCAAGAAAAGTTCGGCTTGGGTAGCATCCCTTACCGCGCTTCCGCTGATGGCATCGAGCGCCGGGACCAGGGCCGAGAACGTGGTCAAGGCTGGCAAGGCGACCTTGCGCTACCAGGATCGGCCCAAGAACGGAAAAATCTGCGCCGATTGCTGGGCCTATGTCGCGGGTCGAAATGCCGCCGAAGGCACGTGCAAGGCGATCGAAGGCCCGATCAGTGCGAACGGCTGGTGCATGGCGTTTTCGCCGAAACGGCGACGCACGAAAACGTGAAAAATTACCGAACCGTCCATCGAGGGCCATCCCTTCAGGGTACGGCCCTGCGCCGTTGTCCCGCCCGACCGGACAGCCCGTCGATGTCTAGACCAGCGGACAGGTTGTCGTTGCGCACCAGTGGGCTACGCGCAGCGGCGAATCGGAGGAAACCGGCTGGTGTTCGGCAACACCTGCTTGTTGCTTTGCCAGCAGATGTTTCGGGCAGCTATCCGATGCGCACCAGTGGCCTTCAAGGGTTAGCGACTCCGGGAAGCTCGGGTCGCCGGCAGTTGCGCCAGGCTGCTGTGCGGGATCAGCGCTTTTCGCGTGAGAGTCGAGTTGGAGCAGCCGTCGCAGAATATCTTCCTCACTTTGCTCGCCGGCCTCATATCGTTTCCATAATTCCGCGAAAAGCTCGGTCGAAATGTTGACAATCGGCATCATCTATTCTCCTCACTCAGACGCGCACGGGCAAGCAAGCGAAATGCGCGGAGAAAAATATACGCGTTTAACAGCTGTGTCGATACAGCATTACCCTACCGAGACTCGCGTCTTTTCGACCAGCCTGCTCAGGTTGCTCAGCGACATCAAGTGCGCGTAAATCCAGCCCAAGCGCCCCGACTGGAACAAATCGTATGCATCCTTCTGATCGAGTTTGAGCAGTTTTTGTTCATCGACGATCGTCATGCCGCTCAGCAGGTAGTTTTCGCCGCCTTCGAGCTTCGCCTTGGCGTTGATTTCGATGAGAAGGTCCAGATCTTTCAGTTGCTTGACGAAGACCTCCGTCCGCTTGAACTGCGTCTGGTAGTTGTTCATGAAATCCAGCACATTTTGCAGGTACGGCGTATTACCGCCGTTCTCGTCAAACAGCGGCTGCCCGCTCTCCTCGTTCAGGCCCGGGAAGGCCTCGTCTATGCAGACGGTAAACTGCGATCCATTCTTGTCGGCCAGGACAAACGGGTAGCGGCGCACAAAAGCGGGAATGTAGCGTGCATCCCACTTCCCTTTTGAATTCACGTAAAGATTCTCGTCTTTACGCAAGCCGAGCAAGGCAACCGGGACCGTCACCTCATCCGAGACTTTCCCGAAAACGATGGGGTATTCTTTGGACGCTTCGATAAACTCGACGCCGGTCAGGGCGATCGAATTGGTTTTCGCGGAAAACTCAAAATCATTCGAAGGCGAGATCTTGCAATTCTTGTGCACTTTCCGGTTGAGGGGAACAGGTTTCTCATAAAACATCAGAGTCGTCATGATGGGTCCTCGCCAGGTTGAGGGTTAATCAAAAATAGAATTGCGGCAGCGTTGTCGATAACCGATATAGCGGCAGCTGTTGCATTCAATCGGCAATCCCGATTGGAATGGATCGGGGCTATAGCGAAACGTTGGGGCTTGCGGCCGCGTTGCGCCAAAGCTCTTCTGCGGCATCATCCGGCGGGCTCGATGCGCTCGCCAACAAACCCTTGGCAATTGCAAACGCCGTAAGCATCGAGGCGTTGTGCAGATCCAGTTTCTTCATGAGGTTGGAGCGGTGCTTTTCCACCGTCTTGACGCTCAGAGACAGGTATTCGGCAACGGACTTGTTGGAACGCCCCTCGGCAATCAGCTTCAGCACTTGCCGCTCGCGCTGGGTTACGCTTTCCCAGGCGGACGAGCCGCCGTTGCTCTTGCCGGTGCCCAGGTACCCGCTGATCACCTTGTTGGAAATATCCGGACTCAGATAGGTCTTGCCGTTCAAAACGCTGCGAATGGCGACGCGCAGCTCTTCATGGGTGGCGTCCTTCAGGATGTAACCATCCGCTCCCGCCCTGAGACTCTCATGTATGTATTCCTCCGCCCGGTGCAGGGTGAGGACGAGGATTCTGGTCGCCGGATTGCCCCGCTTGATCGCCGAAATCGCTTCGATGCCGTTGGTTCCGGGCATGGTCAGGTCCATGAGCACGAGATCGGGAGCCAAGCTCGAGACCGAGTCTATGGCGTCCCGTCCGTTGTCCGCTTCGCCGACTATTTCCATATCGGGCTCTTGCGAAAGCAGCGCCCGCAGCCCGGCGCGAAGCAGCGTGTGATCTTCGGCGATCAGTATTCGGCGTTTGGTGTTCACGTGTTGCTCCTTCGTCATCTACGCCTGCGCGCGCCCGATAGGCCGGGCTGCTGGGGCGTGGTACTAGATTGCGTAGCGCCGGGACTCGCTGGTGCCAGGGAGCCGGGGAATCCTGAAGCCGATGCCGGGGCCGTCGCGCCGGCGGACCCTTGCGCGGCCTTCGCCAGGAACACCCATTCGGAGTATTTCTTCTTTCCGTCG
The DNA here is from genome assembly GCA_016210745.1 of Betaproteobacteria bacterium. Taxonomy (GTDB): domain Bacteria; phylum Pseudomonadota; class Gammaproteobacteria; order Burkholderiales; family SG8-39; genus JACQTO01. The sequence continues at coordinate 4,094 of JACQTO010000221.1, forward strand.
AAGTCCTGGTCGGCGAGACTGAATCCGGATTTCTTGAATGGCTCCCCCTCGGACAGGCTGTATACCCCGATGATCGTGTCCCCGGCCGACTTCACCAGCCCCCATTCGGCGCGCCCCGTCATCGGATCCCGATAAACCTTGCGCAGATAACGACGCACCTCAGGAAACCCGGAATCCTTCAGCAGTTCCTCCAGGTTGCGCGGATAGCGGGCCGCATTGGCGGCATACATTCCGATCGCGCGCCTGATCTGGTCACCGACAAACAGCAACTCCTCTTCCTTGTCGCGCTTTTGCGCTGTCTGCCAAACTCCGATCGCGACCGTCAACGCGAAGCTCATCACCGCGAACAACATCAGCACACCGAGATAGGTAAATCCCCCGGAGCGTGCTGCGGGCTGCCCCCGCAGGCGGTGCCAGCGAACCCTTCCCTCACCCTGTTCCTCTCCCCGCAAGCGGGGCGAGGGAACTCTCCCTCTCCCGCCTGGGCGGGAGAGGGTTAGGGTGAGGGTGGGGACGTTCACGATTTGTCCTACCACTCGCGAAACGGCTTGCCGTCCCGGCCCATGCCTTCGGCGCCGCTGCGGATATCTCTGATGCCACCCTTGGCCGGATCTTCGGGCGCGACCGTGGTCCAGGTATCGCTGCTCCCGGTGATCGGATCGACCGGCAGGCTGCGCAAATAGCGCTTGCTGACCAACGCATCCAGCGTGTCGGGAAATTTTTCGTTATCGCTGTAATACTTATCCAGCGCATCTCGGGTTACGGCGAGCGTCTGGCGCAATGCAGTCTCCTTCGACTTTTCCAGCCCGCCGAAGTAGCGTGGTACGGCGATCGTGGCAAGAAGGGCGACGATGCTCATCACCACCAGTAATTCGATGAGTGTGAATCCGCAGCTTGGCCGATACGCACGCATGATCCGTCCTACCATTCCCGGTACGGCACGCCGTTGAGTGCCACGCCGGCCGATTTGGAATACACGTCGAATACGTCGCGCCCCTCGGCCGGGCTGTCAGGATCGCTCGCATAGCTGCGCAGGCCCCAGGTTTGCTCCGGCGGAATGTCGGTCTCCGCCGACAGGGGGTCGCGGGGTATACGCCGCAGGAAATATATTTTTGCTTTCTCGGCACTCTTGGCATCGAGCACGCCCTCCACCAGCACCCTGAGCGAGGGCGGGTAGCCGGATTCCCCCACGGTCTTGATCATGCGCCCGTCCTCGTAGGCCTGTTTGTAGGCATCGATCCCCTTGCGTATGTCGCGCAGGGCCAGACGCAGGTCCTGTTCCTTGTTTCGCTGCACCACGAGTTCTGCCGTGGGCACGGCGATCCCCGCCAACAGGCCGACGATGGCGACCGTCATCGCGAGTTCGATCAGGGTGAAGCCCTTCGATGATTTGAGCGCGCGCACGATCATTGAGTGGGACTGCCGGGTATCGGGTTCTGCTGCGGAGCCGACGGGTTGGGCTGAACGGCCGAGGAACCCGGCTGCGGTGCCGCCGTCGCCGGCGCAACGGGCGCAGGCGCCGGGGGAACGGCGGGAAGCGCCGGCGGCGTGGTCCGTCTGGTCGGCAGCGGAGTGGTCCGAGGCGGCTGTGTGGGGGCGGCGGCGCCGCTCGACACCGACACGGATCCGGTCTGGCGCAAGGTGAGCGGCGCGCTGCGCAGGCTGCTTTCGGTTCCGCTCCAGAATTCGACCGATTGCGCCTCCTGCAGCTTGGTCCTGCCCACGAGCCGCGGCGTGATCGAGAGAACGATCTCGGTCTTTCTCTTGTCGGTGCGATGGCTCGAGAACAGCCGGCCGAGAACCGGCAACTCGCCGAGTCCTGGGACCTTGTTCGCGCTCCTGCGGTCTTCGTCGTCGATGAGGCCGGCCAGCACCTGCGTCTCCCCGTCCTTCAACCGCAGCACGGTCGATGTGGTGCGCGTTCCGATCTGGTAGGCGATCGTGCCCGAAATCGGGTTGGTGACTTGATTGACGATGTTGCTCACTTCCATGTTGATCTTGATCCCGACCTCGCCGTCGCTGTGGATGTTCGGTTCCACTTCGAGCTTGAGCCCGACCTCGATGTATTGGACGGTCCCGGTCACCACGGGCGAGCCGCTCGCCACCGGCGTGACGGAATTGGTCAGCACCGGCACCCGGTCGCCGATGTGGATTTTCGCTTTCTCGCGGTTGCGCGCACGTATGCGCGGGCTGGCGAGGATGTTGGCGTCGGAATCGTCCAGATGCGCGTTGAGCGTTATGCTGGGAACGGGAGTGACGACCAGGTTGTTCCGGTTGCGCCCCCCAAGCTGGCCAAGCGTGATGTTCTGCGTTTGGACGGCGCCGGTCGCGTCCAGGACCAGCGGCGTAAGCGCCATCTGGTCCGGATACCGGATGCCGAGCTCCGACAGACGCGTGTGGGTGATTTCCAGCACTTCGACCTCGAGCATCACCTCCGGGTCGGCGATATCCTGGTCGGCGATGATTTTCTCCGCCAGGCGTATGGCCTCCGGCGTATCGCGCATGATCAGCGAGTTGGTTTTTTCGTGGATGAACAGGTCCTTGGTTTTCAGGATCGTCTTGATCATCGCCTGCATCTGCTTCACGTCCGCGTTGACCAGATGGAAACTCCTCACCTTGAGGTCCTGGTAATCCTTGGCCTTGGCCGGGACGTTGGGATAGATGAAGATCGTGTTGTCGGACAACACTTTTTTTTCCAGTTGGTTTTGCATCATGATCAGGTCTATGGTGTCTTCGACCGACGTGTTCCTGACGAAAATCGTAGCCCTGAGGTCGGCCCTCACATCCTTATCCAGCAGAATGTTGATGCCGCTGGTCTTGGATATCGACTCCAACACCATGCGCAGATTGGCGTCCCTGAACTGAAGCGTCACCGGTTTCTGGAAATTGGCCCTCAGCGACGGTTCCGAGGTGAGATCCTTTGCCATGCGCTCGTTGATCTGCCGCTGCAACCGGAGTGCGTTGCCATGATGGGGGTTTTCCAGCAAGACTTCCTTCAAGCGCGCGGTGGCGCTTTCCGCATCGCCTTTCTTGAACAGGTTTTGCGCGCCCGTCACGGCAGCTGCGTGGCGCCGGTCCATGGCGACCGCCTCCAACCCAGTCTTTGCCCGGCCGCTGCCCGGATCGATGCGCAGCGCCCGCCCATAAGCTTCTTCGGCACGGTCGAACCGATCCGCGGCCCGCTCGGCGTTGCCGAAGGCGACCAGGCGACTGGCGCCCTCCTCGCGCGCGCGGATGTAATCCTTGCGGACCTGCATGTCGCTCGGGTCCTGGCGCGTCGCCTCGGCCAGCTTGTCCACGGCTTCCTCGTAGCGGCCCTGGCCGAGCAACACCAGCCCCTCGCGATGGATTTCCTGCGCGGCACAGCCGGCCAATAGCATGACGGTGAGCACAACCGCCGGTCGAAGCCGGCTCATTCTTGTTTTGTTCTTGATCATGACCGATCCTTTATCGCTTGAAATACAGTTAACGTGAAAGTCGCGCCAGCGACTCTCGAAGCTCCCCTCGCCCGCTTGCGGGAGAGGGGCTGGGGGTGAGGGCCGATGAATCCTCATCCTGCGTTGCCGATATCGAGGGTTTGCCGGATATTGAGCGGCAGGTACGTCAGAGCAAGCGCCGATCCGGCAATACCTTCCACCCGGTAGGTGCCCTCGATGACGTCGCCTGCGCTCACCAGCAGAATGCGGTCGCCCCGCACCAGGAAAATCACCGGCTTGGCCGAGTCCTCGTAGCGTCCCAAGTAAGTGAACGGCAGGGGCGGCGCGGTTGGCGGCGGCGGCGGCAAGGCCTTGACCGGCGACGGCGGCGGCGGTGGGGGCGGCACATACCAGGATTTGCTCTCGAACGCGTTGCCTGTCTCCCCGGCATTGGCCTCACGCCGCAATTGCGCCACATCCAATTCCCCGGCGACGTCCAGGCGCGCTGCATCCACCTTCTTCGTCTTTTCGGTCCGCGCCGGTTCGACAACCGTCTCGGCGCTCTCGCTGTCGTTCTGACTGGCGCCCAAGGCCGCGAGGATCGCCACCGGCACGAGCGCCAGCAGCGCCCATTCCCGTTTGGTCGGCGCTCTCATGATCTCTTCCCCACGTACACCACCAGTTTGACTCTTGCATCCACCAGCGCATCGCCGACCTTCTGCCGTTCGAACTGGATGCTTTCGAGCGAAAGCGTCGCAACCTCCGCCATGGCCCCATCGACGAATTTTCGTATCTGGGGATAAGTCCCATGCACTGGAAGCGTGAGCTGGAACTGGTTCAGCGCGCCTGCGTTATCCCTCAGCACTCGGTATTCCCCATTCTCCAGTTTCAGCCCTTGCGCCTTGGCGGCAGCGAATACCTTTTGCAGCAGATCCGGCAAGTCGGTGGGCTTCGGAAAGAAACCATAGAACGCGGCGAGCTTGTCCGAAGGGGTCGCAGGGGCCGCATTCTCGCCGGCTGGCGCCGCGCGCTGCTCGCGCGCCTTCTCGATTTGCAGCCGCAAGTCATCCAGGCGCGACTGTTCCGAGCGAAGCGTGGAAAAATAGAAACCGCAGGCCAACACCAGCAGGCCGAGCCCGAGGACTCCGGGCCACCCCAGACTTGCCGCCCCTTCAACGACCGCAGAATGAATTCGTTTCATATGTTCACCGGCTCACTAGTCAATCATCACTGACCTGAAACCCAATCGGCACCCAGCACGAACCTCACCGGGCGCTGCGGGTCCTGCTGCTGCACCTGATGGCTCTGCAGATAGACGTTCGCCAATTTCGGCTGCGCCCCCAGGAAACGCAGATAGTCCAGCATGGACTCGGGATCTTTCGCCTCGGCCGTGATCTTGACCTGGCGTTTGCCGGTATCCGACTCGATGCTCAGCAAGGCCACGTTCGGCGTATTCGCGGCTTCGACGCTTGCGAACAGATCGTTCCAAGGCAACTTGAGCGCAAATGCGACTTCACTCGCGCGCTTCATCTCCAGAGCGACCTTCTGCAGATCCCCGGCAGGGCGGACCGCAGCGGTTTGTCTGCGCGCAGCAGCCCCGGATTGGCGCACGCTCGCCTGCGCCTGCGCGAACTCCTCGGCAAGCCGGTCGTATTGCGTGAACACTGCAGCCGTTCCGGCGAGCCCCGCAGCCAGCAGCGCGATACCCGCCCACCGTGCTTGGCGGCCCTCACGGCGAAAATCCAGTTCAAGTGCGCGCATGGCCTTTAGTCTCCAAGAGCAATGGAATACGGCGCATCGGTGCCGGCGATCATCCCCGGCAACAAACCGGGCGCCAGATGCTCGAATCGCCATTTGCCCGTATGAGGAATCGCGATCTGCGGGCTGTCCGGCGCGAACACCAGCACCCGGCCGCATTCGGTTTCGCTGTCGACCATGCACTCCTCGCGTGCAAGCACGCCCGGCAGCTCGCTCATCCAGTCGGCGCCCACGTTGATGGTGCGCACGCTCTGCCAGCACCCGTCCTGAAGCAGCGCCAGACACAGCAGGCCGGGCTCTGCAACGACCAGCCAGGCCGCTCGCTCGCCCAGGCGCGCCCGCGTGCGGTTGAAACTCGCCATCAGGTGCGGTTGCAGGGAGCGATAGCGGCTCGCCAGAGGGCTCATGCGCGCATTCAGGTCCTCGATCAGCGACTGTTCCACGGCGCAGGCCAGGCGGGGCTTGCGCGGCTTCGCGCCGCTCAGCTTGATTTCCCATTCGTCGGCATCGCTGCCGTGGACGCGCGCGAAGCAGTGCCGTGCAAATGCCAGTTCCTCTTCCTTGCCGCCGAGGGTGTCGCTCCAGGGAACCACGGTGTAATGGACGAAACGATTCGACAGGACCAGGGTCACGTCGGCTTTCGCCAACGCCCCGGCGGCCACTTTGGCCGCAAGCGCATTCACCGCCGGCAGCCACAGCGGCTCGCCCGGCTCGGCCGGCGCGCAAGCGACGATTTCCTTGTGCGCAAGGCGCCGGCGAAAACCGCCGCTTGTCCGAGCAAGCACCAGCCGCTCGGGGAACAACGCTATGCCCAACTGGTCAGGCGACAAAAGTGACACGATTGATCTCCTGCAAAGTGGTCTCGCCCGCTTTCACGAGGTCGACGGCGGCTTCGCGCAGAAAACGCGTCCCGCGCCTGATTGCGGCGTCGCGAATGCGGCTGATCGGCTCGCGCGCGACGATGAGCTCGCGGATTTCGTCGTTGAGACGAAGGATTTCGCCGATCGCGCGCCGGCCCTTGAAACCCGTTCCGCGGCAATGCCCGCAGCCGCGGCCGCTCTTGAATACGAAGCCTTCCAACTGATCGAGGGAAAGCCCGGAATCGGCGATAAGCCGATCGTCCGGCAGCTCCTCTTGCGAACATTGGGCACAGTTGACCCGCACCAGGCGTTGGGCAATTACGCCGTTCAGCGCCGACACGAACATGTAGGGGTCGACGCCCATGTGCACGAAGCGCCCGATCACGTCGAACACGTTGTTGGCGTGCACGGTGGTGAATACCAGGTGGCCGGTCAGCGCGGATTGCACCGCGATCTGCGCCGTTTCGGCGTCGCGGATTTCGCCCACCATGATCTTGTCCGGATCGTGGCGCAGGATCGAGCGCAGTCCGCGCGCGAAGGTGAGCCCCTTCTTTTCGTTTACCGGGATCTGCAGCACACCCGGCAACTGGTATTCCACCGGGTCTTCGATGGTGATGATCTTGTCATGGCCATGGTTGATTTCGCTGATGGCCGCGTAAAGGCTCGTCGTCTTCCCGCTCCCGGTCGGTCCGGTGACAAGCAGCATGCCGTAGGGTTCGGCCGAAAGGCGCCGCACCTGGGTGACGATGCGCTCGTCGAAGCCGAGGTAGCTGAGGCGCAGGCCCTTTATCTGGTCGCTCAGGGCCTGCTTGTCGAGAATCCTTATCACGGCATCCTCGCCGAAAATGCTCGGCATGACGGAGACCCTGCAGTCCACCTCGCGCCCGCGCACCCCGATCTTGAAGCGGCCGTCCTGCGGCACGCGGCGCTCGGAAATGTCCAGTTCCGACATCACCTTGATGCGCGACATCACCTGCTCCGCAAGTTCAGCGCCGGACAGCGTGCCGGCGGTGGTGAGCACGCCGTCGACGCGATACTTGATCGCCAGGCCGCCGGCATTGCTTTCCAGGTGGATGTCGCTCGCCTGGAGCTTGAACGCGTCGTACAGGGTCGAATGCACGAGCTTGACGATCTGGCTCGTATCCTCGTGGATGGTCTTGAAGGAAAGATCCTCGACCGGCGTGCCGTCGCTGGTCGCCTTTGTCGCATCGGGCAACACGCTATCCATCGCCCGCAAGGTCTCCTCGTGGCGGCTCAGATAGGCCGCGAGGTCGGTGTGGTGCACCACACAGGTGGCAAAATCACCGGCAACCCGGGTCTGCGCCCAAGTGTGCAGGTCCCGGTCGAAGGGATCGCCCACGGCTAGCAGCAGCCGGCCCTCGGCATCGCGGAACAGTACGCAACCGCGCTCCAGCGCCACCTGAAACGACAATACGTCGAATGCCGCTTCCAGCGCGTGCAGATCCATCATCGCGAGCGCGCGGTAACCCAGCGTCTGCGCCAGCGCCCGCGTGAACGCCCCCGGTTCCATGCCGCTGCGCTCCTCGAGCACTTCGACGATGCCCCGTTGTGATTTCACCGCCAGCGCGCGCGCCTCGCGCACCTGGGCGACGCTGAAGGCCGCCGCTTCCGGCGCCTCCCTGACCGACACCGCCGCACTGTCTTCGCGCACGTTCATTGCAGACTCCCGGCCAATTCGAATATCGGTAGATACATGAGAACCACGATGGCCCCGATCACCAGGCCGATGAGCGCCATCAGCAAGGGCTCGAACAAGCGTGTAAACCACTCCACCCAGCGCGCCATTTCCTCGTCATAAAAGGCGGCGATGCGCTCCATCATTTCGCCCATCTCGCCCGTGCGCTCGCCCACCTGCAGCATGCGCAAAGAAACCGGCGTCGTCAGTCCGTGCATCTCCATGGCGTAGGAAATGGACCGGCCCTCGGTGATTTTTTTCGCGGCACCCTGCAGATGCTGGCGCAGCTCCGGTTGCAGCAGTTCGGAGACCATTTTCAGCGCCGGCCCAAGCGGCGTTCCGCCCCGGAGCAGCATGCCCAAGGTCCGGTAAAAACGGGCCAGTTGATAAACGCGCATGCGCTCGCCGGCAGCGGGTATTTGCCACAAGCGCTGCATCACCCAGCGCCGAGTCGCGGGCCGGGTACCGAGGTACACAGTCCCGGCCGCGATCAGCAACAGCGCAACCAGCACCAGCGGGCCGTTGGATTGCAGCAGCTTGCCCCACTGCAGCAGCAGCCTTGAGAGCATCGGCAGATTGCTGCCCATGTCCTCATAGAGGCGGCTGAATCGAGGCACGACATAGGCCATCAGGAAAATCGTGACTAGACCTCCCGCGCCCATCAGCAGCAGGGGGTAGATCGAGGCGCTGACCACCTTCTTGCGCACCACGTCCACCTGCGACTGATAGGCGATGTAGCGGCTCAGTGCCTCGCCCAGGTCGCCCGTCTTTTCGCTGGCGCGAACGGTGGAGATATACAGCGGCGGGAAAACCGCCGGAAAGCTCTGCAGCGCGTAGGACAAGGAACGCCCCTCATACAGGTGGGCAACGATCTGCTTCAAGATTTCGCCGGAGTCCGGGCGGGACTCTTTCTCGGCCAGGGTTTCGATGCCGTCGACGACCGTCAGCCCCGCGTTCATCAACGAGAGCAGTTCCTGGCTGAACAGCATCAGCGGAAACTGACTGCGGCGCGGCAGCGCCCATTCCCTCAGGGACTGTTTCTGCTTGACCGTGAGGACGGAATAGCCTTGCGCGCCTGCCTGCGCCTTGGCGTCGCGCTCGTCCACGGCGTCAAACGTGAGCGCGACGACGCTGTCCGGCGTACGCACTGCTTTGATTTCGAATTTCATCGCTCGTCCGGCCTGCGCTACCAGTTGGTAACGTCGGCTGCCTCGCCCGTGCCGCCGAGTTGTCCGTCCTTGCCCAAGGACAGGAGATCGAATTCACCGTGCTCGCCGGGGATTTTGTAGACATAGGCGTTTCCCCAGGGATCCGGGGGCACGCTCTTCTTCAGATACGGACCGTCCCACTTGGGCTCGTTGGGGGGGCGGGTGACCAGCGCACCCAATCCCTGCTCCATCACGGGATAGCGGCCGGTATCCAGGCGGTATTGGTCGAGGGCTTTCTCCAGCGCATCGATCTGGGCGCGGGCAGTCTTCACTTGCGACTTGCCCACCTGGGAAAAGTATTTCGGTCCGACGTAACCGGCCAGTAGTCCGATGATGACCATGACCACGAGCAGTTCCAGCAGGGTGAATCCCGATTCCGTGCGCGGAAACGATCGTCCAATAGTGAAGAATCCCAATTTCACTGCGTTTCTCCGTGTCGGTGTTGTCACCCGCTGCCCGGAAATGGATGGCGGGTTCAGCGATGACCCTTCCTGGGTCGGCTTGTAATGTAGTGAGTCGCAACGATGCGGTCAGTACGACACAGGCTGTATTCCCGCGTACAGCCAAACCCCAATCATCACTACGATGAAACCCTCGGGTTACTTGGTCGCAGCTGTCACTGCAGCCGACGAAGCCGATGACCGCTTTCATGTCACTGCCATGAGCTTCGCCCCCTTGTGCGACGAGCTCGCCGGCGAACTGCGTGGAGCGCCCGTTTCATGTTTTGTCAGTCCGTTGAAGAATCAAGTGGAACAAAGCAAGACCGCGTCCGATCCGTACCGGAGCCTTAAGGCCGCAAACGCCGCGCCGCTCCCGGACGGGATGGCGCAACCCCTGGATCCGGGTTTGGGTCTAGGGAAGCGCTGATTAAGTGAAGAGTCGTCATTCCCGCGAAGCTTGCCCCCGAATGCCTTTATCGGGGGCAAGCTTCGCGGGGATGGCTTAATCAGCGTTTCCCTAGATTTGGATCTGGGTCCAATGCCGTAATCCCGCCTACCGTCCGTCGCGCGCGCAGCGGCACTCGGCAACACGTCTCGCGGCCCACCGCCAGTTTTAGAGTCGAATCGGGGGCGAAACTACGGCTAAACCCGCAGCCAGCCTCTACAGGATGCGCGGTCCTCTACGGCCTATGCTGTATTTCTTATGGGGCCTTTGCTGTAGCGCCGAACACGGGCTTCGCCCCAGTGTCCTTGAGACCCGTCCCAACTACCCTGGCCCGACTGTTCTTGGATCGAAGATTCTTTCGCAACAGAAGCCATGCTCAAGCGTATCTGCACAACTATCGGGACTGCGGCGGCCGCCGCGCTCATGCTGCCCAGCGCCATCGCAATGGCCCAGGCGTCGTCATTTGAACAAATCGCCAGACAGGCTTTGGCAACGCATCCGGCAATCCTGTCCAAGCAATCGAATTCCTTGGCGGCAAAGGCCGAGCTTGACGGTGCGTCCTGGCAGCGGTATCCGACACCCAGCCTCGAATTCGGAACCGATCAAAACGGCACCAACACCACCTTGTTGCGGGTGCAGCAGCCCCTTTGGGCGGGCGGTCGAATCACAGCCGGAATCGATCTCGCCCAGTGGCGCCATCTGGCCTCCGAGTCGGCCATCAAGGAAACCAAGCTGGATGTTGTTCTGCGGGTCGTATCGGCCTTCGTGGAAGCCCAGCGCCAACAAGCTCGAATCGAGACGATCGGCAAGGGCATCGAGCAGCACGAACGACTTCTCGGGCTGATTACCCGGCGGGTACAGAATGAGGCCAGCCCGCGGGTCGACCAGGAATTGGCGCAGTCGCGGCTCTATCAAGCCAGCAACGACCTTTCTAACGTCGCGCAGGCCCTGTCCAATGCGCTGACCCAGTTGTCCCAACTCGCCGGAAAGCCGATCGGCAAATTGGCCGCCTTGGAAGCCGACGGCGTCCCCGTTCCGAAGAGCAAGGAGTCCGCCCTGGAACAGGCAATCGCGGCGTCACCGACGCTGCGCCGGCTCGGTATGGAAGAAGAAGCGGCGCAAGCCGAGGTAGTCTTGAAGCGGGCAAGCTACAAGCCGCAGATTTCCGTGCGTTGGGAAAATGCATACGCTTCGGCGCCCTTGAACGGCATCCCCTCCTATTCGACCAGCCGCGTGTTGCTCGTAGCCGAGATGCAGACCGGCGCGGGCTTGTCCGCGCTCTCGGGCGTGGAGGCGGCGATAGCGAGGCGCGATGCGGCGCGGCAGCAGCGCGAGACCGCCCTGCGCGACCTCAAGGAGCGCGTGTCCATGGACTGGGATGAATTGGCGGCTGCGCGCAAGCGGCTCGAGAATGCAAGGCTGGCAAGCAGCAGTTCGAAAGAAGTCTACGAATCCTATACACGCCAATACACGGCCGGGAGGAAGACCTGGCTTGACGTGCTGAATACCGTGCGCGAATCCACCCAATCGGAGGTCGCCGTGACGGATTCGAGCGCGCAGGTGACGGGAGCAGCACTGCGTCTGGGACTTGTAACCGGAAATTTTACGGGACTATCTGAATGAAGCTCGAAACACTTTTGCCAGTGATCATGCAATCGGTCCGGCTTGCCGGTCAGTCGGTAAAACGTGAACGCCTGGACAACATAAAGAATGCACTGGGCAAGGCCCGCGAGACCGCCTCCACGGCAAGCCTTGTCCAATTGGCCTGGAAGGCAGCCAAGCTGGAAGGCCGTCCATCGGTCCTTCGGGTGCCCCGGCCACAGGAATGCCCCTTCATCGGCTGGCACGCCAATCAGGGGTGGTTTGTCGTCACTTCGCAAAACGCCGATGGAAGCTGGCTTGCGCAGGATTCGAAGGGAGTTGCCGCGCGCCTAAAAAACCTTGCGGGCGTGGAGTGCGTATCGCTTCCGACCAAGGCCGCCGGCGCGGCAAACGTTCCCAGGGCCTCGCATTTGATCTGGGCGGCGATCTTGCAGCGCAAGGGGATCGTCCTCGAAGCCTTGCTCGCCACATTGCTGGTGAATACATTGGCGCTGGTGGCCTCGATATTCAGCATGCAGGTGTACGATCGGGTCATTCCCAATCACGGTTTTCAGACGCTTTGGGTTTTGTCCGTGGGGGTGGTGGTTGCCCTGCTGCTGGAGCTAGTGCTCAAGCACGTGCGCAGCCATGCCATCGAAAGAGCGTCGACGCGAATCGACGCCGAACTGTCGGAATGGTTTTTCGAAAGGGCGCTCGGCGTACGCCTTGAATGCCGCCCGCCGTCGATCGGCACACTGGCCGCGCAAATCAAAGGGTTCGAGATGGTGCGCGGCATCATGAGCTCGACTTCGATATTCATGCTCATCGACGTCCCGTTCGCGCTGTTCTTTATCGTCGTCATCGGCTTGATCGCCCCCCAGTTGGTTATCGTCCCCATCGTGCTTCTTCCCATCTCGCTGATCTCGGGCCTCATGTTTCAGCGGCAGATCGCGCGCAACACGAAAGAGAACCAGGGGCAAAGCAATCGCAAGGCGGGATTGCTGGTCGAATCGATCGATGGGGCGGAGTCGCTGAAAGCCAACAGCGCCGAATGGAAACTGCAGGCGCGCTGGAATCGGCTGGTGGCCGAGGCCGGGGAATCCGATTACAACATCAAGCAATACTCCTCGCTTTCCCAACACGTGACGGTAACGCTGCAACAGGCGGGTTACGTCGCCCTGGTTGCATTTGGCGCCTATCTGGTGACGGAAAACAGCCTGACCATGGGGGGACTGATCGCCTGCACCATTATCAATGGCCGCGCCATGGCGCCTATCGCCCAGCTACCCGGACTCATGGTGCAGTGGGCGCATGCAGGCGCCGCGATCGATGGCCTGGACAAGCTCATTTCGCTGCCCAACGAACTGGACGAAACGGTGACGGCATTGACTCCGGAATCGCTGGAACCCAGCATCCGCTTCGAGCAGGCCCGGTTCAGCTATGGAGCGGCAGCCGATGCGGCGGTCGATATCAATCAACTGGAGATCAGGCCCGGAGACAAGGTCGGCATCGTCGGCGCCATCGGTTCCGGCAAGAGCACGATGCTCAAGCTCGCCTCCGGGCTCTACCGTCCCAGCGAAGGCAAGATTTTCCTGGGCGGCATCGACATGGCGGGGATTTCGCCCAGCTTCTTGCGTGAAACCATCGCCTACCTGCCCCAGGAAATCCGCCTGATCAGCGGGACCCTGCGCGATAATCTGCTCCAGGGTCTGCCCGATCCGGGCGACGAAGCCCTGTTGCAGGCGGCGCGCCAAACCGGCCTTATCACTCTGATTTCCAGCCATCCGAAAGGACTGGCGCTGCCGATTACCGAAGGCGGCCGAGGCATTTCCGGCGGGCAGCGGCAGTTGGTGGGATTGACGCGAATGCTGCTCGCCAATCCGAGCGTCCTGGTGCTCGATGAACCGACCGCCTCGATGGACGCCGTCGCCGAAGCCAAGGTCGTCGCCATGCTGCATGCCAAGGCAGCCGCCGGTACGACGCTGTTAGTGGCCACGCACAAGAGCGCCCTGCTTCCCATCGTAGATCGGCTGATGGTCATGCAGGGTGGGCGCGTGGCGATCGACGGCCCGCGCGATCTTGTCATGGCCAAACTCGCCCCTGCTCAAACCCCTGCGCCCGCGACTCGCTCGCGCGACGATCTTGCAACCGCCTCGGCCTGAAAATCATGACTAACACCAAAGACGATCTTCCTTATTCGGGACACATACTGGTCTTCGCCAGCGCAGCCGCCATCGGCGGCTTCGTCTATTGGGCAAACTGGGCCGAGATCGATCAGATCACCCGCGCCCAGGGGCAGGTAATCGCCAGTTCCAGGAATCAGGTGATACAGGAACTCGACGGCGGAATCGTCGAAGAGATCCTGGTCAGGGAAGGATCGGCTGTAAAGGAAGGACAGATCCTGGTTCGTTTCGACAAGTCGAAAACGGAAACCTCATACCTCGAGAGCCGGGCCAAGGGAGCGGCGCTCAAGGCAGCCGTTGCGCGCCTCAAGGCCGAAGCCTATGGAGGCCAGCCGCAATTTCCGCCGGAACTCGAGCAATACCCGGACATCCGCGCCAGCCAGGAAATGCTGTTCAAGAAAAGGCAAGCCGCAATCAACGAGGAATTGGGCGCGCTGCGCCAGTCCTTGGAACTGGTCAAGTCCGAGCTCGCCATCAATCTTCCTCTGCTGCAGGGGGGCGATGTCAGCAAGGCCGAAGTGCTCAAGCTGCAACGCCAGGTGGCCGATATAGAGGGGACTATCGCCAACCGTCGCAATAAATACCTGCAGGACTCGCAAGCCGACCTGTCAAAGGCGCTGGAAGATTTGGCGGGCCTGGAACAAATCGTCGCTCAGCGCAAGGACCAGCTCGAGCGCACGGTCGTCACCGCCCCCATGGATGGAATCGTGCGCAATGTCCGCATCAGCACGCGCGGCGGCGTGGCCCGGCCCGGCGAAGAGATCATGCAGATCGTGCCCATCGAGGACGATCTGCTGATCGAGGCGAAAGTCAAACCATCGGATATCGCTTTCGTGAAACCGGGGCTGCCGACCACCGTCAAACTGGATGCCTATGACTACACCGTTTACGGGGCTCTCCAAGGCACGGTCAGCTACATCAGCGCCGACACGCTGAGCGATGAAACGCGCACCGTCAACGACTCCCCCTACTATCGCGTGCAGGTGAAGACCAAGGTTGGCGATATCGCGCAGCACGGCGGAAAACGCATCGAAATTCAGCCGGGGATGACCGCCTCCGTCGAAATCAAGACGGGCAGCAACACCGTCTGGAAATACCTGACCAAGCCGATCACCAAGACGATCGCCGAATCGCTCGGGGAACGCTGATTTCCACTCTCCCGTGCAATATGTTGAACAGAACCACTTCAACAAATATTTTTCCTGCCAAGAAACCGAAGGTCAATCAGCCGACCGCGGCCTTGCGCGCTGCGCGCGCCAACCGGGTTTTCAGCACGGATAAAAAGCATCCGTACTGAAAACCCGGTTTCGGTTAACGGCACGGACGGCCTGGCATTTTCATACGAGATCGCCGATTGTGCCCGGATGGCTTTTTCATC
>JACQTO010000222.1 GCA_016210745.1 Betaproteobacteria bacterium
ATCCAGGCCGTGGTCGAAGAACTGGCCGAAGAAGGTCATCCACGCGTTGAACGGCGCGGACAGGCCCTCGTCGGGTGCGATGTTCGGGATGAAAAATGCTTCGTAGGTGGTTCCATCGGTGCGAGTTCCGGTCACGATTTCGGAACCCGGGTTGGCTGCCGCAGCCGCCGCTGCCGCCGGGTTGTTGGCGGTCATGTCGACGACCAGGTTGGAAATGGTGCGCGGCTGCGAGTCGAAGACGAAGCCGCTGGTCTGAGCGTAGGAGGTCGGCGTCCCCACCGTCAGCGGACCCGGACCATCCAGGTCGATCGTGACGTTTTCGGCCGAACGGAACACCGATGCCAGCATGCGCGGAAAGGTTTGATCGGCAGCGCCGAAATCGGTCCGGCCCGTGACGATGTTGTTGAACGAGCCGTCGACCGTCCGCAGTCCGAGCGAGAGTTCCGAAACCGAATTCAGCGTGACCAGATCCTCTCCGGCCGCATGCCTTTCGGCGATGATGATCTGCTCGAGAATGAACGCGAGATCGGATTTGATGAACGATGCCATGACGTTACGCTCCTATAGGGGGTGATGAACCATTGATCGGCTGTCGTTTTGAAGCACTTTGGCGGCTCCGGTTGAACGCAGAAATGCGCGATGATCTCGGTTCGTTAGTCGAGAGCGCACGATTAGCTTTATGCACTGCCCGCCTGACGGGCGGGTGACACAAGAATTACAGTTGCATGACGGGAAAATTACAGTTTTGTAATCTTCGAGCGCGCGGCGAAGCCGAGCAGGGGGCAAGGAAGCCGCGCGGCGCGAGCGATCGGGCGTGCCGCGGGGAAGTACTGGGTGGGCAGCGCGACAAGGTGGGCGCCGGTGCCGAACACAGGAGCGGAGCGCGGCCGCGCTACTGCGCTACCGCGCTCCAACGCTTCGCGCTCCGAGATCGCGCGGCTACTTATGCTGCGGCTGCGGCGAGGGCGGGATTCGGCAAACGGAGGACAACGGTGGTACCTCGGCCGGGGTGGCTTTCGACCGACGCCGTGCCGCCGTGCAACTCGGCGATGCTCTTGACGATCGCAAGACCCAATCCCGCCCCCTCGGCGCGAGGGGTGCCGCCCTGATTCGAGCAGAACAAGCGCTCGCAGACTCTGGGCAAGTCTTCGCGCCGGATACCGCAGCCGGTATCGCTCACCTTCAACAGAACGGCGTTGTCGTGCGCTTGTTCGACCGACAGGACGATTTGCCCGCCGCTGGGGGTGTGACGCAGCGCGTTGGACAGCAGATTGGTCACGGCACGGCGGATCAGGCGCGAATCCCCGCAGAGCTGCGCCTGGCCATGACAAGTCAGGGTTACGCCCTGATCTTCCGCCAGCGCCTCGTAGAAACTTTGGACCGCCTCGAGTTCCTGGCGTGCGTCGAACCATCTGCGCTCGACTTGGGTCTTCGGATTTTCCGCGCGGGCGAGGAACAGCAGATCGTCGATCATTCGCGCGAGCGCATGGAACTCCTCCAGGGCGGGTTCCAGGATGCGGCGGTACTCGCGCGGCTCGCGATCCTTGCTCAGGGCAAGCTCCAATCGCCCCATCAATACGTGTATAGGAGTGCGCAGCTCATGGGCCAGGTCCGCCGAAAATTGCGCCAGTCGGGAGTGCGAATCCTCAAGGCGATCCAACATGCCGTCAAACGCCGTTGCCAGGACAGTCAGTTCCTGCGGCCAGCGCTCCGGTTCGATGCGCCTGTCCAATCGACTCGCGCTGATCTGCTCGGCGACGCGCGCGATTCGAGCCAGTGGCCGCATACCGCTGCGAGCGACAAAGACACCTATGGCAGCCGATAACAGGACGCCAAGTAATCCCGCCAGCAGCAAGGTGCGCCGGTAGTGGCCGATGAAGTTCATGTCGTCCGTGTTATCCATCGCCACCTGGATCATTCGGCGCGCCGAATTCATGCCGCCGCCGTCTTCCCAGGCGGAGGTCAACAGATAGGATCGCCCTTGGGGCGTCTGCAGACGTTCCGCGTGCTGAGGGAAACCTGTGGTGCGCTCGGGCTGCGGAAACGGGACTGTCCCAAGGATGTTTTCCATGCCCGGGGTCTCGAGCAGGACTCGTCCTTGCTCGTCGAGAACACGCGAATAGAAGATGTAGTGCTGTCCGTGAGCATGGATCCCCCCTTGGACCTCCACTTCATGCGCGAGGTGGCTGCCATCGTCGCCATCATGCCGCATGGCCAGGCGCAACTGCTGCACCTTGTCGGTCAGGAATTGAACGTCGTCCCACGGCAGGGCCTCGATCTCCACCCAGTACACAAAGCCCACCATGATCGTGACCACGGCGACGCCAGAGAGAACATGAAGCTGCGCGATGTGCGCGGCGATCGACTGGCCACCAAGGAGGCTGCGCCAGTGCGCCACGCCGGCTGGCGCATCAGCGCTTCTCGAGAACATAGCCCACGCCCCGCACGGAGTGAATCAGTTTCGCTTCGAAGGGGTCATCGACTTTCTTGCGCAGGCGCTTGATCGCGACATCGATCACATTGTCGTCGCTGTGGAAGTTCATGTCCCAGACATGGTCGGCGATCAGGGATCGCGGCAGAATCTGGCCGGCGCGCCGCGCCAGCAGTTCGAGCAGCGTGTATTCCCTCGCCGTCAGGTCGATGCGCTGCCCGCCGCGCGCCGCCTTGTGCTGTACCAGGTCGATGGTCAGATCGGCAATGCACAACGTCGCGACCTGTTGGCTTCGCATTCGGCGCGACAGCGCACGCACGCGCGCCCGAAGTTCGGAAAACATGAACGGCTTGACCAGATAGTCATCGGCACCGAGCTCCAGTCCTTTGACGCGATCGGCTACCGCGTCGCGGGCGGTCACGAATAGGACCGGCGTATGTTTGCCGGCGCTTCGCAGGCGCGTCAGAATGGTCCAGCCGTCATACCGCGGCAGCATGACGTCCAGAACGATCAGGTCGTATTCGCAACTGTTGGCGAAGGCCAAAGCGTCGGCCCCGTCCTCCGCGACGTCCACGACAAAACCGCTTTCGACCAGCGCCCCACGCATGTAGGCGGCGGTATCTTGATGGTCCTCTGCAACCAGGATTTTCACTGGGACAGTCCCTCACATAGTGGGCGCCGCGGGTGCTGCGCCGGTAGCTTCGAAATGCGGTGTGTTGTTAACACACGTTCGAATCGTTTCTTCCGCCGGCTCAAAAGGCAAATTCCGTTCCATGCTCGACGACGCATTGGCGCGCAAGTCCGCCCACCCGCCGTTCCGCACCATGATTCTGCCGTATCTCCTTGCGCAGATTAAATTTTGGCAATTCGTTGCGATTGGAGCGGGCACTCCAACCGCGATCCCCGTCCAAGGAAATGGCGACTTGGCATGGGTGATTTGCCCCTGTTTTGACCCGACTTTGCGCAGCTTCGGCGGTCCAGTGGCGCGCTCATCGTAGCAGTGCGCCCACAACGGCAGTATGACAATAGCATTACATTTCTTGTAATCTGCGCCGTACTATCCGGCCTGCGCGGCGCGCTGCAGGATGTCCGCGGGAAACGGCACGGAACGACGCGTATCGGTGTCGATGAAGAGCGCGAGCAGCTCGCTGCTCGCGGCTTCCTCGCCGGTATCGACGTTGTACATTCGGTGCAGAAACCTCGCCTTTTTCCCCTTCAACTCGAGCAGCTCCGAAGTGATGCGGATCAGCGCCCCGGCATGCAGCTCGCGCTTGTACAGCGTATGTTGTTCAATCGCCGCCATGCCGCGCCGGTTCGCCTTGAAATAAGCCGGCGTCAGGCCGAGGGCGGCATTCAGGTGCCAAGTCGCCTCGTCGAAGCGCGCGGTATAGAACTGCACGTTCATGTGGCCCATGTGGTCAATCTGCCACGGATAGACCACGCCACGATAGGTTTCGATAGTCATGCTCAAGTCTCCAAAGACAGGATTCTAGGGAAACACTGATCAAGTCATCCCCGCGAAAGCGGGGATCCAGCAACTGGCTGAA